>NZ_JBJQOQ010000002.1:0-367157 GCF_046036945.1 Brevibacillus sp. B_LB10_24 | reverse complement strand
TACTCACTAAAACGCTTCGCTGTTCAGTTTTCAAAGAGCATTTTTGTCGAACGTTTTCTACTATACCACATTCGATTTCATAGAGTCAAGAGTTTTTTTGAAGCCGTTTCTCTTTTTCACTCTATCGATTTCGCCGCTCAGCAGCGACAATGAATAATCTATCACACTAACACATAGAAAGTCAATACTATTTTTCGCTATTTTTTTACCAACATTACCGCGGTAAATGAAAGAGCCTGCAGAAAAAGAATTCCCCTCCCAAACAGGAAGGGGATGGGTCCGTCCATGTTCACTCTCTATTTATGCTTCCGCGTGACTCTGCCCGGTTGAGACGATCGGATTGACATCCTTGGTGATGCGGCTCGTCAGAATCCCGGCAACCATGCTTCCGCTGACATTTAAAGCAGTCCGCCCCATGTCAATCAGCGGTTCGACGGATATGAGCAGAGCAACCAGCGCGATCGGCAGGTTCAATGTGGACAATACCAGCAGCGAAGCAAAAGTAGCGCCGCCGCCGACACCGGCTACACCAAACGAACTGATGGCAACTACTGCGATCAGGGTCAGGATGAATGAAGGCGTAAACGGATCGATTCCGACCGAAGGCGCCGCCATCACGGCCAGCATCGCCGGATAAATGCCGGCGCAGCCATTTTGACCAATGGAGACGCCAAACGTCCCGGCAAAGTTGGCAATCCCTTCAGGAACACCCAACTCGTCTGTTTGAGTTTTCACTGTCAACGGCAAGGTACCCGCACTCGTTCTGGAAGTAAAAGCAAAGGAAAGTGCCGGAAATACCTTTCTTACGTAGAAGATGGGATTCATCTTTACAGCCGCAACCAACAGCAGGTGTACCACAAACATGAGCAGCAGCGCGGCGTAAGAAGCAACGACAAAGGTGCCTAACTTCCAAATGGCCGCATAATCGCTCGTTGCCGCCACTTTTGTAATCAACGCCAGTACTCCGTACGGGGTCAAGCGCAAAATCAGCGTTACTACTCTCATAATAATCACGTAAAAGGTTTCCACGATCCCCGCAAAACGATCAGCCTGCTCGGGGTTTTTCCGCTTGACCCCGAGGTACGCAACTCCGAGAATGGCCGCAAAAATCACCACTGCAATAATCGATGTAGCTCTCGCCCCCGTGAAGTCAAGAAACGGATTGGCCGGGAGAAGTTCCAGGATCTTTTGTGGGAAAGTGAGCCCCTGTATATCGCCTAAACGCTGTTCCACCTGTTCGGCACGGGCTGCTTCTGCGTTGCCCTGTTCAATTTGGATCGTCTCCAGATGAAATACATAGGATGACCCGATCCCGATCACCGCGGCAATTGCCGTCGTCACGACCAAAGAACCGATGATCAGAGTACTGATCTTTCCCAGGTTTTGAGTCAATTTGACTTTTGTAAAGGCCGAAAGAATGGACAAAAAGACTAAGGGCGTCACGATCATCTGCAGCAGCTTCACATAGCCCTTCCCTACGATATTAAACCAGTCCATCGAGGTCTTCATCACATCTGAAGTCGCTCCGTAAATGAACTGCAGGGCGAGTCCAAAGACTATACCTGTACCTAAAGCAAGGAAAACCCGCTTTGAGAACGAGACATGCTTTTTTTGCAAAGAATAAAGGACATAAATAATTGCAGCCAAAACCGCAATGTTGACAATCGTCCATAGCGTTGTCATCGGAATCCCTCCCGTTTTCTCAAAAGAATTCTTCTCTGTATTGAAAGAGATATTCCAGTTATATTACCGCTATTCCGATATGTCAACATGGTTTTTAACTTACTGGCACCTCCAATGTTTTCCTTACGCTTACCGCCAAAGAAAAAAGGAGGTTTGCCCTCCTTCTTCTTATTGCTCATGTTCCTTGTGTTTATTCGCCGCGTACTTGAAATGAATTCGCTTGTCGATCTGCGTATTCAGCTTTTCCTTCCATTTCTCTGCCTTGCTTGGAGCCAACAGGCCGTTCGCGACCTTTTGGTTAATCCGATCCGTCATCATCGCATGCAGGGCCGCTTTCAGCTTATCCTGTGAGACATTTTGACTGCTGGCAATTTCCGCAAGCGATTTTCCCTGCTTCAGCTGATCTGTCAACTGAGCCGGTTCCATCTTCAGCGTCTCAGCCAATAGCTGCAGTCTTTTCTGCTTCCAACGCTTCCAATCGGACGGCTTTGTCGTTACTTTCATCTTAATTCCGGCTGCCTGCCTGCTCTTCATCTGTTCAGCGTCAGCTGCCGTAAGTTTCCCTTCCGATACGGCTTTATCGAGACGCTCTGCTCTTTCTTTTGCGATCGCGGCAACCAAATCGTCGACACTTACCTTTTTGGCAGCAGCAAACTCAGCCAATGATTGGTCCTTGTCCCGCAAAGCTTGCCTTAGAGTCGCTTCGTCAACATTTAGCAGCCGCTGAACAGCTGAAGACCCCATAATATCCAAACCATACGGTCGATCATGATGTTGGCGGCCGCCTTCTTTGGCATCTGCCATTTGTTGCGGAGCCCAGGCAAACAGCGAAAACGCCAACACCAATGAAGCCATTGCTTTCATCCATTTTTGCTCATTCAAAGAAAATCACCCACCCTTTTTTTACCATAGGATGCGCGATTTTCTCTGATACGATACATCATATTTCAAATTTGCACGCTGCAGCTTAGCGCCGATGCTTCAGCTCAGCCAGCACATCATCCAACGGGAGCTTTTGTTCCCGCAGCAGAACAAGCAGGTGAAAGAGCAGGTCAGCCGCTTCGTATTGCAGTTCGTCGTGGCTGCGGTTTTTTGCCGCAATAATCACTTCAGCGGCTTCTTCCCCCACCTTTTTCAAGATCTTATCTACGCCTTTTTCAAACAGATACGTACAATAAGAACCCTCCGGACGCTCTGCCTCCCTGGCGGCAATCAAGCTCTCCAGTTCATTCAAAATCGCAAAGCGATCCGGCTCTCCGAGGTTGTCCTGCGATTCCAGAGTGATGCCGGCGAAGCAGGAGTAAGTTTCGCGATGACACGCCGGACCATTTGGAATCACCTGAACCACCAGGGCATCCCCGTCACAATCGACACGCAACGAGACCACGCGCTGGGTGTTTCCTGAGGTAGCGCCTTTATGCCAAAGCTCCTGGCGGGACCGGCTCCAAAACCAGGTTTCACCGGTTTCTGCTGTTTTTTCCAAAGAAGTGCGGTTCATATAGGCAAGCGTCAGCACCTCTTTACTGACAGCATCCTGTACGACAACCGGGATGAGCCCGTCGGCATCAAAGCGCAAACTCTCCCAGGGAATAGCATTTTTCATGGCCGAACCACAACCCCTCTCTTGGCTAGATGAGCTTTTACGGAAGAAATGGACGTCTCCGCGTAGTGGAAAATAGAAGCGGCAAGGGCTGCGTCCGCCTTCCCGGCGGTTAAGACTTCAGCAAAGTGTTCTACACCCCCGGCTCCCCCGGAGGCGATCACCGGAATGCCGACTGCTTCAGAGACGGAGCGGGTCAATTCAATGCCGAATCCCTGCTTCTCTCCGTCGTGATCCATGCTGGTCAAAAGGATCTCTCCCGCTCCCAACGATTCAGCCTCTTTCGCCCAGTCAATGACATCCCGCCCAGTGGCGTTTCGGCCGCCGTGGGTGTAGACCTCCCATTTGCCTTCGCCGGTACGGCGGGCATCAATCGCGACGACAATACATTGAGACCCGAAGACCCTGGAACCCTCCCGAATCAACTCCGGCCGCAGCACGGCAGCCGTGTTAAGAGAGATCTTATCAGCGCCAGCCCGCAAAATTCGCTTCATATCGTCTACGCTGTTAATGCCGCCCCCGACCGTAAACGGAATCGTAATGTTGGCCGCCGTCTGTTCAATGACGTCTACCATCGTTTTGCGCCCTTCATGTGATGCGGATATATCGAGAAAAACCAGCTCGTCAGCCCGCTCTTCGCTGTATTTTTTTGCCAACTCCACCGGATCTCCGGCATCGCGCAGGCCGAGGAATTGGATCCCCTTGACGACTCGTCCATCTTTTACGTCCAGGCAAGGAATGATTCGTTTGGCTAACACGTCAGATCTCCTCCTCCTGCAACTGGCGTAGTGCGGCTGAAAGCTGAACGGCACCGGTGTAGAGAGCCTTCCCAACGATCGCGCCCGTTACCCCTTCAGCAGCAAACTGGGCCAGCGCCAGCAGATCTGCCGTTGTACTCACGCCGCCTGAGGCAATCACCTGTTTGCCCGTGGCCCTTGCCAGCCCGACGATCTCTTCCACATTCGGGCCGGTAAGTGTACCGTCCCGCGATATATCCGTATAGATGAAGGTCCCGGCACCCATGGCGGACAATTCCTTGGCGAGATCAACCGCCTTTAAATCCGTCGTCTCCAGCCAACCGCGGGTCGCGACATATCCCCGACGGCAGTCAAGGCCGATCGCAATCTGCTTTCCGTACAGACGCAGCGATTTTTCGACAAACCCTCGATTTTCAATGGCAGCTGTCCCCAGTATGATGCGGCTGACTCCGCCTTCTACATATCGGTAAATGTCTTTTTCGGTACGGATTCCGCCGCCAACCTGTACGGGAACATCTACTTCCTGGGCGATCGCCGACACCAGGTCGGCGTGAACAGGCTCTCCCGCCTTGGCTCCGTCCAGATCGACGAGGTGGAGCCATTTTGCCCCCTCAGCCACCCATTGCTTCGCTACTTCCAGCGGCGATTCTCCGTAGACTGTCTCCTGAGCGTAATCCCCCTGATACAGCCGGACGCATTTGCCCCCCCGTATATCGATTGCCGGGTAGATGGTAAAGCTCATAGCAAAACCCCCTCGCACTGCATGGCAAAGTTTTGAAGCAGACGCATGCCTGTATCCCCGCTTTTCTCGGGATGAAACTGCATACCGTAAATGTTGCCCTGTCCGACAATCGCAGTCACCTCATGCCCGTAATCGGTAACCGCCAACAAGTCGCCGGAATCGTCCACACAGACGTGATAGGAATGAACGAAATAGGCGTAATCTCCATCAGCAATGCCTTGCAAAAGCGGATGTTTCGGTGCCTTCAGCTGCAATTGGTTCCACCCCATATGAGGTATTTTCAGTTCGCCGCGAAATCGCACCGCCTTACCTGCCAAGAGCCCCAGCCCTTCATTGCTGCCATGCTCCTCGCTTGAATGAAACAACAGCTGCATGCCCAGGCAGATACCGAGCAGCGGTTTTCCGCTTTCGGCGTATCTGCCGATAGCCGACAGCAGCCTCAGTTCGCGAATGTTGTTCATCGCATCGGCGAACGCCCCCACTCCCGGAAGGATGAGCCCTCCATACTCGGCCAGTCTCTCGGGAGCCGATACAAATTGGTACGAACAGTTCAACCGCTCCAGGGCCTTCCCCAAACTGTACAGGTTGCCCATGCCATAATCGACGATCCCAATCACGCTACAGCATCCCCTTTGTCGACGGTACGCCTTTGACTCTGGGATCAAGCGAAACTGCCTCATCCAGAGCGCGTCCCAGCGCCTTAAAAATCGCCTCTATCATGTGGTGCGTGTTATGGCCGTAATGCAGGATCACGTGCAGGTTCATCCGCGCTTCGAGTGCCAATTTCCAGAGAAACTCGTGAACCAATTCGGTGGGAAACTGCCCGACTTGCGCCGACGGATACACAGCCCGGTACTCCAAGTGCGGACGATTGCTCAAATCGATGACGACCTGCGCCAGCGCATCGTCCATCGGGACGAAGGCATTTCCGTATCGCCTGATGCCTTTTTTGTCTCCTAATGCCTCCCGCAGCGCCTGCCCCAGGCAGATGCCGATATCCTCTACCGTATGATGGTAATCGATCTCGATATCGCCCTTAGCCCGTACGTCTAGATCAAACTTTCCATGGCGGGCGAACAAATCCAGCATGTGATTTAAAAACGGCACATCTGTCTGCAATTGGCTGCTGCCTTCCCCATCGATTGTAAAGGCCAGGGTGATGTCGGTCTCATTTGTTTTTCGGGATATGCTTGCGGTTCGCGTCATTTCTGCCATCTTGGTTCACTCCGTTATCTAAAATCTAATTTTCATACTTGTCATTTAAAATCAGATAACCGCTCCTGAATCGCCCGGGCGTGGGCGGTAAGCCCTTCCTGCTCGGCAAGTGCGACGATTTTTGCGCCGTTTGCCTTTAGATCCGCCTTGCTGTAGGAGATGACACTGGACTTTTTGATAAAGTCGTCTACAGACAGCGGGGAAGAAAATCGCGCTGTCCCGTTGGTCGGAAGGACGTGGTTGGTGCCGGCAAAGTAATCGCCGACCGGCTCCGAGCTGTACGGTCCGAGAAAAATGGCCCCGGCGTTTTCCACCTTGCCCAGTTGGCCAAAGGGATCGTCGATTAACAGTTCCAAATGCTCCGGAGCCAATCGATTGACGACCGCAAAGCCCTCCTCCAGATCACCCACGACACAGATCGCGCCATAGTCCCGCAATGCGGCCTCTGCAATCTCCCGGCGAGGGAGCAATGCCACCTGCCGCTCCAATTCCGCTGCCACCTGTTCTGCCAGCGGTCGCGAAGGGGTGACGAGCACAGCCGAGCTCATCGGATCGTGCTCGGCCTGGGACAGCAGATCGGCGGCGACATATCGCGGGTTGGCTGAATCATCGGCCAAGACGACGATCTCGCTTGGTCCAGCCACCATGTCGATATCGACCAGCCCAAATACTTCGCGTTTGGCCAAGGCGACGTAAATGTTGCCGGGACCGACGATTTTATCCACCGCAGGAATCGAGTTCGTCCCGTAAGTCAGTGCTCCAATCGCTTGGGCGCCGCCCACTTTGTAGATCTCTGTGACGCCGGCAATTCGCGCGGCGACGAGAATGGCCGGATTCACCTTGCCGTCTTTCCCCGGCGGGGATACCATGACGATCTCGCTTACCCCAGCTACACGTGCAGGGATCGCGTTCATCAGAACAGACGAAGGATACGCTGCCCGTCCTCCCGGGACGTATAGCCCCACTCGTTTGAGCGGGCGCACCAGTTGTCCCAGCAGAGTACCGCTCTCCTTGGTCGAAAACCACGACTGACGTACCTGCCGCTGATGGTATTCGGCGATATTGGCCGCTGCTTCCTGGAGTGCCTTAGCCACATCGGCGCTGACCAGCTGCTCCGCCTCCGCAAATTCTGCTTCACTCACGCGGAAATCGCGCAGCTCGACTTGATCAAACTCCTTTGTGTAGAAGCGGACTGCTTCATCTCCCTCTGCCTTAACCCCCTCGAGGATCTTACGCACTGCTGCCTGCTGTTCGCTCGTGCCGCTGTCTACGCTGCGGCGGGTGTCAAATTGACCGGAATCTACGATTTTCACCATGTTTTATCTCATCCCCACTTACATCACTGCTATATTATTCGTTGGAATTACTTGTAAAAACTTCTGGGCAATCTCATCTACCGCTTCGCTCTTCATCCGGTAACTGGCCCGGTTAGCGATAAGCCGCGTCGTGATATCGCAGATATGCTCCAATTCGATGAGGCCGTTTTCGCGCAAGGTCTGCCCGGTAGAGACGATGTCGACAATCCGGTCGGCCAGACCGATCAAAGGAGCCAGCTCGACTGACCCGTTCAGTTTGATTACTTCCACCTGCTGTCCCTGCTCGCGAAAATAACGGGAAGCGATCCGCGGGTATTTCGTCGCTACGCGGGGCGCCTCCGTCGGCTGCCAATCGGGGAGTCCGGCGACCATCATGCGGCAGCGGCCAATCAATAGATCGAGCAGCTCGTAGATATCGCGCTCTTCTTCCAGCAGCACATCTTTTCCTACGACCCCGACATCGGCTACACCGTACTCCACATAGGTCGGTACATCGGCCGGCTTCGCCAGGATAAATTCCAGTTCACTCTCTTCCACTGGAATGATGAGCTTGCGGGAATCTTGCAAATCAGCGGCCACCTTTACCCCCGCCTCCCGCAAAAACACCAGCGACTCTTCAAATATCCGCCCTTTCGGCATGGCTATCGTCAGCTTTTTTAGATTGATTGGCTGACTCATCCTCTCCCCTCCCTACCGTTGACATATACTACCTCATATCCTCGCTCCCGGCTCCACTCTTCAGCCGCCTCCTCGCTCGCACACAGGTGTGTGATCACGGTACGACCGGTTTTGCGCAGTTTCTGCGCTTCCAACAGCGCATCCTGACGACTGCTCGCCGGGTACAGAATGGCCAAGCGCTGCGATATCTCTCTCGGCCGAATTGATGTTACCTGCATCAGCCGATCCATTTTGATCGCAAAGCCGGTAGCCGGTGCGGGCCGGCCAAACTGAGCCAGCAGGTGATCGTAACGGCCGCCGGTTACCAGCGGAGATCCGAGATCGGCGGCATACCCTTCAAAAACAGCACCTGTGTAATAATTGAGACTGCTGACCAGATTGAAATCGAGCAGGAGGTGCTCCGTCACGCCATACGCTTCCAGCGCTTCCCACACAGAGAAAACCGTCTGGACGGCTTTGCGGGCCTTGCCGTTTACCGTCAGTTGACGCGCTTCCTCGATCTTCTCCTTCCCTCCGCGCAAATGCAGCAAGGCGTGCAGCCGGTGCCGCTCCGTATCTGTTATGTTCAACGACCCGGCCATTTGTCGATAGCCGACGTAATCCCGATCCTGTAAAAACTGCCAGAGGCGGTCCCGATCAGCCTGATCGGAAACGATCTCCTCCAGCAGTCCACTGGCAAAGTCCACATGCCCAATTGCGATTTTAAAGGCATTCACTTCTGCTGCTTGCAGACAAGATACCGCCAACGCGATCACTTCTGCATCGGCATCGCCTGACTCCGCGCCGATCAGCTCCACACCGGTCTGGAAAAATTCCGCATTTCGCCCGGCTTCCTTCTCCTGTGCCCGAAACACATTGGTTTGATAAAACAGCCGGATGGGCAAAGGCACATCCTTGTACAGCGAAGCGACAACCCTGGCAATCGGGGATGTCATGTCCGGACGCAGCACGACAGTGTGCCCCTGCTTATCCAACAGCTTGAACATGCGATTTTCCAATGTCGCACTTGCCGCTCCTACCGTGTCGTAATATTCCAGGGAGGGTGTGACAATTTCGTCGTATCCCCACTTTTCGATACAATGTCGGAGCGCCGATTCCAATTGGCGCTGTTTGATGAGCGACTCCGGCAAAATATCCCGCATTCCCAGCGGTTTTTCGAATACCAACGGCCTTGCCATAGCTTTTCCCTCCAAACGCTTTACTCTGCTAATAAACTAAAGTGAAAGGTTAGTTGAAATGTACCACTAAACAGGCAGTTGGTCAACGGTCAACCGAATTGTCAGACAATTGGAGACAAAAAAAAAGCGAATTGAATCAATCCGCTTCCCGAATGATTTGCATGGGATTTCCACCGACAAAAGCGCCTGGCGGGACGTTTTTGTGCACGACAGTACCGGCTGCGACAATCGCTCCATCGCCGATGACGACCCCTGGCAAAATCGTCGAGTTGGCGCCGACAAGCACCCTATCGCCGATTTTTACTTCGCCAAGGCGGTACTCGTCGACGAGGTACTCGTGAGCCAGTATCGTCGTGTTGTATCCGATTACGCAGTTGCTGCCGATTTTGATCAGCTCCGGAAACATGATATCCATCATGACCATTAACGCCACTGCCGTCTGTTCGCCTACCTCCATGCGCAGAAATGTCCGATACAGCCAGTTTTTCCAGGAAAGGAACGGACAATAACGGGCGATTTGGATGACGATAAAGTTCTTCATCACCTTCCAAAAACTAACAGTCCGATACAGCTGCCACAGCGGGTTTGCTCCGTTTACCGAATATCTGTTTGTCCGACGCATTGTCATTCCTGCTCCTTCGCTGTCATAAGTCTGGATCGGAATCCTCGATGGTATCTGTCAACCGTTTGGCAAAGTGCATGGCGGCATTATATCCCATCCGCTTCAGCCGATAGTTCATCGCCGCCACTTCAATGATGACGGCCAGATTTCGTCCGGGCCTTACCGGAACCGTGATCACCGGCAGTTCCGTGTCAATGATCTTCATTTTCTCTTCGTCCAGGCCAAGGCGTTCATACTGTTTGTCCTTCTCCCACAACTCCAGTTGAACCACCAGTGCAATGTTTTTCATATTGCGCACGGCACGGGCCCCGAACATCGTCATGACATTGATGATCCCCAGACCGCGGATCTCCAGCAAGTGCTGAATCAACTCAGGCGCCGTTCCTACCAGCTGCCCTTCCTGTGACTGGCTGATCTCAACGGCATCATCGGCTACCAGCCGGTGTCCGCGCTTCACCAGTTCCAAAGCGGTTTCGCTCTTGCCGATCCCGCTGGAACCGACGATCAGTACCCCGATGCCGTAAACATCGGTTAGCACACCGTGGATCGTAGTGGACTTCGCCAGCCGGTTCTCCAGGAAGTTGGTCAGCTTGCTGACCAGGCTGGTCGTGGCCAGCGGCGATAAGAGTACGGGAACGCTTTTTTCTTCGGATATTTCCAGAAGTTCCGGCATCGCCTGCTGATTGCGGGTCACGCATATGCAAGGGGTCTCGTCATCCATCAAGAACCGAAACCGCTCCAGCCGGTCTTCGCGGCTCAGTGTCTGCAAAAACTCCATCTCAGTCAGGCCAAACAGTTGAATCCGCTCAGCCGGATAGTACGAGTAGTAGCCGGCCAACTGCAAACCCGGACGGCTTAAATCGGTCACCGTGATTTCACGTCCAAGCCCTAGCTCTCCACTCAGCACTTTCATATGAAAATGTTCGACGACATGGCTTACATTTGTTTTACGCATGCTTCTCTCCTTTACGGCGAACACTTTTCGCGTCAACAGGCATTTCCTTTATTGTATCGGAGATGGACTGCCCGGAACAACCATCGCTGTCCATTTTCTTTCGTCCCGCTCACTCTTTGCTCACCGCGGCGTCGATCAGCCATCCCAACAGGCTGGTCAACGCAGCAGCATGATTGTGATCAGCCAGAGAGACTGTCCAACGATATCAAAACCGTTCACCATCCGAACGGTCAGGGCGAACGTGACAGCATTGACGACAAACCAGAAAAGTCCAAGTGTTATGATATTGAGCGGCAGTGTCAGGAGGACAAGGAACTTTTACAGTATGCAGCCGCCAGGAAGGGGAATAAGGCGGAACACCTTTACGTCCGCCTGTCTTCCTGAATCTATCTCACCAGATCAATCTGCCACTCTAGCCGGTTACGAGCTGCTCCATCCGCTGCTTGGTCCGCTGGCGGTCCCGCTCCAAGATCGGCGCCAAAAATTGACCGGTATAGGAGCCCTCTACCTGAATCACCTGCTCCGGGGTGCCTGTGGCAACGATCTGTCCGCCGCGGGTTCCTCCTTCAGGCCCCAAGTCGATCATATAATCGGCCGTTTTGATCACATCCAGGTTGTGTTCGATCACCAGCACTGTATCGCCGTTTTCCACCAGCCGCTGCAGCACCTTCAACAAACGGTCAATATCGTCCGTGTGCAGACCCGTCGTCGGTTCATCCAGAATGTACAGCGTACGGCCGTTGCTGCGCCGGTACAGCTCCGATGCCAGCTTCACCCGCTGTGCTTCTCCGCCGGACAGCGTCGTGGCCGGCTGACCCAGCTTCATGTAGCCGAGACCGACGTCAACGATGGTCTGCAGCTTGCGTTCGATCTTAGGGATATTGCGGAAAAACTCGAGGGCATCCTCGATCGTCATTTCCAGCACGTCGGAAATGCTCTTGCCCTTGTACTTCACTTCCAGCGTCTCACGGTTATACCGCCGCCCGTGACATACTTCACAAGGCACGTAGACGTCAGGCAAAAAGTGCATTTCGATCTTGATAATCCCGTCGCCGCTGCACGCCTCGCAGCGCCCTCCCTTGATGTTGAAGCTGAAGCGGCCCTTCTTGTAGCCGCGCACCTTCGCTTCGTTGGTCTGGGCGAACAAGTCGCGAATATCGTCGAACACGCCAGTGTACGTAGCCGGGTTGGAACGAGGGGTCCGTCCGATCGGAGACTGGTCGATATCGATCACCTTGTCCAAGTGCTCCAAACCGGTGATGCGCCGGTAAGCCCCCGGCTTCGTCTTTGCCCGGTTCAACTCACGGGCCAAGGTCTTGTGCAGGATTTCATTGACAAGCGTACTCTTGCCAGAGCCGGAGACACCCGTAACGGCTACAAACACCCCGAGCGGGATCTTCACGTTGATGTTCTTCAAGTTGTTTTCCTTGGCGCCCTCGATGGCTACCCACTTGCCGTTCGGCTGACGCCGCTCCGCCGGAACCGCGATAAACTTGCGGCCGCTCAAATAAGCGCCTGTCAAGGAAGCTGGGTTCTGCATCACTTCCTCCGGCGTGCCGGCCGCGACAACCTGTCCACCGTGAATCCCTGCACCCGGACCAATGTCGATGATGTAATCGCAGGCCATCATCGTATCCTCGTCGTGCTCAACGACGATCAGGGTATTGCCGAGGCTGGTCATGTGTTCCAGCGTCTTGATCAACCGGCTGTTGTCCCGCTGGTGAAGCCCGATGCTCGGTTCATCCAAAATATACAGGACGCCCATTAGACTGGAGCCGATCTGAGTCGCCAGCCGAATCCGCTGCGCCTCCCCGCCGGAAAGCGTGCCGGCTGCCCGGCTGAGCGTCAAGTAATCCAGGCCGACGTCGATGAGAAAACGCAGCCGCGCTTTCACTTCTTTCAGGACCTGATTGGCAATCTTCGCGTCTTTTTCACTTAACTGCAGCTCATCTGCAAACTGATAGGCTTCGACAATCGATAAATCAGTCAGCTGCGAGATGTTCCGCTCGCCGACCAACACAGCCAGACTCTCCTGGCGCAGGCGCTGCCCTTTGCAGACCGGGCAAGGCTTTTGCCCCATGAAACCCTCGATCATCTCGCGAATGTAGTCAGAGCTCGTCTCTACGTGGCGACGCTGCAAATTGGGGATGACTCCCTCAAAAGGCACGACCGCCTCCCGCACTTGTCCAAATTCATTCTCATAGCGGAAGTGGATCTTCTCCGCTCTGTTTCCGTACAATACGATCTTCAACTGCTCTTCCGGCAGCTCTTCCACTTTCACGTCCATCGGAATTCCAAAGTGACGGCAGGCCGAAGCCAAGAGCTGTTGGTAGTAACTGGAGGATTTCGGTTCCCAGGCTTCAATCGCTCCCTCTTCCAGGGTCTTGGTAAGGTCGGGGATGACCAGATCGGGGTCGACCTCCAATTTGACTCCCAGGCCGTCACATTCCGGACATGCTCCGAACGGGCTGTTGAACGAGAAGATGCGCGGTTCCAGTTCGCCAATCGAAAATCCGCAGATCGGACAGGCATGCTTCTCGCTGAACAACAGCTCTTCCTGATCGATCACGTCCACGATGACTTTGCCGTCAGCCAGCCGCAGGGCCGTCTCCAGGGAGTCAGCCAGCCGCGTCTGAACGTCCGGCTTCACGACGATCCGGTCGATGACGACTTCAATCGAGTGCTTTTTGTTCTTTTCCAGCTTGATCTCTTCCGACAAGTCGCGAACCTCGCCATCGACGCGGACACGCACATAGCCCTGCTTGCGAATATCATCCAGCAGCTTGACGTGTTCCCCTTTGCGCCCCTGTACGAGCGGCGCCAGGATCTGAATGCGGGTTCGTTCCGGATACTCCAGCACGCGGTCCACCATCTGTTCAATGGTCTGCGACGTGATCTCGATCCCGTGTTCCGGACAGATCGGCTTGCCGATCCGGGCGTAGAGCAGCCGCAGGTAGTCGTAGATTTCGGTCACCGTGCCGACAGTGGATCGCGGATTGCGGCTGGTCGTCTTCTGATCGATGGAGATCGCGGGCGACAGCCCCTCGATCGAATCCACGTCAGGTTTATCCATCTGACCGAGGAACTGCCGGGCGTATGCGGAGAGGGACTCTACATAACGCCGCTGCCCCTCAGCGTATATCGTGTCAAAGGCGAGGGACGACTTCCCTGAGCCGGAAAGGCCAGTCAGTACGACAAACTTGTCGCGCGGAATCACTACGTCGATATTTTTCAGATTGTGGGCCCTTGCGCCTTTGACGATGATTTGTTCAAGCGGCATGTCTCTTTTCCACTCCTTATCCTTCGGCTTTCAGCTCAAGAATCAGGTCACGCAGCTCTGCCGCCCGTTCGAACAACAGATTGCGCGCCGCTTCCTTCATCTCTTCTTCCATTCGCTCGATTACCTGCTGGCGGTCTTTTTTCGACAGCTTCTTGAATTCGGCGTGCGGCAGGTAATCGGCCTTTTCCTCGGCGACCCGGGTGGCCTCGATCACGTCGCGAACCGCCTTTTTCACCGTTTGCGGCGTGATGCCATGCTGCTCATTATACGCCAACTGGATGCTGCGGCGCCGCTCGGTCTCGCGGATCGCAGCGGCCATCGAATCCGTCATGCGGTCGGCGTACATGATGACCCTGCCTTCCGCATTGCGGGCAGCGCGGCCAATCGTCTGGATCAAGGAGCGCTCGTTGCGCAGGAAGCCTTCCTTGTCCGCATCCAGGATCGCCACCAGTGACACCTCCGGCAGGTCGAGACCCTCGCGCAGAAGGTTGATCCCAATCAACACGTCAAATTCGCCGAGCCGAAGGGAGCGCAGGATCTGCATTCTCTCGATCGTCTTGATATCGGAGTGCAGATAGCGAACCTTGATCCCGATCTCCTTCAGGTAGTCGGTCAAATCCTCTGCCATCTTTTTCGTCAGCGTGGTCACAAGCACGCGCTCGTCTTTGGCGATCGTAGCTTGTATCTCGCCGATCAGATCGTCAATCTGCCCCTTGATCGGCCGAACGTCAATCGTTGGGTCCACAAGGCCGGTGGGACGAATGACTTGCTGCACGACTTCGGGACAGTGTTCCATCTCGTAGGGCCCGGGCGTTGCCGAAATGTAAATCGTCTGATGAATCTTCTGCTCAAACTCGGAAAATTGCAGCGGGCGGTTGTCCCTCGCCGACGGAAGCCGGAACCCGTGCTCTACCAAGACGTCTTTGCGGGCCCTGTCGCCATTGTACATGCCCCGCACCTGCGGCAAGCTCATGTGAGACTCGTCGACAACCAGCAAAAAATCTTCCGGGAAGTAATCCAGCAGGGTGTACGGCGGATGTCCAGGCGGCAGTCCGGTCAAATGGCGCGAGTAGTTCTCAATCCCGGAACAAAAGCCCATCTCCATCATCATTTCGATGTCGTAGCGAGTGCGCTGCTCCAAGCGCTGCGCTTCCAACAGCTTGCCCTGGTCGCGCAGTTCCTTCAGCCGCTCTTCCAATTCCGCCTGAATCCCGGCAATCGCCAGTTTCATCTTCTCCTCGCGGGTGACATAGTGGGATGCCGGGAAAATAGCAACGTGCTCGCGAGTCCCGAGAATTTCCCCGGTCAGCACGTCGATCGAGGTAATCCGTTCGATTTCATCGCCAAAAAATTCGACCCGGATCGCCTGCTCGCTGTTGGATGCCGGGAAGATCTCCAGGACGTCGCCGCGTACCCGGAAGGTTCCGCGGACAAAATTGATGTCGTTGCGCGTGTACTGGATATCGACCAGCCGGTGCAGCACTTCTTCCCGGCTTTTCTCCATGCCGACGCGCAAAGAGAGCACCAGCTCGCGGTACTCCTCCGGTGAACCCAATCCGTAGATGCAGGATACGGAGGCGACGATGATCACATCCCGCCGCTCAAAAAGAGCGCTGGTAGCCGAGTGGCGCAGCTTGTCGATCTCTTCATTGACGCTGGAGTCCTTCTCGATGTACGTATCCGATTGCGGGATGTACGCCTCTGGTTGGTAGTAGTCGTAATAGCTGACGAAGTATTCCACCGCATTATGCGGAAAAAACTCTTTAAATTCCGCCGCCAACTGTGCAGCGAGTGTCTTGTTGTGGGCCAAGACCAGGGTCGGCTTGTTCACTTGCGCGATGACTTGTGCAATAGTAAAGGTCTTGCCCGTTCCGGTTGCCCCCAGCAGGGTCTGGTGCCGCTTCCCCGCCCGGACGCCAGACACCAACTCAGCAATCGCTGTCGGTTGGTCACCGGATGGCTGATATTCCGAAACTAATTGAAACTGCTCCATCCTGCCGCTCCTCCTTCTTTTTACACGAACAATTTTCTTTAACCTATCACTCATTATAGCACAAACATTCGAATTTTAAGCAGGAAATTCGAACAAACGTTTGTCTGTTCCCTTCCTGCCATTTTGCCGATAAAGAAAAGGAAAGCTTGGAAGCACCGCTTCCCAAGGAGGATCGCACATGCCGGACAGCGTAAACAATTCGCTATATATTCCGCCTAATTACAGCTACAAAGGAAAAAAAGAGTTTTCCACGGATATAGATCAAAATGCGTTTATGCGGCTGATGCTCGAGCAGTTGAAGTATCAGGACCCGCTTTCGCCGATGGACAATCAGCAGTTCGTCCAGCAGACCGCCATCATGACGATGGTGGAACGTTTGACCCGCATGCAGTCGCTGATGGAAGAATCCAACAGCAGCCTGTTAAACATCCGCCAATATGAACAGCTCGTGGGAAAAACAGCCACCTATGATCTGACGACAAAAGATCCCGATACCGGGGAAGTCAGCAGAGAGCCCAAGACCGGCTCGATCGACGGCGTCAAGATGAAAGACGGCAAAATCTACTTCATCATCGGGGACGATGTCGTACCCCGCGAGGATGTCACCGGCGTGGATTCGAGCGGCACTGTCGATACCGGCGATTGGGTAGACAGCACGCTGAAGTACACACAGATGATCGGCTATACAGTCTCCTACAAGGGACAGCAGGAAAATCCGGACGGCACTTCAACCGATGCGGATAAAACCGGTGTGATTACATCGGTCAGCATGAAAAACGGCCTGATCGAATTCCAACTGGACAATGGAGACAGGATCACGCCGCAAGATGTAACCGGACTAGAGACACCCAGAAGGGAAGAACCCGAGGCCAGTTGACCTCGGGTTCTTTTCATGCACCCAGCTTTATCTTGCTGATGCGCTGTTTCAACAATTGGACCAGATTGAGCCTGCGAACATCTACGTAGTACTTGGTCTCAGAGTCCGGTACCACGATAATTCCCAATTGATGGTGATTGCCGGCATAGACGGCACATTGAACGAATTTCGGCTCTTTACTGTAGGTCAGGACCTCCATTTTGCAGTAAGCCGAATTGGCCTGCAGAGCGGTGTACAGCTCTGTCTTATCCCGTACCGGAATCCCGTTGACTTTGACGATGACCTCTCCGCAGAGAATCCCCATCTCTTCCGCCGGCGTTCCCGGTATGACCGCCATCACCTTTACTCCCCTGGACGACTGAATAAAAAACGGCGCATGCTTCTGTTCGCGTCGTTGACTTAACCGGAACAATCCCTCATGTCCGATAATCGCAAACAATGCCGCCGCGATGGAAAGGGCGGGGACATGTACGGCGGCGTAGGAAAGCAGCAGCAGTACAAGCGAATACAGGCCAAGCGGACCAGCCGTTTCCCGCGCCTTTTGATCAGGGGTCACCGTCTGTGTCATGTCGGAGAAGCCGGTAACCGCCGGGATGAACAGCAAACCGTACACGCTGCTTGCAAGATCGGGGGAAAACAGCGGCCAGCCCGAAAACAACTGCAGCGCAAGTCCGCTGTTCGCCTGCATCGGCACCAGGAGCAGCAGCGGAGTTAACCAGAAGGACTGCATATGGTACGCGCCGACAATCTTTCCCCGCTTGCCTTCCAAATACAGCGGAGACGCATCTCTTCCCCCGTTCCAGCGAATCAATACCGCTTCGGCAAAATGCATCAGCGCCACCACTGCCAGCAGCGGCACCGGCTTGGCCGCCAATATCCAGCTCCAGAACGTGCCGATTCCCTGTACGGAGACCCCCGCCGGCCACAAAAGAGCGAGCCACTGCAGGAGAGTCAAGCCGCCAACCGCATAGGCAAAGCAGAGAAACCGGACGCGAAAACAGAACAGGAGGATCGAAATCGCCCAAACCATCCAAAGGTTACCCGCCTGGACGACGATTCCCAAGGCGCCTGCTGCCAGCGACACAAACAACCCGCCGACCAAGCCAAAACCGACAGAGCGCAGCGTCTGTAAAATCGGAGAATGTATGCGAACAGCGAATAACTGACGTTCCATCGCCATCTGCTTCCGATATTGCAAATAGATAAACAAGACGAAGATGTAAAACAACGACAACCAGCCGTTTGTCATGGTATCACCTCGTGTTTGGAAAAAAGAAAAACCACGGACTGTTTTCCGTGGTTTTTAACTTCTACAGATAGAAAGCGATTCCCTGCCGAATGGGGACGTTATTTTCCTTTGGCTTTTGCTTCCTTCTGTAGGACGTCGAGCGCTTTTTGAAGCTGATTGTCGTTTTGCGGATTGCGGATTTGCTCGATGAGCGCATCTTGCAGAGCCGCTCCTGTAGCTGGATCCACTTTTCCTGTAACTGGAAGTTTATTTTCCTTTTGGAAACGTTCCACTGCCGCTTTGGTTTTGGCATCGAAATAGCCGTCGTTTCGTCCCGGCGACAGTTTTAAGCCGTCCAAAATCAGCTGCAGGTTCTTCACCTCAACCCCGGTCATGTCTTCTTCCAGCACCTTGTCCTGAGGAAGCTGCGTCGCTTTGAAATACTCCGGCTGAGTGACGGCAACATCCGGTTCGATCCCTTTTTTGTTGATCCACTCCCCTTTTGGAGTCAGCCATTTGGCGATGGTCAGCTTCAATTGGCTCTTGTCGCCCATCTCGACGGTGTTTTGTACCGTCCCTTTGCCAAAGGTCTTCTCGCCGACTAATTTATACCCGCCGCTCTCGCTCATCGCGCCCGCCAGAATCTCGGACGCGCTGGCACTGCCTCCGTCGGTCAGCACCACGATCGGGTAAGGCTTGGCGGAATCCACCTTGGAGTGGTACTCTTCGACCTCTCTGGACTTATCGCCGTATTCGATTTTCACGATCGCCTTTTTCTCCGGAATCAACTGTTCGGCAATCTCTCTGACAGCCGTCAGGTAACCGCCGGGGTTGCCGCGAACGTCAATGACCAGACCCTTGATGTTTTGTTTCTCCAATTGGGCCAGTTCTTCAAAGAAGTGCTTGGCCGTATCGGCGGAAAACTGGGTAATCTCGATTCTGCCGAATTTGTCTGCGCCCCTTTGAATAATACTTTGGTGTACAGTCTCGATCGGAATGTTGTCCCGGATGACGACGACTGTAATCGGCTCCGTCATTCCCGGACGCAGAACCTTGAGCGTTGCCTTGGTTCCTTTAGGGCCGCGAATTTTGGAAACTGCCTTTTGCAGGTCCAGACCTTCCAGGGACTCGCCGTTGACACTGAGAATTTGATCGTTTGCCCTAAGCCCCGCCAGTTCCGCCGGTGATCCTTTAAACGGCGAGACGATTGTCACCCGGCCGTTTTTCAGTGTCACTTCCGCCCCGATGCCTTCGAATGAAGAGTGCAGCGATGTGTTGAACTCCTCGGCCGCAGTCGGATCCATGTAAGAGGAATACGGGTCGTCGAGCGATCCGACCATCCCTTCGATGGCTCCCTCGATCAACTGTTCGCTCGGCACGTCGTGAACGTAGTTTTTCTTGATTATTTGATAAGTATCAAATAGCTTGGAAAACTCTTTCGGGTAGCTTTGAGCGCCTCCCAGCGACAAGAGGTTACCCGCCGTTGCAACCGCTCCTTGGGTGCCTATGCTTGCCGACCCGCCCCGCACGACAGCCAACGTCAACAAACTGCTGGCGACCATGCAGACAAGGGCAACCACAAACACAGAACGTCCATTCCATTTCATTCTTCAAACACCATCCTTTGTGCACCCCGGTGGAAAAAGGTATGCAGCTAGTGTATGCAAACCGAAGGCACAATATTTGTTTGTAGGAGCGTTTCGTTAGCGGATATACGGTGACGGATCTACTGCTATATTGTTTTTATACACCGTAAAGTGGAGATGGTTCCCGGTCGACCGCCCAGTCGAACCTACTTCAGCGATCTTGTCTCCGGCCTTGACAGACTGCCCGACGGAGACCTGAATGCCGCCCTCGCGGATGTGGCCGTAAAGGGTGGTGATTTCTTCGCTGTGTTTGATCATCACGCAGTTCCCGAACCCGTTGACATATCCCGCCACGATGACGATGCCGTCAGCCGCCGCGTAGATATTCGTCCCCTTGGGGGCTGCCATGTCGAGGCCGTTATGCCCGACCTGCTTGCCGGTGAACGGGTCGGGGCGCGCTCCGAATCCAGAGCTGATGTAGAACGAGCCAGGCGGCAGCGGAAGGAACATCTTTCCTCCCTTGTAGTCACTCACCGCTTGAAGCTTGGACCTCTCGGCGACCTTGGCCGCCTCCTGTTGGGCCATCGCCAACAGCTCCTGCTCTTCTTCCTCCTGAATTTCGTGCAGGTGGGTTTCTTTTTCCGCAAGAGCTGCCTTCACCTGTTTGCTGCGCTCGTACTGCTTGTCCAAGTCAGCCTTTAACGCTTCCTGTTGTTCTATCATATCATTTAAGCTGGCGAGTTGCTTATCCACTTCTTTCTTTTTGGCCTCGATCGTTTCCTTGTCGCGGATGTTGTCTTCCAAAATGCGGGTATCCTGCTCCACGATCATCTGCAATCCTTGCAGGCGAGTAAGGAAATCCCCAAAGTCCGACGAACCCAGCAGCACATCCAGATAGGTTACGGTGCCGCCCTCGTACATCGCTTTGACGCGTGTCTTTAACAGCGCATCCCGCTTCTTCACCCGGTCTGTAGCTTCGTCCAGCTCTGCCTGGGCTTCGACTGCCTTCTCCGTCGTCACCTTGATGTCTTTATCCAGTTTGTCGATCTTACGCTGTGTTTCATTTCGGCGCAAGTCAATCGCCATCAGTTCGTCATTCAGGTTGGCCTGCTGATTTTTTAAACTATTGATCTCATTTTTAATCGACTGCAGATTTTGCTTCTTCGCCTGCTGGTTTTTGCGAATTTGTTCGATTTCTTTGTTGATCTTATCTAATGAGGCGCTATTCGCCATGATCGGCTCGGCAGGCACGCTTCCCCATACCAGCAAGCCGGTTAACAAGACAGGCAGTACGACCTTCTTTTTCATAAGTCTCCTCCCAATCTCAACTTCCTTCTGTGCTTTTTATACTCGCAGGAATCGGCGCACCGACACCAGACTTCCCCAAATCCCGATAAACGCTCCGATGGCCAGCAAAATGACCGCGATTTGATAGGACAGCGGGAACATCGGCAGCAGGTCGAACAGGGATCCGGCCAGGTTGGAATGCATGGCACGCAACAGGAAGTAATAGCCCGTGCCCAGCAGCAGTATCGGAATGATCGCGCCCAGTATCCCCATGAACAAACCTTCGATAAAAAACGGCCAGCGGATAAACCAGTTGGTCGCCCCGACCAGCTTCATGATCTCGATCTCCCGGCGGCGGGCGACAATCGTCAGTTTGATCGTATTGGCGATCAAAAACATCGCCGTAAACGCGAGGCCGATGATAAACACCAAACCGATGTTGCGGATGACTTTTGTCACGGCAAACAGCGCATCGACCGTCTCGTCGCCGTACACCACTTTATCCACATTCTCGATCGTACCGACCTGCTTGGCCACGGCAGCCGTATCCTCCGGCTTCTTGGTCCTGACGACAAACTTGTCGGGAAGCGGGTTCTCGTTCTCCAGCCCGTCGAGGAAATACGCTTTCTCTTTAAACGATTCTCGTAATTCTTCCAAGCCCTGCTTTTTGGGAACATATGTAACGCTCTTGACCAAGGGGTTGGCTCGGATTTGCGACTCCACCTGATCAATCGTAGGTTTGTCTGCCAAAACATTCAAAAAGACGTGGATCTCTACTTGGTCCTCCACCTTCTGGGTAATGTGGTTGACGTTGAGCGCCAAGAGCAGAAAAACGCCGAGAATCATAAGCGTTATGGTCACAGCGCTGACAGAGGCGAAAGTCATCCAGCCGTTTCTGCCGAGGTTCTTGACTCCTTCGCGAACGTGACGTCCCAGGGTGCTAATTTTCATAGCCGTAGTCCCCCTTCTGTTCGTCGCGAACGATCTGGCCGCCCTCGATGGCGATGACGCGCTTGCGGATGGTGTTGACGATCTCACGGTTGTGGGTAGCCATTACTACTGTGGTCCCGCGCTGGTTGATCTCTTCAAACAGGTTCATAATCTCCCAGGAGGTTTCGGGGTCGAGGTTGCCTGTGGGCTCGTCGGCGATGATAATCCCGGGGCTGTTCACCAGCGCCCTGGCCAAGGCAACACGCTGCTGCTCGCCGCCTGACAGCTCGGAAGGCAGCATTTTCGCCTTGTGCTTCAATTTCACCAGTCCGAGTACGTCCGACACCCGCGGCTTGATCTGCTTCTTATTGGCTTCGATCACTTCCATCGCAAAAGCGATATTTTCAAATACCGTCAGCGTGGGAAGGAGCTTGAAATCCTGAAAGACGACTCCGATACTGCGCCGAACGCTGGGAATCTGACGTTCCTTGATCCGGCTGACGTTAAAGCCGCCGAGAAAGATTTGCCCTTTGGTCGGTTTTTCTTCGCGGTACATCAATTTGATAAATGTCGATTTTCCCGCTCCGCTCGGGCCTACTACGTAAACAAACTCGCCTTTATTGATCCGAACGTTAATCCCTTTTAATGCGTTCGTTCCGTTTGGATAGGTCTTCCAAACATCGAACATTTCTATCAAAGCTATCACATCCTACTATTCTTTGCTGTTATTCGACTCTCGTTGCTGCGCAATTTGACAAAAACTCCCTCTTTGTCTACTCTCTTCCCCATTATACCATCGGAAATCGTCAATGTTATCCCCTAATTCTCTCAAATCTTGTCGTTTCCCTCTTTGTTTTTTCGGACATTTTACCCAAAGTGTAAAGCAAAAAAAGAGCGTCCCGCAAAAGGACGCTCTCGGAAAACCCGGTCGCACTATAAACTCATCTGCAGTATAGCGTGCACGTCGCTTGCTTCCAACGGTTTGAAGCGGCCGATCGGACCGAACGGCGTCGCTTTCTGGGCCATGACATCAAGCTGTTCATCCGTGATGCCGTAATCTGACAACCGGCTTGGCGCCCCGATCTGGTTGAAAAACTCCCGTGTCCGGGCGATCCCTTCCAAGGCGACGGCTTCATCCGACTTGCCGGCAGGATCGATGTTCCAGACGCGGACCGCGTACTGCTTGAACCGTTCGACATTTTCTTTGTACACGTACTTCATCCAGTTGGGAAAGAGGATCGCCAGTCCGCCGCCGTGCGGAATGTCGTACACAGCGCTGACGGCATGCTCGATAGAGTGAGTTGCCCAATCGGTCTCCACCCCTACCGGAAGCGTGCCGTTCAACGCCATCGTACCGCAGTAGAGCAGGTTGGCCCTGGCATCGTAATCATGCGGATTTTCCAGGACACGCGGCGCGTTTTCGATCACCGTTTGCAAGATGGATTCGGCAAACCGCGACTGTAAGGGGATCTCCATTGTCTGCGTAAAATACTGCTCAAATACGTGCGACATCATATCCACAATTCCGTAGACAGTTTGATCGCGCGGAACGGTAAACGTGTATTCCGGATCCAGGATCGAAAAAGTGGGAAACGTCGTCGATACCCCTAACTTCTGTTTCGTTTCCCAGTTGGTGATCACGCTGCTGCGGTTCATTTCCGATCCGGTGGCAGCCAGCGTGAGAATCGTCCCGAGCGGCAGCGCTGCCTGCGGCACAGCATTCCGCATGTAAAAATCCCAGACGTCCCCGTCGTATTTCACCCCGACGGCAATTGCCTTCGAAGCGTCAATGACACTTCCACCGCCTACAGCAAGGATCCAATCCAGCTGCTCGCTGCGGCACAGCTTGATACCTTTATATACGGTACTGAGACGAGGATTTGGCTCGACACCGGCCAGTTCCACTACGTGGCATCCCTGTTCGGCCAAGATCGAAACGACGTTGTCGTACAAGCCGAGCTTCTTGATGCTCCCGCCCCCGTACACCAGCAAAATTCGTTTCCCAAGTGCCTTTACCTTGTCGGCAAGATGACCAATCGCTCCCTTGCCAAAGATCAATTCAGTCGGGTTGTGGTAGATAAAAGAATTCATCAACAACCGCCTCCACATGTAGTTTTTCTACAACGTAATAGTACCACACCTGGAGTGTCAGACAAAAATTTAGGCTTTAAACGGACAGGACAAAACAACCTTGTCACGACGAGCGGTGGAATTACGTCTATCCCGAAATTTTGGACAAGTGAACGCCGCTATCACATTCTCCATTTTTGACCGGAATCAACTATGCCAAAATTTGTAGAGCGAACCGGTTTAGATCTTCATGAGTGGCCAAACGGCAATTATTATTAAGCATTGGTTCATTTTCTGCGGATAACATGATGTCGACAAATCTTTCTATTTCGGCAGTCGTAATACCTTCATCTTCAAGAGAGGTTTTTAACTTGGAAGAAGTGATCAACTCGCCAAATTTTGCCGCTCCTGCCAATGCAAGCTCATCTTCAGACATTCCGGTTCCATTTACGCCAAGTGCGCGAGCGATATCGGCATGAACCGAGATGTTGCCGGCGACATTCCAATGATACACCGCGTTCAATGCGATAGAGACAGCCCTTCCGTGATGGACACGTGCCAAGGTCCCAAGCGCATGGCCGATGCAGTGGGCAATCCCCGTGCCGCCCAGTTCAATGGACAGTCCCGCTAAAGCCGCACCAACGCTTAAATTGCCCCTGGCCTCCAGATCGTTCGGCTGCCGGATCGCCTGCTGCAAGCTGCAGGATATTAAGCGAATTGCTTGCAATCCGTAGGAGAGAATCAACGGATTGCTCCGCTGGCCGGCACACGCTTCAATCGCGTGAACCAGGGCATCCAGACCAGTTGCCGCTGTCAGATGCGGAGGCAGGGCGACCGTTAGTGTCGGGTCGAGAATGGCCAAATCAGGGGCCAAATCGGAGCTCCATCCCCATACTTTCCGCTGTTCGCGATTGGAAAAAACTACGGTGCTGGTCACCTCTGCCCCGGTGCCTGACGTGGTGGGGATCATGATCGAACTTATGACTTTTGGTGCGAACGTATTAGCCATCAAAGCATAATGCTCCGCCGGATGCGAGTCTCCCGCAACCAAGCCTGCGCATTTGGCCACATCCATTGCCGAGCCGCCGCCCAGTCCTACCACGCACTTCGCTCCAAACGAGCGGATCGCCTCCGCAGCCTTGTCGATCGATTGGCTGGAGGGATCGCTTTGCACATCGTCAAACAGGTAAACTTCGATGCCCTCCGCTTCCAGTGCCGTACTCACTTCTCCGGCCAAGCCAATCTGGACCAGCCCTGGGTCTGTGACAAGAACCGCTTTATTCTGCCCGCTCAGCCGCAGCACGTCTCCTCCGACGCTCTTGCTACGTCCGATCCCATAGCTGATCGCTGTGTTCCCGGGATTAAACTCAAATGGTCTCATGCTTCCACTTCCTCCAATATAGTAGCGTCGACTAAAACGTGATCACAGAACGCCCTACGTTTACGCAACTGCAATCGTGGAATGAATCGAATGCTTTGTTGATCTCTTCCAAACTGATCTTGCCCAAGACCAGCTCATCCAGCATGAACTTGCCTTCTAGATACAACTGTGCAATGATCGGAAAATCGTGAAACGGATTCACATCCCCGTAAAAGCTGCCTTTGAGTGTTTTCCCCATACGATGGAACCCGCCAGCAGGCAAGGTCAATTCCTTTTGCGGGTTAAACGCCCCGACCACGACGACGGTTCCGCCTTTGCGCGTTCCTTTCCACGCGGCAGCAGCCGCCTGTGTATTGCCCGAGCAGTCGATTGCGAAGTGCACACCGTAACCGCCTGTCAGTTCTTTTAGTGCTTCATCTGCCGCTACTTTGGCTACGTTGATCACATGGGTAGCCCCGAATGTTTTCGCCAGCTCCAAATTTTGCTCTTTTACGTCGCAAGCGATGATTTTGGACGCTCCGGCAATCCGCGCCCCTTGGATCGCATTGACACCGACGCCGCCAATTCCAAACACAGCTACTGTGGAGCCCGGCGTCACTTTTGCCGCCCGCACAGCCGCTCCATATCCTGTCGCTACGCCGCAGCCGATCAAAGAAGCTTGGGCGAATGGCATAATATCAGGTATTTTAATGCAAGACATTTCCGGCACTACGGTATATTCGGCAAAGGTAGACAAGATCGAGTAGTGATACAGCGTTTCGCCCTCGACAGACAAACGGGACGTCCCGTCAAGCAATGTTCCGGCAAACATCGGGCCAAACGCAGACTCGCAAAGATTCACGGAGCCTGTGACGCAAAACTCGCATGTACCGCAATACGGAACCCAACTAAGCGCGACACGGTCTCCTGGTTTTACGCTTTTTACATTTGGCCCTACTTCTACCACAATGCCAGCGCCCTCATGGCCGAGAATGGTAGGGGTAGGCGTCGTCTCGTCCTCCAAGGCGTTCAGGTCGCTGTGGCAGATGCCAGTTGCTTCTACTTTGACGAGAACTTCGCCTGCTTTAGGCGGGGCCAATTCCACATCGAGGATTTCCAAAGGCTGGCCCGTGTGACACATCACTGCCGCTTTCATTTTCATCTGTCCGTTCCTCCTCCAGTTGGTTCGGGTAACTTTCTCCTTAATGGGCAATCCAGATCGCTTTGCTCTTCGTGTAGGAGGCCAGCGAGTGCATGGCATACTCTTTGCCCCAGCCGCTCTGTTTCAATCCGCCAAACGGACTGGCAAAATCGTAGCAGCCGTAGCGGTTGACAAACACCATGCCCGCATCCAGTCGTCTGGCAACCCGATGAGCCCGAGAAACATCATTGGTCCACAAACCGGCAGCAAGTCCATAGATATTGTCATTGGCCATCGTAATTACTTCTTCTTCATCTGTGAAGGGAATCACGCACAGCACAGGCCCGAAAATCTCTTCCTGGGCAATCCTCATGCTGTTGTCGACGTCGGCAAAAATCGTCGGACGAATAAAAAAGCCATCCGCATTGGTGCCTTCTGTATCACGGGTTCCACCGACCACCAGTCGGGCTCCCTGTTGTATGCCGCTTTCGATATAGTCTAAAATCCGCTCCATGTGCGCTTTTGTCACCTGAGGCCCCTGATCGCTGCTGGGGTCAAACGGATCGCCGAGACGATAGTCGTTCGCCATTTGCGCCAATCTGTCTACCACTTTGTCGTAGATGTCGCGGTGGACAAACAAGCGTGTCGGTGCGGAGCATTTTTCGCCTTTATGCGTAAACAAGCCATAAAAAGAGCGCTCGATTGCCGCATCCAGGTTCGGAACGTCGGCAAACAGGATGTTGGGGGATTTTCCGCCTAACTCCAAGGTTATCGGCTTCAGATTCGAGTCGGCAGAGTCGCGGACGAGCTGCTTTCCTACGTTGGTACTGCCCGTAAACGAGATTTTGTCTACGCCCATGTGTTGGGAAATGTATCCTCCCACTTTTCCTTCGGCCAGGATCAGATTGAGCACACCCGGCGGCAATATGTTCGCTTCGTGAATCAGTTCGACAAAGCGAATTGCCGAAAAAGAGGTGGCATTGGACGGTTTGAACACAATGGTGTTGCCCATCGCCAAAGCGGGAGCAATTTTCCAGGCCGCCAGGAGCAGCGGGAAGTTAAACGGCGTAATCAAGCCGCATACGCCAATCGGATCTTTGGTGGTAAAGCTGATGAAGTCGCCTTCCACCGGATTGCTTTCGCCGTAGTACTTGTCCGTCCAGCCGGCGTAGTAGTCCAGGATGTCCGCGACCTCCTGCATGTCGTCGCAGTACGATTCCTTGTATAATTTTCCGTTGTCCAGCGACTCCAAAGTGGCAAGCTCCGCCTGATGTTCGCGAACCAATGCGCTGATTTGACGCAAGATGCTGGCACGCTCTTTGCGAGACGTTGTTTTCCAAGGTCCAAAGTCAAACGCTTCCCGGGCAGCCGCTACAGCGGCATCTACTTCTGCTTGGCCCGCACCTTGGAAACATCCCAAAACTTTTCCGTTTGCCGGGTTAATCGATTCGATCCGCTGATGAGAGGAACTCTCAGTCCACCAACCGTTGATATATGATTTTTTCTCTGATTTCAGCCATTCTTTGGCCCATTCGAGCTCTGGAGCTTTGATGTTGTTTGTCACGTCGCTCTCCCCCTCGTTTCGTAATGATCTAGACAATTCTCGTTTTCGGCCTCTTTCTCGTCTCTACTCTATTGAATTGAGCGACTCTTTGGCCTTGTTTTTGATTTCCTCATGGCTCATCTCTTTCATCCAGGCACTTACCTGGGCATAGCCATAGGTTTCCTTCAACTCTACAACGGCCGGAATCAGGCTGGCGGCCAACTCGCGGCAGCGCTCCTCATTGGCGACAAGTCCGGCAAGACATTTGTCGTGAAACAAGTTCAGCGCCGCTGCCAACATTTTCAGAGAGTCAAGTATATTGCTTCCCGCCATCCCCTCCCAGATGTTGAGCTGCAGCTCTCCATGTTCAATCGCCGCCTCAACGGCCCGGCTGGCCCCGATCACCTGAAAACAACATTGGATCAGCATCTCTGGAATGACCGGATTCACTTTTCCCGGAAAAAAAGAGGAGCCTGCCTGAACGGCCGGCAGAGAGATCTCGGCAAATCCCGCCTCCGGACCGGATGAGAGCAGCCGCAAATCCTTGGCTATTTTGATCAGGCACCCGGCCAACAACGCTAGCTGACCAGCCACTTCGCCGAGATCATCCAGATTTTGAGCCGCATCATACAGATTGGGGCGAAGCTTAAGTTCCTTCCCAACCACTCGGCACAATGCCGGCATTACATGCTCTCGATACGTTTGGGATGCGCCCGTGCCAGAGCCGACCACGGTTCCCCCCAGATTGACGCTGGAAAGCCCAGAGACGGAGCTGCGTAAACCGGCCAGCCTTCTGGTCAGCACCGCAACGTACCCGCTGAATGAATCTCCCAGCGAAATGCTGATTCCATCCTGAAGGCAAGTCCGGGCTATAGTTGGTATGGATCGGAATGCTTCCGCTTTGCGTAAAAATGTATTGATCACTCGTTCGAGCTGTACTTCCACGGATTTGCTGACGTCGAGGATCGCCAACCGCATCGCCGTGTGGCAAACGTCTGCAGTGGATTGCGACGCGTTTACCTGCTCTGTAGGATGAATCGGCGCATACTGTCCGCGCATTCCTCCGAGCCGTTCATTGACAAGATTGGCGATCACTTCGTTGATATTCATGTTGGATCCGATACCGCCGCCGCCGTGAAACATATCGACAACGAATTGGCCCTGATAATCTCCGGCGATCAGTTGATCACAAACCTGGCCAATCACCTCGCAGTGCAATTCTGCAAGCAGTCCTGCCTGACAATTGGCGATAGCGGCTGCTTTTTTCACTTGGGCCATCGCCCGAATGTACTCTGGATAGTCAGCCAATTTGCGCCCTGAAAACGACATGTTCTCAACTGTCCGCAGCGTATTGATCCCGTACAGCGCCTCGTCAGCAACCGCCATCGGACCGATCAAATCGGTTTCTGTTCTCATCTGTCCATCCTCCGGCTACTTGACTTGCAAGTACTTGACGATCGTGTCCAAACTGATCCGGTTAACACAACGGTTACTGTCGTCTATGACCGGCAGCTCTTTCCGTCCTGACTCGATCAGTCTTGTAAAGACGGTTTTCAGGTTGTCGTACAGATGGGCCGTCTCGACATCAGGGTACACAGCAGCTGCTGTCTCTGTCTCCCCCGCAGCTTTCTGCTTGATATCGAGGATGTCACTGATCTTTAACATGCTCATCCGGCGGTAGACATCGCGGTCACCCACCAGTTGTCTGACAAAATCATTGGCCGGGTTAGTGATGATTTGATATGACGTATCAAACTGCACCACTTGACCAGCCTGCATGATGATGATTCGGTCAGCCAGGCGGAAGGCCTCATCCACGTCATGTGTGACGAACAGGATCGTCTTTTGAAACTGCTTTTGAATGCGAAGCAGCTCTTCCTGCAAATTGCTGCGCGTAATCGCATCAATCGCACCAAATGGTTCATCCATCAGCAAAATGTCCGGGTTGGCTGCCAGCGCTCTGGCAATCCCGACGCGCTGCTGCTGCCCGCCTGACAACTGGCTGGGATAACGCCGCCTATACCCCTTTGGATCGAGATGAACCAATTCCAGCAGTTCATCCACCCGCTTGCTGATCTTCGCCTCGTCCCATTTCAATAGGCGGGGAACAACCGCGATGTTGTCTTCAATCCGCATATGCGGGAACAAGCCATTTTGTTGAATGACGTAACCGATCCCCCTGCGTAGTTCCGCTTCCGGCAGGGTAGCAGCGTCAACCCCGCCGATCTCAATCGTTCCGGATGTGGGTTCGTACAGACGATTGATCATTTTCATCAATGTCGTTTTTCCGCAGCCTGAAGGTCCGAGGAAGACGATGAACTCTCCCGGCTTAATCGTCAGGCTTACGTTATTGACTGCCAGGTTTTCAGCGTTTTTGTACCGTTTGCAAATGTTGCGAAAGACGATTCCTTTCATTTCCCCTCACCTCTCAGAAGTTCAGATTGAGATATTTGTAATCCAGGAAGTCGTCAATGCCATGCCTTCCCCCTTCCCGCCCCATCCCGCTCTGCTTTACTCCGCCAAACGGAGCCTGCACATATCCGAGCGCGGATTCATTAATCCCGATCATGCCGTACTCGAGCTGTTCGGATACTCTCATTGTCCGGGCCAAATCTTTTGTGTAGAAGTAGGCAGCCAAACCGTATGGAGTCTGATTTGCCGCTTGCACGACTTCCTCTTCGCTCGAAAACGGAATAAGCGGCGCCACAGGCCCAAACGTCTCTTCATGGAAAATTTTCATTTCTTCCGTTACATGGGTCAAAACCGTCGGGCTGTAATAGTATCCCTGTGCAAAAGTCCCTTCCAGCAATCGCTGGCCGCCGCAGAGAAGCCCCGCTCCTTTGGCCAAAGCATCCTCTACATGCTCTGCCACCTTTGAGAGTGCGCGTTCATGAATCAGCGGGCCAATCTGAACGCCCGGCTCCATCCCATTGCCAATGCGAAGTTCAGCAATTTTGGACGTCAATTTTTCGCTAAACGCCGCCGCAATCGACTCGTGTACAAAAATACGGTTGACACAGATGCAGGTCTGCCCGCCGTTTTGGAACTTGTTGAAGACCAGTCCTTCTACAGCCGCATCCAGATCCGCATCCTCGAACACGATGTAAGGAGCGTGCCCTCCCAGTTCCAGGGAGAGTTTTTTCACCTGTGCCGCCGATTGTTCGATCAGGTACTTTCCTACCTGGGTTGAACCGGTAAAGCTGATTTTGCGCACTTTGTCATTCTCCAGAAACTCCCGTCCGATCTCCTGCGAATCCCCTGTCACCAGATTGACTACGCCTTTGGGCAATCCCGCCTGCTCAAATAATTCAAACAACGCAATTGCAGAGAGCGGCGTTTCCGGAGCTGGCTTCACCACTACCGTACATCCGACAGCCAAAGCCGGAGCCAGTTTGCGGGTGATCATCGAAGACGGGAAGTTCCACGGCGTAATCGCTGCCACTACGCCAACCGGCTGACGCTGAACGAGAATCCGTTGCGTCGGACGGGAAGCCGGGATCATCTCCCCGTATACCCGTCGCGCTTCCTCTGCATACCAAAGCATGAAGTCCGCGCCCCACAGCACTTCTCCTCTTGCTTCTTCAAAGGGCTTGCCTTGCTCCAATGTCATCACTTCTGCCAGATGGTCTGCATGTTCCACAATCAATCGGTAAATCTTACGCAAGTATTCAGCGCGTTCTTCAGCGGACAAGCGGGACCATCCGGGAAAAGCCGCATGTGCCGCTTCTACTGCCGCCCGTGCTTCTGCTCTTCCGGCATAAGGTACCTGATCCACCACTTCACCTGTCGCCGGATTGGTTACATCTGCTGCCGCCTGCGAAGAAGCGTGTGTCCATTGACCATTGATGAACATCTGTTTCATGTTTGTTGTCTCCTTTTGCTAGCACATTTTCAAACCCGTTATTTTACTAGACCGTTTTCTTTCAAGAATTCTTTCGCTACATCTTCCACTTCTTTTTTGTCTGGACCGTCCACTTGCCAGTCCAGTTTTTGCATCACTTGGTCCGTCAAAAGCGCGGATAGCTTGTTCAACGGCTCTTTTGCTTCCGGATACATCTCCAGCTTTTCTTTCCGGATAATCGGCGCTACGTTGTAGACCGGGAAGAAATTCACATCGTCTTCCAGCAATTGCAGTTCGTAACCGGCGATTTGGCCGTCAGAACCTACAGAGACCGTCACGTCGGAAAGTCCCTGTGTTAACGGATCGTAACGCAGGCTGTAATCCACCTGGAATTGCTTTTTGAACTGGAAGCCTCCTTGATCCTTAAATTGCTTTTGCAAGCCGGGCAGACCGTCATCGCGAACGTCGAATTCTTGCGGGTAGGACAGTGTCAATTCCTTGCTGTGTTTCGCTAAGTCAGAGATCGTTTTCAAATTGTATTTGGCCGCTGTCTCTTTTGTGGTGGCAAACCCATATGTGCTGTTGAGTGGTGCGGGATCAAGCCACTCGATGTCCCACTGCTTGAAGCCTTCGCGATTTTTTTCCATTACTTTTTGCGGATCTTTTTCCAACGGCAGCTTGAGGATAGCGAGGATACCCGTCCCCGTATATTCTGGATACATGTCGATCTGTTTGCTCTTGATCGCTTCAAAGGTAACCATCGTTCCTCCGAGATTCAGTTTGCGCTCAACCGGAACGCCTAGCTCTTCCAGCACCTGCGCGTACATTTCCCCTTGCAGCAGGTTTTCCGTGTTGTTCTTGGAGCCAATCACAATAGGTTCTTTTTTCGTCGCGCCACCGGCGGATTCAGATCCCCCGGAGCCACATGCTGCCGTTAAGAATGCAGCCAACGCTACCACCAAAGAAAATGCAATCTTTGTCTTTTTCATCTTGTTTCCCCCTCTGTAATGGTATTGGCAAAAATACCTTGTAAGAATTTACTTGTAAGCGGTTACCTGCTTCAGCAAAAAACCGAATAAAAACTCGCTCAGTATCGCCAGCAAGGCGACTGGCACTGCGCCGAGAAGCAAGAACATCGTGTTAAACATGGCAATGCCGTTCATGATGTAGTTGCCCAGGCCGCCGCCGCCGATGAGTACGGCCAACGTAGCGCTGGCAATAATTTCAACCGAAGAGGTACGAATGCCGGCGATGATCACGGGCAGAGCAAGCGGCAGCTCTACTTTCCGAATCGTTTGCATCGGTGTCATACCCATCCCGTACGCCGCTTCCCGAATGCTGGGCGCAATCTCTTTAAAGCCAACATACGTGTTCAGCAAAATCGGCGGGCAAGCGAGTAAGAACAAGGCCAGAAATGCTGGTAAAAAGCCGACCCCGAGCAATGGCATGGCCAAGGCCAGGATCGCCAAACTGGGTATGACGCGGGCAACGTTTACCAGGTTAATCACTGGACCTGCAATCATCGCTTTTTTGGAAATACAGATTCCCAGCGGCACACAAACTAGAATCGCCGCCGCTATAGACACCACGCTGATCAGCAAATGCTGTCCGAGCGAGGTCAGAAACAGGCTGGTGTTGACCGCAAAGTAATCTTGCAATTGTTGCAAAAGCAAGTTGTCCTCCTCCTTTCCCGGCTACACGATGTTGGGGCGCAGCCATTTTTCGATCAGTCGAAAGAGCAGATCGGCGGCAATCGCCAGCAGCGCAATCGTGACCGTTCCTGCAATGATCTTCTCGGAGTGACTGCGGTAAATGCCTTCAAAAATCAACGTCCCCAGACCGCCAGCATTGATCCAGGCAGCGACCGTTGCGATGGAGATAATCGAAACCGCAGCGATTCGAATACCAGCCACCACGACAGGCAGGGCAAGCGGAATTTCGATTTTCAAAATCATCTGCCATTTGTTCATCCCCATTGCCCTGGCTGCCTCCAGCATCAGCGGATCGATGCCCCGGATTGCCGCTACCACGTTACGTACCAGGATCATTTGCGAATAGGCGATCAATCCAACAATCGCTGTCGTACTGCCCAAGCCTGTAATCGGGATTAGAATTGCGAACAGCGCCAAGCTTGGGATGGTGTAAACCAGGCCGAGAAAGCCGGTTACTGGCACGTAGAGTTTGGAAAACTTGACGACGAGCAGCCCGAGCGGAATTGCGATAATCAGAGCTATTCCTAATGAAATGGCCGTGATGTATAAGTGTTCGCCAAACAGTCCTAACACTTTTTCGGGATGATCAAACAAGTAGTTCATGAACTTTCACCAACATATACATGGTTGATTTCATAGCGGTCCAGCGCTTCTTCATCCAATTCGAAGCCAAGTCCCGGCTTTTGCGGTACAACCAGGTAGCCATCCGAGTCCACCATGAACTTCTCTTTTTGTACAAAATCGCGACGCTCCGCTGTCCAGGCTGGCGGATCATACGGAAATTCCAAATACGGACAAAGACTGATTGCTGCGGACAGATGCAGATTGGCGAGAAGTCCAATACCGTTTGTCCAAGTATGCGGACTAAACCACGCCCCATTCGCTTGCACCATTTCCCCTATCTTTTTTACCTGGGTAATTCCACCCGAAAGGGCCACATCCGGTTGATAAACATCAAGCGAACCGAGATGATTCATCTCTCTGAAATCGTACCAATTACGGTTCATCTCTCCGCCGGCAATTCGAATCCCTACCATCTCACGCAACTTGGCCAAACCGCGAAAATCGTGAGAAGGTAACGGTTCTTCCAGCCAAAAAACATTCAGTTTTTCCAGTTCTTTGGCCACCTGGTGAGCTGTTTTCAGGTCCCATGTACGCTCCGTATCCCACGGCATTTTCCAACCTTGATTGGCGTCCACCATGATTTCCAGCTTGTCGCCGACCGCTTTCCGGACAGCTTCCACGACCTTGATGTCGTCTTTCGGATTTTTGTGGTGGAAGCGAATTTTCATCGCCTTGAATCCTTGCTCAATGAAACCCAACGCTCTTTCTGCTCTTACTTCCGGTTCGACCAGTTCGCCTGAGGAAGCGTAGGCAAGGATTTTGTCCGCTCTCCCCCCCAACAGTTTGTAGACTGGCTGCCCGGTTGCTTTCCCCATCAAGTCCCACAGTGCCAAATCAAGCGGCCAACACCGACCGTAATGGAAGTCGATATTGTCAATAATCTGACTGTGTCTTTCGATCGCAAACGGATCCTGTCCGATAAACAGATGCTCATGTCCTGCGAAACCCGTCATCAGATCTCCAGAACCAATTCCTGTAATTCCTTCATCTGTATGGACATAAACGAGCGTGCTGGCAAATTTTTTCCGTGGGTTGGGGTCCCAGGCGGCTTTAAACGCCGGTTCCAACGGCAATAGATATTGTTTGATCTCAATCGATGTAATTTTCATTTCACTCACCTCTAAAACGTTGTTTGCCGTGCCATGCTTTCGCTTGCCTAATACTCATACAGCAAGTTGCATGCCAATTTAAATTCGAGATGAATACGCTATTTTTGAAATCGCTTCAATAATGTTGCACATAAATTTTACACACAATAGTGTAAAAAATTTGGGCAATCCGCTGCTTCCATTACCTGACGCAAGAATCGTTATGAATCAGGGCAGCGTACGCTGTCCTAACTCAAACAAAAAACCTGCCGATATTGGCAGGTTTTTATTCGTATAGCTGTGTTTATTCTGTCGGCTGTGACTGAATCAATTTTTGCTGGATCAAAAACTGACGGGCGGTCTGGGATACGTCCTGATGCAGAACGTCTACCTGATAGATCAGTTTATCCATCGTTTCATTGTTAATTGGCTTCGTTAATTGTTTCATCAGTTTCTCTATGTCACGATTGGCGTGAAGCGTCTTCTCCTGGATGACCGCCGAAGCGTGATACGGGGCGAACAGTTTTTTGTCATCGTGCAAGATCACCAATCCGTCCTCTTGGATCCGCGGGTCAGTTGCCATGCCTACGGCCACTTGCACGCGGGACTCCTTAACCGCTTGGGGCAGCAAGCTGGAGTCTATCGCAATCAGATCGTCGTCAGAGATAGAAAACTGATACACCTCTTGCAATCGTTTAATCCCATCATCCCGAATCAAGTATTCATCATTGGTGGCGAATTTGAATTTGTGCTGCTTTTCACGGGCGTACGCGGCAAGATCGCTAATAGTAGAGATATGTAACTGCTCTGTGACACTTCGTTTCATCAATACGGCCCAACTGGAATCAAATTGGCTGCGCTCAATCCAGATAATCCCTTTGGGCTTGTCTGCTTTTGCCGCGGCTGCAAAAGACTCGTCCGGATCGTAAATCGGCGGCCGCTTATGATAAAAGTGCAGAGCGGTAGTCGTGTATTCCCAATACAGATCGATAACTCCTGACTCCATCGCTTGGCGAATCGCCGGACTGTCCAAAAATACTATCTCTTTCACCTTGTACCCCTGCTCTTTCAGCAAAAGGGAAGTCATTTTCATCAACAAATACTGTTCCGTCAGCGATTTTGCTCCAAGCGTGATGACTGGTTTGGGGTCAGCAACAGGTTTGCTAGGTTCAGTTGGAGGTTCAGCAAGCGTTGCTGTTTGCGACGGGCTGCAGGCGGCCATCGCAAACACCAAACACAGCAACAGCCACAGATGTTTCCACATCACCTGTTCACCCCTTCCCTACAGAACGTGCATTTTCTTCAGTTTGTAGATCAGCGTATTGCGGGAAATCCCCAAAAGTTGGGCGGCTTTCGTCTGGTTGCCTCCCGCCCGTTCCATCGCTTTCTCGATCAGTTTTTCTTCTATCTCTGACAACACTTCCGGCAAGCTGCCCTCCCGGAAGAGAAACTCACTGTTCTGCGTTTCTGCTGTCCTCGGCTGCTGCAAGTCATACGGTAAATCAGCCGCATCAATCTGTCCTTTCCAATTCAGGATGCACATGCGCTCCAACATGTTAAACAACTCACGCACATTGCCGGGCCAATGATAGGCAGCCAACTGTTCCACAACTTGCGAAGTTACCTCAATCTGCTTGTTGTATTTATGTCCCAGCGTCTGCAATCCGTGCTGGATCAAGAGCGGAATGTCTTCCTTCCGCTCTCGCAGCGGCGGAACCACCAATTCTACCAGATTGAGCCGATAGTAGAGATCTTCACGAAATTTACCGTTGCGAATCAGTTGTTTGATATCTTTGTTGGTTGCCGAGATGATTCTCACATCCACGGACCGGTACGCATTACTGCCCAACCGCATGAAGCTCTTATCCTCGATTACGTGCAGCAGTTTGGCCTGCATTGTCAACGATACTTCCCCTATCTCGTCGAGAAAGATCGTACCACCGTCCGCTATCTCGAATTTTCCCGGACGGGACTCCATAGCTCCGGTGAACGCGCCTTTGCGGTAGCCGAACAGTTCGCTTTCCAACAGTGATTCCGGGATGGCCGCGCAGTTGAGTGAAACAAATGGCTTTTCCCTGCGCGGACTGCGTCTGTGCAACCATTTGGCCAATGCCGTTTTACCGACGCCACTCTCCCCTAGAATCAGCACGCTGGCGTCCGTCTCTACCACTTTGTTCATCATCTGCATCATCGTTTGCATCCGCGGACTGGCAAACACCAACTCATCCTGTTTGTCGTCCTGCTCCAGTTTTTCTTTTAGCAGTTGGTTCTCCTGTTTTAACTGCTTGCTTTCACAAGCTTTTTTGACCACCTCTTGCAGCAAGCTTAGCTCGATCGGCTTGTTCAAATAGTCTTCCGCGCCATATTTCATCGCCTGGACAGCACTTTCAATATTGCCGTAAGCGGTTAGCATCAAAACCGAGATCGTGGAGTCTTCTTCCTTCAATCGCGCCAGTACATCCAAACCAGTCATATCGGTCAACATGTAGTCCAGGATCACCACGTCAAGCTTTGTCTCTTTAGCCAAGTCGATTGCGTCCTGACCTGTATACGCTTCATAGGTGTGAAAACCAGATTTCTTTAACTTCATCGCAATGTTTCTCGCCAGCTTTTGCTCATCGTCTACCACGAGAACAGAAAACGGATTACTCATAATCCTTCCCCTTGCCCCCTATCAGCGGAAATTTGCAAGTAATGGTGGTTCCCTTGCCCGCTTCACTTTCCACTACCATTTCACCGCCGTGCTCTCGAACAATATCCCGCGCGATCGTCAAACCCAGACCGGAGCCGTTCTCTTTTGTGGAAAAAAACGGGTTGAACATCCATTCCAGATCCTTGTCTACAATTCCATGTCCGGTGTCGCTGATTACCACTATTAGCCATTCAGCCAGTTCCCCACTCTTTTCGTCGTGCTGCTCGTCGATGACGATCCGCAGCGTGCCGCCGTCTGACATCGCGTCTAAGCTGTTGAGAAAGAGATTAAGATAAACTTGCATCAGCCTGTTCGGTCTGATCATCAGCTTGCGATCCGTCACTCGATACTCTGTCTGCACTTGTACCTTTGCTTCATTTACTTTAATGCGCAGCAGATGCAGGACTCGATCGATCACTTTATGCATTTCGATTCGTTCTTCTGCGTCTTCTTTCGTCCGTGCAAATGAGAGAAAATCAACAACAATTCCACTCATCCGGCGAATCTCTTCATGAGTATCCTTTATTAGCATCCGAATCGTTTGTCCATCCCTATTTTCTTCCACTTCCTCACACAAAAGTTCAGAAGTACTTGACAACACGGCCAGCGGGTTTTTCAATTCGTGAGCAATTCCCGTCGTGATCTCGCCGATCAGCGCCAGCTTTTCGCTCTGTTTGATATGCTCCTCCATCAATTTCAACTGTGAGATATCTTGCAGCACGGCAATCAATCCGATGCTTTCTTGCCGCTCATTGTAAAATTTGGAGGTGACAATGCGAACGATCCGTCGGCTGCCGGTTGTATCGATAATATAGGACTCTCGCTCGTCCCAGTTTTGATCGGTGTGAAGTGACTGCAGCAGCACAAAATCATCCTGGTCTTCCTTGATCGGTAAAGCAGATAAGGGACGCCCCTGAATCTGGCTGTGGTCGAATCCAGTGAGCTGAGCAAAGCGTTGGTTCAGATAGGTTACGATCCCCTGATTGTCAATCGTAACAAGTGAGTACGGGATTCCTTCCAGAACATCGTGTAAAAATCGCTCTTTGTCTTCCAGCATCCGTTGCTTTTCCATGATACTCAGTCGCATGGAGACCATCGCTTTCATCAAAATGCCGAGCTCGTCCCTGACGTCCCCCTTTACTCTGCCGATCTCTTGCAAGGCAGCAGGATTCTCAAAATTCTGAGCAAAGCGCGTCAGCTTGACGATGGGATAAAGGATATGGCGAACTCCAAGAAATATAAAAATCACGAGCAGCACAAAAATGCCTGTAAAGCCTAGCTGCAAAGCGACAGAGAGCGTAGAGACGGGTTGAAACGCGATTTTCTCCGGTACGCCAAGTCCTAATCCCCAGTTATCCCGAAGCGGCTGATAGGCAATAATGCTAGGCTCCCCCTGGTAGTTTTCTTTCAGTGTACCTGATGAACCCTTTGCCAAATTGATCGCTACCGGGTGCAGCTCGTAAGATTTGCCCACTTCCCGAGCGGAAGTGGAAGCGATCACCTTTCCTTTCTGATCCAAAAGAAAGCTGAACCCGCCTGTCGACACATTGATGCTGCGCAACACGTTTGAGAGATAGTCCTGGCTGAACTCCGCAATGAGCACTCCCTGAAATTTTTGGTCCTGATAAAACACCGGGATGGAAACGGTTACAACTTCATCATTTTGAAAGTTGCGAATGAGTCCCGTCACCACGTAGTTTTTACTCCACTTTACTTCATCGAACTCGGGGTAGTCATAGTACAGATCATCTATTCTCGGCTGAAATGGCGCTTCAAACAACAGTTTATGGTTTAAATCCAAATAGTAAATCGACTGAATAAATGATGACTTCGTAATAGCCTGTTTGGCTCGATTGTAAATCGCCGTCGTTGAAGTTGGCTGGTTGCCGCCTTGTCCCAAAATCAGCTGCAATTGCAGCACGATATCAGTGATTTCCTTATTCAGCCGCTTCACCAATGCATCAGCGCTGACGGCATTTTTACGGACAATATCATTCTCCATGATCTCTTTGGCAGAGCCGATGATCAGTTGATAAATGATAATGGTTGGAACAAGAAAAACCGCCAAAAAGATGGCGATGTACTTTTGGGTGATACCGGTTGGAAAAAGTCGGTTCATATCATCTGATCACCTGCCTGGCTGTTGAATACGAGTTTTCCTCTTAAAAAAATATTTCGCAGACGATCAGGGTGGAAAACAAACACATCATGTCATACCGACGTCCTTCGTACCACACAACGTACTTATCTAGTACCCCGGGAGTGATAATCTGCTCAATTCGACTCATTCCATTAGGTTTCCTTATCAACAACATGGTACCACAGGCAACGAACCATGTGCCAGAATAAAAAACTCGGCCAATACTGCATAGAAGTTCTTGAAAATATCAGTACCCTCTGCAACAAACTTGGCAACCAAAACAGCCTCCTCCCAACAGGAAGGAAGCTGTTCTTTTTATTCCGGCAGGGTTTGGCGATTCCAGCTTTCTATGGGTTACCGTTTATCCCGCTTATAATTACCTGTTACAAAATGAAGTCGACTCAATGTGTCAATACCTTGCTTAAGAAGTTTTTCGTTCGCTCACTTTCAGGGTTTTGGAAAATTTTATCAGGAGCACCTTCCTCAATGATCCGTCCATCGGCCATGACTACAACGCGGTCTGCCACCTCGCGGGCAAAACCCATCTCATGCGTCACCACGACCATTGTCATTCCTTCTTTTGCCAATTCCTTCATGACGGATAGCACTTCACCGACCAATTCCGGATCGAGTGCCGAAGTCGGCTCGTCAAACAACATGATTTGCGGCTTCATCGCTAATGCTCTAGCGATCGCCACCCGCTGTTTTTGCCCTCCGGAGAGATTGTCGGGGTAGGCCTCAGCCTTATCCGCCAGGCCGACTTTCTCCAAGAGCTCTCTCGCCAACGAGACGGCCTCCTGTTTTTTCATCTTGCCCAAGGTGAGCGGCGCCATGATGATGTTGCCCAAAACCGTTTTATGCGGGAACAGGTTGAAGTTTTGAAAGACCATCCCCACTTTTTCCCTCATCGCATTCAGTTCGTTTTGCGGCATTTCTATAAGCTTCCCGTTTTTATGAATTAATCCGATAGGCTTTCCTTCGATTTCAATGGATCCATCCTGTATCTGCTCCAGATAGTTGATGCACCTGAGCAGCGTGCTTTTTCCAGAACCGCTGGGTCCGATAATGACGACGACTTCACCTTTGTGAATACGTAAATCAATCTCTTTCAATACATGGTGAGCGCCGTAATGTTTGTTGATCTTGTTTACCGCAATCATCATCTCGTCACTCCCACGTGCAGTCTTCTTTCAAAATAACCGATGAATTTGGAAATTGCGTAGTTCACGATAAAATAGAGAACAGCAACAGCGATATAAATTTCGAAGTACCGGAAATTGTTCGATACGATAGAGTTTCCCGCCCTCATCAACTCAGGAACGGTAATAACAGACAGCAGGGAAGAGTTTTTGGTCAGGGCGATAAATTCATTCGCCAGCGGCGGGAGCATCCGGCGCAGCGCCTGCGGCAAAATCACCTTTCGCATCGTCTGCCAGTGACTCATGCCCAGCGAGCGGCCCGCTTCCATCTGCCCTTTGTCGATCGATTGGATAGACCCGCGAACGATTTCGGAGACGTACGCGCCGCTGTACATCCCCATACCCAGGACCCCAGCTACCGTAGCGCTCAAGTCAATCTGCATGCCAATCGCCAGCCCGTAGTAGAGAATCATCAACTGAACAAGCAGCGGAGTCCCGCGAAACCAAGCGAGGTAGATGGAACAAAGCGATGAAATAAACTTGTTCTTCGACAGCCCGCCGATTCCGATAATCAAACCGATGATCACGCTTAAAATCAGCGCAAAAAACGTCATCGAAATCGTCATCCACAACCCTTTTAAGAGAAAGGCAAGGTTACCATCCTGAAATAAAACCGAGAATTCAAGTTCCATAATCAAATACGACCCCCTTCTTTTGAAGAAGGGAGCAAGTTATGCTCCCTTAATTGCCAAACCACTTTTCGGTAATCTTCTGATATTCGCCATTGTCTTTAATCGCCTGTATCGCTTTATTTACCTCTTTTACAAATGCGGTGTCTTGCTTGCGAATCCCATACCCATAATTTTCCTGCGTCAATGGCTCTTCCAGAACTTTTACTTTCCCGCTCTGTTTGGCATACACTTTTGCCGCCGGCATACCGGTAACAACGGCATCTACCCGCCCGCTTTCCAACTCCAGGAACATCTCGACATTCTTCTCAACCTCTACCCTTGTCACATCCGGGTAGTTCTCTTCCAGGAATTTCACCGATTTTGTTCCGATTTGGACCGCAACTTTTTTTCCTTTCAAGTCATCGATGCCCTTAATGGAATTGTCATCTTTTTTCACCATGATGGACAAACCGCCTGGATAGTAGGTGTCGGAGAAAGCGATTGACAATTTGCGTTCATCCGTCATATACATGGCAGAAGCGATCAGATCGAACTTCTTAGCCTGAAGGCCTGGAATCAATCCCTTAAACTCGGTATCGACAAATTCAACCTTATCGGCCCCAAGTTCTTTCGCCACAGCGCGAATCAGGTCAATATCAAATCCATCGAATTCCTTCTTGTCATTCTTAAACTCAAACGGCTGGAAAGTAGCATCGGTACCGACGGTCAACGTTTTTGATTCCTTGATTTTTTTCAATACGGCATCATCGGCGGCTTGCTCTGCTTGCCCGCCCGTCGACTGCGTTTTATCCGCCGCTCCTCCGCATCCTGCCAAAACAAGACTGCATAGCATCGTCAAAAGCAGCATTGACGCAAACCATTTGGAAAACCCTTTCATTTCTTTACCCCCTAATAAAATCTTTTCATTTCACAATTTCTTTAAATAGCAGGAATTATGCCAAGTCGATATCCGCTTAGTGATGCGGGTTTCATGGGCGTCATTGCATAAAAAAAAGCGGCCAAAATTGCCGCCTTGCAAAAACCGCCTACTTCTCATCCTGATATTTTTTTAATTTGTCACGGAGAGTTCGCTCCCCGATGCCGATGATTTGGGCTGTCTTTCTTCGATTGCCTTTACATGCGGTAAGGTTATGCAGGATCACTTTTCTCTCCACTTCCTCCATCGTTTCTCCGACGTAGACGGGGATCAGCGTATGCGAGATAAAAGCCTGCTCTTTCGTTTGAATTTCGTCTGGCAGGTCCACTTTTTGAATGAATGACGAGTTGGTCAAGGCAATCGCTCGTTCAATGATGTTCTGCAGTTCTCTTACGTTGCCGGGAAAAGAGTACGTTTGCAGAATCTTCAAGGCTTCCTGTGAAATGCCGTCAACCGGTTTTCCCATCCTGTCCCCTATCTTTCGGATAAAAAACTCCACCAGCAGCGGTATGTCCTCCCGCCTTTCTTTTAACGGGGGAAGCTTGATGGGAATCACGTTTAAACGGTAATAGAGATCCTCGCGGAAGCGATTCTCTTTCACTTCTTTCATTAAATCCCGGTTGGTCGCAGCGATGATCCTCACATTCACATTTATTTCTTCCGTTCCCCCCAGGGGAGTAACCTTTCGTTCCTGAATCACCCGCAGAAGCTTGCTCTGGAGGGCCAAATCCATCTCGCCAATTTCGTCGAGAAAAATCGTCCCTCCCTCGGCTTGCACAAACAGTCCTGTTTTTCGTTGGGTAGCCCCGGTAAAAGCCCCTTTCTCGTAGCCAAACAATTCGGATTCAAGCAAATTCCCCGGTATAGCAGCGCAATTAATCGTTTGAAACCGTTTAAATCTGCGTTTGCTCTGATTGTGAATCGTGCGCGCCGCTACCTCTTTTCCCGTTCCGCTTTCTCCGGTAATCAATATGTTGGAATCGATATCTTTCACTTTGTCGATCATCGCAAGCACATCTCTGATCGCCGGACTTTTGCCGATCAAGCCAAAGGTATCTGATGCTTTTTCTAACGCCTCGCTTAACCATTGCACCTTGGAATGAAGACTGTAAAATTCCTCCGCTTTCTGTATCAAAATGCCGAGCTCGTCGATATGCAGCGGTTTGGTCGCATAAGAGAACGCCCCTTTGCGCATCGCTTCGACAGATGAAGGAATACTCCCGTATGCGGTCATCATGATCACAACGGTGGATGGAGATACCACTTTGATTTGCTCCAGTATCTCAATGCCATCGTATTCACCTACCTTCAGGTCTAACAATACGATGGCGACTTCGACTCTTTCCAACAGCGACAGTGCCGCCCCCGGTTCGGTAAACGCATACACCTGGTACTGTTCCTCCAGGGCAAACTTCAACGACTGGCAAATCGCCGGTTCATCATCGATAATGACTACATTGTACATGGTTCCTGTGGCCTCCTTTCCGGACCGGGCAAAGTTACAATCATCGTCGTTCCGCTATCCTTTAAACTGATCACATCAATCGTTCCCTGATTTTCTTTCACCAACTGATAGGAGATCGGCAACCCCAATCCGACCCCATTCGCTTTCTTGCTGTAAAACGGCTCGAAGATTTTGGAAAATTCCTCTTCCGCTATGCCGCACCCATTATCCGCGATCTCGATAACAGTCAAACCCTCTTTACAGGAGCCTGTTATCGTTAGCTTTCCGTTGTTTTCGACTGCCTGAATTGCGTTTAAGATGATATTCATCAATACTTGTTTGATCTGCTGTTTATCAGCGGTCACCTCCAGTTTTTCATCAAGCTCAAGGCTGATCCTGATGGCTTTTTCGCTAATTTTTTGTTTGAACAGTTGAAGAATGGACGTCACCACCTCCGAAACGGAGAAAACGCTGGGTTCTGATTTTCTAGGACGAGCATAATCCAATAAATCGCTGACTAAAGAGTTTAGGCGCGTAATTTCACTAGAAACCTGAAGGGCAAAAAAAGTGCGGAATTCCGGGTTGTCAAATTTTTTTGGCAGCAACTCGGTATAAGTCAAAATGGATGTGAGCGGATTGCGAATTTCGTGGGCGATTCCCAGCATGAGACGTCCCAAGGAGCGCAGCCGATCTTCCTGAGCCAGTTTTTGCTCAAACTCTTTTTGCTCGGTAATATCAGTAAAGTTGAGCACCGCTCCGGCGATTTCCCCCGAGGTGGTGACAATCGGATAAATGCTGTAAGAAATGCATCTCTTCTGCGACCTCTCGCTTGTCGTGTCAGATTGCCATAAGACCTCCTTTTGCAGGTAGACACGCTTGTGCTGCAGTGCTTCTTCCACTTCCTGCACAGGTATAAAATCGGCGATCAGGGTATCCACAAGTCTCTTGCCAACGAGATCTTCCTTTAGCCCAAGGTAATCTATCGCCCTTTGGTTCATCATCGATATCGCGGCTGACTCGTTGAGTGTAATAAAGCAGCTGTATGTGCTGTCCAATAGCTGCTGCTGAAAGAATACATTTTCTTCAAGAAGACCCATTTTATCTTCCAGCTTTTTATTCATCGCGGCGATTTCGGCGGTTCTCTTGGCCACTTCCCGTTTGAGCACCCGGTTCCACCAGACCACGGCAAAAATGACGCAACAGGTGATGATCAATCCACATTCAACATATACCAAAGCTTCTCGCAGCTTAAGCGTAGAAGGCATGATATACTCGCCAAACCAATGCTGCTCAATTTTTTTATACGTGCCGTCGCTTTTAATCTGAGAGATACCGTCGTTCAGTGTGTCCAGCAGTTCTTTATTCCGGGGCAGTACCGCAATACCGTATGCAGTGGGGTCGATCGGCTCTCCGACAATCTTGATCAAATCCTGCTGATTGCTGTTTTGAATAAAGTATTGTCCGGTAATTCTGTTTCCGACAAAAGCGTCAACCTTTCCCTCGACGAGCAGTTGAATCGCTTCCTGCTGGCTGTCTGTCTTGATGAACTCCAAGCGGTTTAATTTGCTGAGCAGGTCATTGGCGATGTCGCCCTTTTGCACAGCTACTCTCTTGCCTTCCAGGTCTTGCAGCCTTCGAATGCTCAGGTTGTCCTTTAACACAAAGATTCCCTGTGAACTGGTAAAGTAAGGATCGGAAAAACGAAACACTTCGCTGCGGCCGGCACTGTACTTCATTCCCTGAATCGCTTCTACCCGACCGTCCTTAAGCGCTTCAACAGCTTCGTTCCAGGACATCGGGTGGAACTCTATGCGGATACCTTTCTTGCTTGCGAGCGCTTTCATTACATCTATGTTAAAACCGATGTAATCCCCTTGATTGTTTACAAATTCAAAAGGAGGAAAGTTTTTATCGCCCGCAACCCGTATGACTGTCCCTTTTTCCGAATAGGCCAAATTCGGAAAGATTACTGCAAGTGAAAAAACACTGACGAAAGATAGCAAAATCCAGAGATACTTGAGTCTTTTCAACGATTTTCCCCCATCTGTATTTTTTCTTTTTAATATAATTATACAAAATTTTAGCGTTGTCATATGAACAAACAATCTGGAAAACAACAAAAACAGCCTCCTCCCATCAGGAAGGAAGCTGTTCTTGTTATTCGCTATCCGCTTACAGCGGCGATCCGACGTCGATCAAGGATTCGATCATGACCTTTTGACTGTGCTCGGCGATCCAGGTTTCCGTTTTGCCCATCGCTTCGCGGTAGGCGGCGATCTGCTTCTCCACCTGCTGGCGGGCCGTACCGCCCATCACGTTGCGGGCGTTGACGACAGTCTCAACGTCGAGCGCTTGGTACACGTCGCCTTCGATGAGCGGAGAGAATGCCTGGAATTCCTCCAGCGTCAGATCGAGCAGGTATTTTTTCTGTTCGATGCAAGCGAGCACCGCTTTCCCGACAACCTCATGAGCTTGGCGGAAGGGCAGGCCCTTGGTTACAAGGTAGTCAGCCAGGTCGGTCGCATTGGAAAAGTCCTCGGTCACCGTCTGCCGCATGCGCTGCTTGTTCACCGTCATCGTCTCAATCATCGGAGTCAGGAGCGAGAGTGCACCGTGCAGCGTCTTGACGGTGTCAAACATGCCTTCCTTGTCCTCCTGCATGTCTTTGTTGTAGGCGAGCGGCAGTCCTTTCAGGACTGTCAGCAGGCTGAACAAATTTCCGTATACGCGACCCGTCTTGCCGCGAACCAGCTCGGCGACATCCGGATTTTTTTTCTGCGGCATGATGCTGGACCCGGTGCAGAAGGCGTCATCCAGCTCGATGAAAGCAAACTCCTGGCTGCTCCAGATCACCAACTCTTCGCACAGGCGGGACAAATGTGCCATTAACAGCGCTGACGACGACAGGAATTCGACGATAAAGTCACGATCGCTTACGGCGTCCATGCTGTTGATGTAAATCCCGTCGAACTGCAGCATATCGGCGACAAATTCCCGGTCGATCGGAAAAGTGGTTCCCGCCAGCGCCCCCGCCCCCAGCGGCAGGACATTTACGCGCCGCCATGCTTCCTGCAGCCGCTCAATATCGCGCTGCAGCATAGAGACATAGGCCATCAGATGATATCCGAACAGTACCGGCTGGGCCCGCTGCAAATGAGTATAACCCGGCATGACTGTATCCAAATGCTGACTTGCCTTATCGGTTAACGCCCTTTGCAGGTACATGGAGAGTTGGATAATCTCCATCATCTGTTCGCGCAAGTAGAGATGCATATCCAGCGCGACCTGATCGTTCCGGCTCCGCCCGGTATGCAGCTTCCCGCCTACGGGCCCAATCTCTTCGATCAGCATTTTTTCAATGTTCATGTGAACATCTTCATGGGCTAACTGGAAAGTGACCTGTCCCCGTTCGATCTTCTCTTTTACCTTTTTCAAGCCCGCGATGATCTGCTTCACTTCATCCATCGGCAAAATGCCGCATTTCCCCAGCATCGCTACATGGGCAAGGCTGCCGACGATATCCTGCCGCCACATCTTTTGATCGAAAGAAATCGAAGCTGTATACTCATCTACCAGCTGATTGGTCGGCTTGGTGAAGCGTCCTCCCCACAACTTCATGGTGTTACCGCATCCTTCGCGTCAATGATTTTGATATCGGTTTTGAACGACGATTGCGTATGTCCTTCGTTCACTTGCGCGTGTACTTTGGTCGGCAGGCCCCAGAGCTTGATGAAGCCGAGGGCCGCTTTGTGGTCGAATTGATCCCCTTCCGCGTAAGTAGCCAGCTCGTGGCTGTACAGGGAAGAAGCCGATTTGCGCCCTACGACCACTGCATGTCCTTTATGCAGTTTCACCCGGACGACGCCGCTGACGAACTTTTGCGTTTCTTCGACGAAGGCCTCCAGCGCGTTGCGAATCGGCGAGTACCAGAGTCCTTCGTAGATGACCTGAGCCATTTTCAACTCGATGATCGGCTTGAATTGGGCGATTTCGCGAGGCTGTGTCAAGCTTTCCAGCTCACGGTGCGCCAGGATCAGCGTGGTGGCTGCCGGCGTCTCGTACACTTCGCGGGACTTGATGCCAACGAGGCGGTTTTCCACGTGGTCGATCCGGCCTACGCCGTGCTCGCCGGCGATTTTGTTTAACTTGAGAATCAGTTCGGACAGCGGCAGCTCTTCTCCGTTCAGAGCCGTCGGCACCCCTTGAACAAAGGTGATCTCGATCTCTTCCGGTTGATCCGGAGCGTCTTCGATCGACTTGGTCAAATCATACGCTCCTTCAGGCGGGGCTGCCCACGGATCTTCCAGCACTCCGCACTCACAACTTCTGCCCCAGAGGTTCTGGTCGATGCTGTACGGATTGTCGAGGTCGATCGGGATCGGAATGCCGTGTTCCGCCGCATATTTAATCTCCTCGTCGCGGGTCCAGCCCCATTCGCGAACAGGAGCGACAATCTTCAGGTTGGGATTCAGCGCCGTAAAGGAGACGTCAAAGCGAACCTGGTCGTTTCCTTTGCCTGTGCAGCCATGGGCTACCGCTACGGCCCCTTCTTTTTCCGCGATCTCCACCAGCACGCGGGAGATCAGGTAGCGCGACAGTGCAGAGACGAGCGGGTACTTTCCTTCGTACATCGTGTTTGCTTTCAGCGCCGGCAGCACGTACTCCTGAGCGAACGTCTCCTTCGCATCGACGACATACGATTTCAATGCCCCTACTTTTAATGCCTTCTGCTGGACGAATTCGAGATCTTTTCCTTCCCCGACATCAAGCGCCACCGCAATGACATCGTAGTTATATGTTTCCTGCAGCCATTTGATTGCTACAGAAGTATCCAATCCGCCGGAATAGGCCAAAACGATCTTTTCTTTTGCCATAGTTTCCCCTCTCCATTCGTTCATGTTTCATCTTGTGATTAATTATACATACGGACTAATAAAAATACAATCACTTTTTTGGTCCCAATCATGCGGACAGCCCTGGCGCCATGACCGGCACCAGGGCTGCTCTCTACCCTGTCTTTTCATTAGAGTCACTCTTCCAGTGACCTTTTTTGTTCATGATGATCTCAAACTCCTCGGGCGGGTAATTCCTGATAATGTTGACGAACTTTTCGGCGATATTGGCGTCAAACTGCGTTCCCGAAGCCTCCTCAATCCTCTCGAGCGCCACTTCTACCGGAATTCCTTTCCGGTAGGGACGGTCTGAGACCATGGCGTCGAAAGCGTCCGATATGGCGAGGATGCGGGCCGCCAACGGAATCTCGGCCCCTCTGAGACCGTCCGGATACCCTTTCCCGTCTATGCGTTCGTGATGAGATCGAATCGCTGGCAGCAGTTCGTCAAATACGCCCGCCTGCCTCACGATTTGATATCCGATCACCGGATGCTGCTGGATCTTGGCGTATTCCTCCTTGGACAGTTTCCCTTCTTTTTTTAGGATCTCATCTTCTATGCCAATCTTGCCGATGTCGTGAAGGATCCCCCCGTAGTAGATTTCATCAACCTGCGCCTTGCCGAGTCCCAGCACATGGGAGATTTCCCGAGCCCAGTGCGCCACCCGGTAAGAATGCCCGTGCGTATACGGATCTCTTGCATCAATCGAAGCTGCCAGCGTTACGAGGAAAGAGTCGTTGAGATGCTCCAGCTTTTTCATCCCCCCAAAATATCTGTGAAAAACAATGCTTATCGCAATGATCTGTGCAAGGAGCGGGATAAAGGCATAGATGCCATACGCGCTGACCAGCCGGGCTCCGAGTCCGCCGATCAGCATTAACAGAATATAAGTGGTCGTCCCCGTTTTTACCATCCTGGTCATCGTTTCCAACCACGGCGCATGGAAGAAATAGGATATCCCTACAGCTACCAAACAAGTGTTGGCAAGCCAATAGATCAAGATCAGGATCAGGTCGAGGACAACCCACCAAGAAGCGTCAAAGGCACCAAACATCCAATCCCGAACCAAGCTTGCAAACCAGACGGTAATTAACATCTGACCGGCATTCGCAGCCGCTTTGCTGACCGATGACCTGACAAGCGAGGAGACGATCAGAATTTCCAGAATCGCACACCAGACGGCTATCCATGATCCGTACAAAAGGATGCCGGAGAAGAGAACCGCATTATTCAGCGTCAGCCTTGCATTATAGGTGCTTACCGGTGCGAACGTACAAATGATCGTCAGCACCGTGTAGCCGATCAGGGTACCCCAATGCTCCCTCGTTTCCCAGTATGGCAGCGCGGTATAAAGAATCGCAAGCCCCGCCATGGGATAGCCTACGCGGACCAGAAGGGAGACGAGCGTACGTCGGATGTCAATGTTTGGCCGCATAGGGTTTACCTGCTCTGAGGCGAACAAGCGAGATGGGCCTGTTCATGATCCGTTGAACCAAAAAGAAGGTTCCTAACATGATAAACATGTCCCCGACGCTTATCAGGCGCGGTATCGGAAACGGCATGTAGATAATGTCACTGAGAAAGGGCAAGTGGGTCGCCTCGCTCAACACGGTGTGTTTGAAGTCCGTCCCGTTTACGATCGGTTCGATGGAATACGGCAGCTTTTCCGCCAGTTTCAGGTCAACGGGCATCCGTCCCAGATTCGTCCAGATCACTAATGAATTCAACAGCCAACCGATTAGGAAAATGCGAATATCTTCGTGTACGCGATTATAAAAGAAGAAAAGCAGTATACATACATAAGCCAGTGAAACAAATCCGCCGCCCCACTCCGGCATCAGCGCTGAGCAAAGCTGGAGCAGGAGGCTTGCCGCGAGAAACGGCAGCTTGTGAAAGGTGGGTATGTTTCTGATTCGACCGCCACGCAAAAAAGCAACGATAAAAGAGAATAAGATTACGTCCAACAGCATGATGTTCCCCCCTTTTTCAAGTTTCTATCGCTTTCACTGTCTGATGCACCCGTAATAGATTCTATAGAAAGCTTTTCGTATGAAGTGAAAAACACCACTTTCTAGCGGTGTTTTCCAGGCATTCACTTCTGCAATTATCCGATGTGCCAGTTTGCTGAAGTCGCAGCCACGATTCCTGCGACCAAGAGAATAGCTGTAAATAGCTTCTTCATCTTGATCCCTCCTTGTTGGAGTCCCTATCTTTTGTGTTTATTTTACATGGAAATGACAAATTTCGGCAATCATCAATTTCATATTTTAATAGACTTTTCAGAAAATAGTTCTTTTTTCCTAGAAATTGATCGGATTTTGCCGTAAGAAAAGCTTTGATCGCAGTCTTCTTGCAGAAGTTGTCGAGTTTTACTAGAGAAGAAGCTTTTCAAGCAAAAAAAACGATTGTTCACTCTCGCTCTGTGCTCTTTGAACAGTGTTGTCGCGAGAGAACAATCGTTTTATCTGCTTGCTTTTAGATTAACGCCGCCAATACTGCCTTCTGCGCGTGCAAGCGATTTTCCGCCTGGTCGAAGACAACCGAATGTCCGCCGTCAATGATCTCTGCCGCAACTTCTTCGCCGCGGTGAGCCGGCAGGCAGTGCAGGAAGATGTAGTCTGCAGCGGCATAACGGGCAAGCTGTTCATCGATTTGATATCCTTGAAACGCCTTGAGCCGCACTTCATTTTCCTCCTCGAAGCCCATGCTGGTCCATACGTCTGTGTAGATGGCGTCAGCACCCGTGACAGCCTGTACCGGATCGTCCGTAAACGTCAGCAAAGCGCCGCTTTCGCTGGCGTACTGCTGCGCCGTCTTGACGATCTCCTCGGACATGTTGTACCCGGCGGGAGCCGCTACGCTCACATCCACCCCGAGCAGGGCAGCGGCGAGGACGAGCGAGTTGGCTACGTTGTTCCCGTCCCCTACATAAGCCAGCTTGACGCCCTGCAAACGGCCTTTGTGTTCCAGGATCGTCATCATGTCGGCCAACGCCTGACAGGGGTGGAACATGTCCGTTAATCCGTTGATGATCGGAATGCTTGCATATTTTGCCAGCTGCTCCACATCGGCATGGGAGTAGGTGCGAATCATGATCGCATCGATATAGCGGGACAGTACCTGCGCCGTGTCGCTGATCGGCTCTCCCCGTCCAAGCTGCAGCTCCTTGCCGCTCAAGAACATGCCCATGCCGCCAAGCTGGTACATGCCTACTTCAAAAGAGACCCGGGTGCGAGTCGATGCTTTGTCAAAAATCATCCCCAGCGTCTTTCCTTTAAGCGGTTGGTGCTGCTGCCCGCTTTTTTGCAGTTGTTTCAGGTGCAGGGCCGACTGCAGCAGATACAGCAGCTCATCACCGGAAAATTCGTCAATCCGCAGCAGATCCTTGCCTTTAAAGACCGACGGTTGTACGGTTGGCCAGCTCTCTGATATCTTCGCAAGATTCATGTTCGTCACTCTCCCCTTCCAGGCATGTTTGTATGAACAGGGCAAATGTTTCCAAAGCCGTAAATAATGGAATTCCTTTTTGCAGACACAAGCTGCGCAAGGCAAACCCAAAGCGTCCCTGACGGTTGCCCTTGGTCGCGGTGATCAGCGACAGGGCTACCCGGTGCTCCCCGATTACCTGCAGACAGCTGCTTTCGTCCGCTACTTCCATGACCGGTTCGGCACCGTTCTCCCGCAGGAAGCGGGCGGTTCCCGGCGTTGCCGCAAACTGGACGCCGGCAGCGAGCAGCTTCTCCAGATGCGGCTGGAAGCGATGCTTGTCGCCTGCCGACAGCGACAGCAGCAGCAGATCGCCCGGCTTCAGCGCAGAGATAATCCCGTCTTTGTAGTGGAACGCTTTGGCAGCCGCAGCCGTAAACGACCGGCCCAAGCCGAGGATTTCGCCCGTTGATTTCATCTCCGGTCCAAGAGCCGGATCGACCCCGAGCAGTTTGGCTGTAGAAAATACCGGCGCCTTTACGACTGCAAACGGGATGTCGGGAAGCAGCCCGAGACCGTATCCCATGTCAGCCAGCTTTTCTCCTAACTGGGCCCGGATCGCCAGCTCTACCATCGGCACGCCTGTCACTTTGCTGATGATCGGGACGGTCCGCGATGCCCGCGGGTTTACCTCGAGTACGTACACCGTGCCGTCGCCGATAACGAACTGGATGTTCACCAACCCTACGGCGCCCATCTCCTTGGCAATGAGCTTCGTATAGGTTACCAGCGCATCCCGCTGCTCCCCGGTCAACCCGGGAGCCGGGAACAGGGCGATGCTGTCTCCGGAATGGATCCCTGCCTTCTCCACGTGCTGAAAAATACCCGGGATGATGACGTTCTCTCCGTCACTGACGGCATCCACTTCCACTTCCAGTCCGGATATAAACTTGTCGACTAGCAGCGGGAAGAAATTGGCCTCCCGCTCCGCTGTCAGCCAGCCTTCAACCGCCTCTGTCAGCTCTGCCTGATTTTCCGCTACCGTCATGCCCTGGCCGCCGATCACATAGGAGGGGCGCAGCAGCACCGGATAGCCGATGCGTTCAGCCGTTTCGAGGGCTTCCGCCAAAGAGGATACCCCTTTTCCGGGGATGTGCGGAATCTTGAGGCTGCGCAGCAATTCGTAAAACAGCTCCCGGTCCTCGACGCGTTCCACCGCGGCAAGCGGCGTTCCCATCACGGCAAGTCCTGCCTTGGCCAATGGCAGTGCCAGGTTAATCGCCGTTTGGCCGCCGAACTGGACCATCACGCCTTCCACCTGTTCCCGCTGCGCCACATTCAGCACGTCTTCCACTGTCAGCGGTTCAAAGTAGAGATGATCGGCTGTTTCATAATCGGTGCTGACCGTCTCCGGGTTATTGTTGACGACGATGGCGGCAATTCCTTGCGCTTGCAAGGCCTTGGCTGCATGCACGGAGCAGTAGTCGAATTCGATTCCCTGTCCGATGCGGATCGGACCAGACCCCAATACCAGCACCTTGCGTCCCGTCTGTTCAGTCACCTCGTCATGACCCTTCCAGGTGGAGTAGTAGTAAGGAGTTTCGGCATCAAATTCGGCTGCACACGTGTCTACTATTTTATAGCTGGGCAAAATGCCCCACGCCAACCGCTTGGCCCGCACCTCTTCGGACGTTGTCCGGGTGAGCTGGGCGATGGTCTTATCGGTAAAGCCGCGGTGCTTTGCCTCTTGCAGCAGTTCAGGATCAAGCTGGTCAAAACCGGTCTGGCCGAGCAGATCTTCCAGCCGCACAATTCGCTGGATGCTTCGCAAAAAGAAAGGGTCCACCCTGGTAATCTCATGCAGTTGTTCCTCCGGCATTCCCCGTCGGATCGCCGCCGCTAAGGCAAACAAGCGGATGTCCGTCGCTTCGGCAAGCTCCTTTTTGAGCGCATCGTCAGACATGGCCTCCGTCTCGGGATGTGACAGATGCTGCACGCCGATCTCCAGTGAACGGACTGCTTTTAACAGCCCGGCCTCCAGATTGCTTCCGATCGCCATGACCTCGCCGGTCGCCTTCATTTGCGTGCCCAACAGTCGATTTGCCGTGACGAACTTGTCAAACGGCCAACGCGGGATCTTGACGACGACGTAATCGATCGCCGGTTCAAAGCTGGCGTAGGTGTGGCCCGTGATCGGGTTGGGCACCTCGTCCAGGCGATAGCCGAGCGCCAATTTGGAAGCGATGCGGGCAATCGGATAGCCGGTAGCCTTTGATGCCAGGGCACTGGACCGGCTCACCCGCGGATTTACTTCAATCAGATAATACCGGTCAGATTCCGGGTCTAGCGCAAATTGTATGTTGCATCCTCCTACCACTCCCAGGGCGCGGATTACCTTGACGGATACGCTGCGCAGCATCTGGTACTGGCGGTCGGTCAAGGTCTGCGAAGGGGCGACAACGATGCTGTCCCCGGTGTGGATTCCCACTGGATCAAGGTTTTCCATGTTGCAAACGATGATGCAGGTGTTGTTTGCGTCCCGCATCACTTCGTATTCAATCTCTTTCCAGCCCTTGACGCTGCGTTCGACGAGAATCTGTCCGATCGGACTGGCGGCGATTCCGCGCGCAGCCGCTGCTTTTAATTCGGCTTCATCTCCTGCGATACCGCCGCCGGCGCCGCCGAGGGTATACGCGGGACGGACGATGACCGGGTAACCGATCTGCGAGGCAAACTGCAGCGCCGCCTCAACCGTTTGCACGGTGGTGCTCTCCGGCACCGGTTCGCCGATTTCCGCCATCATCTTTTTAAACAGTTCGCGGTCCTCTCCGTTCTGAATCGCGTCAAGCGGTGTCCCGAGCAGCGAGACTTGGTACTTTTCGAGCACTCCGGCTTCTGCCAATTCCACCGCCAGATTAAGCCCGGTCTGGCCACCCAGTGTCGGCAGCAGGCCGTCTGGCCGCTCTTTTTCAATAATTTTCGTCAGCGACCCCACAGTGAGCGGCTCCAGATACACCTTGTCGGCCATCTGCTCGTCTGTCATGATCGTCGCCGGATTGTTGTTGACGAGGACGACTTGTACTCCTTCTTCTTTTAAAGACAGGCAGGCTTGCGCACCTGCGTAATCAAATTCTGCCGCCTGCCCGATCACGATCGGACCCGATCCGATCACCAGCACTTTTTTGATGTGTTCTTGTTTAGGCATAGTTTCTCGCTCCCTGTAACTGCAAGGACTTGGTAAACTGCTGCAAAATATGCGATGTATCGCTTGGGCCCGGATGGGCTTCGGGATGGAACTGCACGCCGGTAATCGGCAAATACAAATGGCGCAGACCTTCTACCGAACCGTCATTGACATTGCGGTACGTAACCTCCAACTGCCGCTGATCGAGCGATTCCTCCTGCACGACGTAGCCGTGGTTCTGCGAAGTCATGTAGACCTTCCCTGTCGCCAGCTCTACGACCGGATGGTTGCCGCCGCGGTGCCCGAAAGGCAGGCGCCCGGTCCGGCCGCCGAACATCAGGGCAAGCATCTGATTTCCGAGGCAGATGCCCAGTGTCGGAAATCTCTCCGCCGCCTTGCGCCACTCGCTGCAGTACGCCATCAAGTCATTGGGATCACCCGGCCCGTTGGACAGCACGACGCCGGCAGGTTTCAGCGCTTCGATCTCGGCAAAGCTGGTGTCAAACGGCACGACTGTCACGCTGCAGCCCAGTTCCACCAGCGCATCGGCAATCGACTGCTTCATGCCCAGATCTACGATCACGACATGCTCGCCTTTGCCGGGGTAGTGAATCTGCTTCGCAGAAGAAACGCTTGCCACCAGGGATTTTTTCGCGTGATCCCAGCGGTACGCTGACATCTCTTCCGGCGTCAGCGGCCTGTCGCTGATTACGCCGTGCACCAGGTGACGGGTGCGGACTATTTTGGTTATCGCCCGCGTATCGATGCCCGCGAGGATGGGAAAGCCAAAGCGCTCCGCTGCCTGTGCCAGCGAGTACTTCGCCCGGTAGTGGCTGGGCTTCTCGCACAGATCGCCCACAATCATGCCAGACAGGGCCGGCTTTCCCGACTCGTAGTCGGTATCGTTGATTCCGTAGTTTCCGATCAGCGGATACGTAAAGGTGACCAGCTGCCCGGCAAAGGACGGATCGGTCATCACCTCTTGATATCCAGTCATACCTGTATAAAAAACCACCTCACCAGTCGCCGCCAGCGGAGCCCCGTACAGCCGCCCGCTGAAGACTTCCCCCGTCGTCAAGGTGATATATCCAGCTCCGTTTGATTGTGCGTACATTTCCAATTGTTCCATCTCCTCTCCAAGACAGTTGACGCACTTTTCTATAATCGTATACATATTCGTAACTGTGAATTATTATACATACAGATCAATAAAAATGCAATCGGTTTTTCCGATTGCATCTGTCCGGCACCCTTACTGGATCCACTTTTTTTCGAGCTCTTCGAATCCGCCCTTTGCCTTCATTTCCTCGACCCAGAAGTTGATAAAGTTTTGAAAGATCGCGTCACCCCGCTGCATCAAATACGCCTTGTCGTCATGCGTGAAAGGGTGATCGGTAAACCCGGCATACAGACGTTTGTCCTGCTTGGCGTAGTACTTCGCCTCTACGCCGTCCGTAAACATCACATCGTATTTTCCTTCCGCGATCAGGCCGGGGATATCCATGTTGTTTTCAATGACAGTAATCTTGGCTTGCTTGATATTGGCACGGACAAATTTTTCATTGGTTCCGCCAGGGTTGACGGCAATCGTCACGCCAGCCTTGTCGATATCTGCCAGGCTCTTGAATTTATCCTTGTTTTTTTCGTTGATCAGCGCTGTCTTCCCGTCCAGGTAGTACGCCTGCGAGAGATGGGCCTTGATTTGCCGCTGGAAGTTTCTGGTGATTCCGCCCATGGCGATATCGAACTTATCTGCCAGCAAGTCGTCCATCAAGGTAGGCCAGGTCGTTTTCACAAAGCGCACTTCCACTCCCAGCGCTTCGGCCAATTGTTTGGCGGCGTCGATGTCGTAGCCCTCGTATTCTCCCGTCGTGGGATTCAGGTATGTAAAGGGTTTGTAATCTCCTGCGGTGCCTACGCGAATGTACCCTTGGGCAACGATCTGATCCAACCGCGATTCCGCCTTTACTCCGGCGCCTTGCTGCACCGTCTGGTCTGCCCCGGCCACAGGCAAAAAATTCCCCGCTACAAAGCCGCCTGCCAAAAGGGAGAAGGCGAGTATCCCCTTCAGTGCTGTTTGCTTTACGTTTGCCATGTCAATTTCCTCCTCGAATGATCATTTTGAATTTACTGATATGTATTATAATGTATTTTTCAGGACAAGCGGAAGAAAAAGACGGAAAAAACGAAATGAACCTTATATCTTGCCATGACAATATATAGGTGAGAGGCCTCTTTGATTCAAATGTATGCAGAAAGGAGGGGCAGCTTGGGTATATCTGATTTGCATGAGCTCGTAGAGCAGCACGGCAAGGCTGTTTATGGATTTTGTTACATGCTTGTAAAGAACAAGGCTGATGCAGATGACCTGTATCAAGAGACATTCCTGAAAGCGACGGAGCTGTGTCACAAAATTGATATGGATCAGAAGCCAAAAGCATTTCTCATCTCCATCGCTTCAAAGCTATGGAAGAACAAGATCCGAAAACATGCCTGGCGAGAAAGAATAGCACCAAAAAAGGAACTGCATGATGATGTGAACCATCACCGGTTCATAGATCAAGCTACCCCCGAAGAGATCGCCATCTCCAATGAATTTCGGGCGATGCTACAAATGGCAGCACATTCGCTGAACGATAAATTAAAAGTCCCATTGTACATGTATTATACGGCTGAAATGTCCATCGAAGAGATCTCATCGGCATTGAATATTCCACCCGGGACGGTAAAAAGCAGGCTGCACAAGTGCAGACAAGAATTGAAAAAATTTGTGGAGGCGAAGTCAATATGAAAGATGAGCAATTAGATAAACTTTTGAGACAAGCCTTATCTTCAACCATTCAGCCAAGTGATGAATTAAACCAAAAGGTAATGAACCATTTTAAGGAGAGAGCCGAGATGAAAAAACCATTTAAGAAAAGACTATCCGTTGCACTGATTGCTGCAGCAATAACTGTCACAACGTCCATAACAGCCTTGGCCGCTTCGCACCTTCTCAATACCAGGCAAATTGCCGAGCAACTGGGAGACCAAGCGCTTGCCCGTGCATTTGACCAGGAACATGCCATTACGGCCAACGAATCGATTGTTTCGGGCGGTTTTACATTCACATTCCTTGGCATCGTATCCGGCAAAGGTTTAAGCGATTTTGGAGGGTCGGCAAGTGAGATCCATCCAGACAGAACCTATGCTGTAGTCTCTATAGAAAAGCAAGATGGCAGTAAAATGCCAGATACTCAGGATGAAGAATATGGAAAAACCCCTTTCTTTGTTTCTCCACTCATTAAAGGTCAAAAGCCATGGCTGGTGAACATCGCTTCAATGAATGGCGGCTATAGCGAATTTGTAAAAGACGGGGTCACGTACAGATTGATAGAATTAGACGGGATCGAAAAATTCGCTGACAGAGGGGTTTATTTGGCCGTAAGCACCAGTGCATTTTATGACATCAATGCTTTTCATTATGATGAAAAAACGGGAGAAATCAGCCGCAATACGGAGTACAGCGGAGGCAACGCACTTTTCAATTTGCCTCTAGACGTAAAAAAGGCGGATCACGACCAGGCTGAAAAGTATTTGCAACAATTATTGCAAGAACCCGCCGAGGGTTCGACGGTTGGCGATGCTGCAGCAAAGGATTGGAAAAATGCTGTTGTCATCCCAGAATCCATGAAAAAAGTGACTCCCGACAAGGATGGCATGCTCCGCTATGAATATGCAGGCACCAGCGTTTCGCTTTCCGTAGACGTGCTGTTCAAAGAAGGGGAAACAGGCTTAACGGATATGGCAGCCATCTCCGAAGGAAATGGCGAGCGTATCGGAATTCGATTCTCAAGGGACGCTGCAGGTGTCATTACAGGCATGGCCGTGAGATTGAACTAGTGGGAAGAAGATTGTTCGGGAACCTTGCGGGGTTCCCTTTTCTCATGGTCAAAAGGACAGCCTCCCTACAAAAAAAGACGCGGGATGGCCCGCGTCCTATTCGTGCACCCAGCAACCTTGTGCTGCATGGAGCTGCTTATCCTATTGATGTTGAATCGCCTCTGCCAGCACCTCACAGGCATGGGCGATCTCCTCCTCGGTCGTAATGAACGAAGGAAGCAGGCGGATCACTTGAGGCCCCGCTGACAGGATCAACAGCCCTTTATCCCGGGCATAGGCAATCACATCTGCCGCCGGCCGGGTCAGCTCCACTCCGAGCAATAAGCCCTTTCCGCGCACAGATACCACCTGTTCCGGCAACTGCTGCTGAAGCTGCTTCAACCGTTTCTCCAGCTCTCCGCTTTTTTCCCGCACCCGGGCAAGCAGGTTCTCCTGCTCGATCGTCTCAAGCGTAGCGAGCGCGGCCGCCATCGCCAGGGGATTTCCGCCAAATGTCGTTCCGTGGGTGCCTGGGGCAAACGCCTCTGCCGCCTGTTCGGTGGCCAGCACTGCTCCCACCGGAAAACCGCTGCCCAACGCTTTGGCCAGGGAGACGACATCCGGTTTGATCCCGTAATGCAGGAAGGCAAACCATTCGCCTGTGCGGCCGATTCCGGTCTGTACTTCATCTACCAGCATCAACAGGCCGTGCTGATCGCACAGTTGGCGAATTTCCTTCACCCACTCGGGATCAGCGGCATGAACGCCGCCCTCTCCTTGCACCAACTCCAGCAAAATCCCGCAGGTCTTGTCGGAAATAGCCGCCCGCAATGCTTCGCTGTCATTGTACGGGATGGTCTTAAACCCCGTCGGAAGCGGTGCAAATCCGTCCTTTACCTTATCCTGCCCGGTTGCTGTCAAAGTCGCCAGCGTCCGCCCGTGAAACGACTGCTGGAAGGTGATGATCTCGTACCGCTCTGTTCCCTTCACCTTTTGGGCAAAGCGGCGGGCTATCTTGATCGCTCCCTCGTTGGCTTCCGCTCCGCTGTTGCAAAAGAAGGCGCGATCCAATCCGGAGAGCCGGGTCAAAGCATCAGCTGCCTGCTCTTGCAGCGGGTGTTCAAACAGATTGGACGTATGCCACAGCGTATCCACCTGTTCGTGCAGCCGTTTGGTAACACGCGGCGGCACATGGCCCAGGGACGCTACAGCGATGCCGGATGTAAAGTCAAGGTAGGACTTCCCCGCTTCATCCCACACCGTATTGCCCTGCCCTCTGACCAGGCGAACCGGCCAACGGGAATAATTATTCATCAAACGGAATGTTTTCTCAGTTGCCTCCATGCTCCTTTTCCCCCGTTCCTTTATTCACTGCAATAGGGTGCTTTTGATCGCTGTGCCTACCGGACGCCCGATCACGGCATCGCGCAAATCCGCCGCCGTTCCCCGGCAGATAACCACCTGTCCCACGCCTTGTTGCAATGCGTCAACGGCCGACTGTACCTTGGGAATCATCCCCCCGTAGATGATCCCCTTCTCGATCAGCTGATTGATTTCTGCCGGGTCTGTCTCACTCTTTACCTGCATTTCCCCGTCGGCTTGCGGCAGGCAAATGCCGGGAACGTCTGTCACCATCAGCAGTTTATCCGCACCCAGTGCCGCGGCGACGGCTCCCGCAGCTACATCCGCATTGCAATTGTAAACATTCTGACCGTCTGCAGAGGCGGCAAGCGGCGCGACGACGGGGATATACCCCAGCTCGAGGAGATGTTTCAGCATGGCTGACTCCACATGCACAATCTCGCCGACCAGCCCGAGCGGCCTCTCGGTTTGCCGGGCTGTAATGAGACCGCCGTCTACGCCGCTCATTCCCCAGGCTTTGCCGCCGGACTGGCTGATGCGGCGCACGAGCTGTTTGTTGATCGAACCGGACAAGACCATTTCGACGACTTCCAAGGTCGCTTCACAGGTGTAGCGCAACCCGTCTACAAAGCGGGGTGTAATCTGCACTTTTTCCAGCATCGCATTGATCGCCGGTCCGCCGCCGTGCACGATCACAAGCTGATGACCTGTTTGCTGCAGTTCGGACATCGCCTGAAAAAAGTCGGCAGGGAGCTGCTCCATCGTACTGCCACCGCATTTTATCACCAGTATTGAGCCCATCTCGCCCTCCTATGGGAACACAGGGGATAGTAGTAATCCCGTTGTTTCCGCCATTCCAAACATCGTGTTCATGTTCTGTACCGCCTGGCCGGCCGCACCTTTTACCATGTTGTCGATCACGGCCAAGACAATGACCCGTCCTGTCCGCTCGTCCAGATGCAAGGCGATGTCACAGTAGTTCGAACCGTATACATCCTTGGTTCGCAAATAACTGCCAGCCGGACGGATACGGACGAAAGGTTTGTCAGCATAGGCGGATTCGTACAATTGTTGCAGCTCTTCGAGCGATTTGCCCGCTTCCAGCTGGGCGTACGCTGTGACGAAGATACCCCGCGTCATCGGAACCAGGTGGGGTGTGAACTGCACCATGACATTCTCCTGGCCAAACCGGGAAAGTTCCTGCTCAATCTCGGGAGTATGTTGATGCTGACCCACCTTGTAAGCGGAGAAGTTCTCATTCAACTCGCTGAAGTGCACGGCGAGCGACGCTCCCCGTCCCGCTCCTGATACCCCTGACTTAGCGTCAACGATCAAGCTGTCGGGATTGACCCAGCCGGTTTTGATGAGCGGGATCAATGCCAGCAGCACGGCAGTCGGATAGCAGCCGGGATTGGCCAACAGGGCCGCGCCGGCGATCGCTTCCTGGTTCCATTCATGCAAACCGTATACCGCCTTGGCCAGCTGTTCTTCTGGCGCCGGGTCTTTTTTGTACCACTTTCGGTACTGATCGGCTGACTTCAACCGAAAATCTCCAGACAGATCGATCACCCTGCAGTTACCCTCAAGCAGTTCGGGTGTCAGTTTCGCGCTTACGCCCGCCGGAGTGGCCAAAAAAATCACATCCGTGTCGTCCATCATACTTTTCGTGTCAATCGCCTGAAGCTCGGGAAGCTGCAGCTCTTCGATGTGTCCAAAAACCTTGGCCAACGCCTCCCCTTCGGAAGCAGCCGAACTCGTATACAATCGCTGAATATGCACATTCGGATGGCCGGACAGCAAGCGCACAAGCTCAATTCCGCTGTATCCGGTCGCACCGACAATTCCAGCTCGGATCATTCCCTCTCCCCCTACTGTATATTTATACATTAAATATAATAACAATACATAAAAAAAACAACCACCTTCTTATCGAAAGTGGTTGTTGGTTTGCTCTTCTCTTATTTGTGGGATGCCAGCCAAGCGGCCAGGTTATCAGCATCTGCACCCGATACAAGACCTTTCGGCATAATGCCTTTCCCGTTGTTGATGACCCCTAAAATATCGTCTTTGCTCAGTTGATCCCCAATTTTCGTCAGGTCTGGTCCGACAGCGCCCTTCAGGTCGACACCGTGGCAGCTGGAGCAGTTTTGCTTGAAGACAGCTTCCGCTTTGGCTGCGTCAAACTCACCAGCAGTCGCTCCAGGTTCAGTAGTCGGCGTTGTCGTCTCGCCACCCGTAGCCGGAGCGCCGGTTGACGGTTGTTCCGCAGGGGGAGTAGCAGGCTGCTGCGGAGTCGGTGCAGCAGACTTACCACATGCTCCAAGTACCAGGACCATTGCGCCTGCGAGCAAAAAGAATGAAAATCGTTTCATGGTGTTACCTCCTTGTATCGTGGAAGAAAGACATCCATCAGGGGACGAATTTCTTGTGCTTCTCAAAGTATAACTCCATCTTGGAAAAGCTATTCCTTCCCCTGAGCGACATCAGCGCCATATGCTTGGGACCTCAGCCCAGCGGGAAAGACAGCGGGCTCCACTCCCGCAATTCCAACGTGCGTGCCCCTTCGACTATGACCGGGTCAGCTTGTGCCAGCGCCAGTGCTTCTTCCCAGGTGTCCGCCCGGTAAATCACCATACCCCCGCGTTTGTCAGTAAAGGGCCCGGCCATGACGACTTTCCCTTCCAAAAACAACTTGTTCATATACTCCAAGTGTGCAGGACGAAATTGGCTGTTTTTAGCCTCGTCGATAATCGGCAGCATGGCAACGTACATCATCGGACGTCATTCCTCCAAAATGGTAGATTTTCCACTGCTAAGTATATCACTTACACCGATTGGCAAATCTAACGAATTGGTGAACTTCATGGAAACGCCCCGCCAAGCAGCGGCAGGGCAGTCATATGCACTCAAGATGAAGTTTTCAACTGGGAGCGGAGAAAAGCGTCGATAAAAGTATCCAACTCCCCGTCCATTACAGCCTGTACGTTGCCGACCTCCACATTGGTCCGGTGGTCTTTCACCAGGCTGTACGGATGAAACACGTAGGAACGAATCTGGCTTCCCCAGGCGATATCTTTTTGCTCGCCCTGGATGGCCGCCAACGCTTTTTCCTGTTCTTCCCGCTGCCGTTCAAACAGTCTGGCAGCGAGCATCTTCATCGCCCGCTCGCGGTTTTTGATCTGCGAACGTTCTGACTGGCAGGTGACGACGATCCCGGTGGGCAGGTGTGTAATTCGTACCGCCGAGTCCGTCGTGTTTACGTGCTGTCCACCAGCCCCGCTTGAGCGGTACGTATCGATTTTCAGGTCCTCGCTGCGAATATCCACTTCCGTATCTTTTTCGATCTCCGGCAAGACGTTGCAGGAGACAAACGATGTGTGACGGCGGCCGGAAGCGTCAAACGGAGAGATGCGAACCAGCCGGTGTACGCCTTTTTCCGATTTTAAATACCCGTAGGCATTATACCCTTTGATCAAAAGAGTTACGCTTTTCACACCCGCTTCATCACCAGGCAGGTAATCCAGCGTTTCGACCTTAAAGTCGTGATCTTCCGCCCAACGCGTGTACATCCGCAGCAGCATGGATGCCCAGTCCTGTGATTCGGTGCCGCCAGCACCCGGGTGAAGCTCCAGGATGGCGTTGTTTTTATCGTACTGGTCGCTGAGCAGCAGTTCCAACTCGAAGTTTTCCAGCTCTTTCTTCAATTCTTGCGTACTGTCGTATAGGTCGGGGATCAGGGAAGCGTCTCCTTCCTCTACCGCCAGTTCCAACATGACCTGCATATCTTCGTAGGATGAGTCCAATTGGTTCATCTTATCCACCAGATGCTTCAACGCGTTCAATTCACTGATGGTTTTCTGTGCGGCCTCATTGTCGTCCCAAAAGTCCGGAGCGATCATCCGCTCTTCCAATTCGCCGATTCGCTCCTGTTTTACCGGGAGGTCAAAGAGACCCCCTAATATCCGCTAAACGCTTAGCCATGCTTGCCAGCTCTTGCTTGACATCTGCCACATCAATTAATGCCATGTATCGATACCACCTTCTTTTTTATCTACGTTCTATTGTAGCCAAATTACGCGATAAAACCAAGGGCCGGGACTTCTCTTAGATGGTCCAGCGCAGCAGCAGACCGGCGTGGACCAGGCCGCCGCCGAACCCGTACAACAGCAGTACGTCTCCCGTCTTTACCTTGCCGTCTTTCAAGCCTTTATCCAGCGCCAGCGGGATGCTGGCCGATGAAGTATTTCCGTAAAGCTCCATACTGTACAGCGCCTGCTCCATCGGGAAGCCGGATTTTTCGCAGATCGATTCGACCATCCGCAAATTGGCGCTGTGCGGAATAAACCAATCCACGTCTGAAAGCTGCAAGCTGCTCTTCTCCATCACCTGTCTCATCCCGACCGGGACAGTCGTCGTTGCCCAGCGATACACCTCCCGGCCATTCTGGACGATGCAGCCATTTCCGGCCAACTCCTTTTCGCCCATCTGCTTTGACAAGCCGCTGCGATAGAGATGAACGCCTCCCTCTCCTTTGGAGCCTACATGTGCGGCTAAAAATCCTGATACCTCCTCGTCCCGCTCCACCAGTACCGCCCCTGCTCCGTCTCCGAACAGGATACAGGTGGTACGGTCGTGATAGTCGGTCACTTTCGACAAGGTTTCTCCGCCGATCACCAGGATCTTCTTATGCAATCCCGAGGCAATCAACCCGCTGGCCAGATGCAGCCCATAAGTGAATCCAGCACATGCCGCACTAATATCAATCGCCCCTGCCTGCTCAATCCCGCATCTTGCCTGAACCTGGCTGGAGACGCTGGGAAAAGGGTAGTCCGGCGTGGTCGTTGCCGCAATGATGAAGTCGACGTCAGCGACCGATTTGCCGTAACGTTCGGTCAAATCCTTGACCGCCGCCACACAGAGATCACTGGTATACTCGTCCGGCCCCGCAATGCGCCGTTCGCGTATCCCGGTCCGCTGTACGATCCACTCGTCGCTTGTATCTACCATCTGCTCCAACTCAAAATTAGTCAATCTCCGTTCCGGCACATAAGTTCCAATCGCTGTGATCCGCGCTTTGGCCGCGGTATTTTGAATGTTCAAGGTATATCCCTCCATTTGTGATTAGGTTTTATTATTAGATTATAGTACCTGGTACTAAAAAATGCAAAAAAAGTTGCCGCCGCCGCAAAGGACGATGGCAAGCTGTTCATTTCTTGTTTACTTCATTCGTTTGATCTGCCGTTTCTTTTCCTGTGCTTCAGCCCGGCGCTGTGCACGGTTTTTCGGGTCGGCATCACCGCTGGTAGCCGCGTTAGGCCGTTCATTCGGGCCGGAGGCTTTCAATGAATTCTGGTCAACCGCTTGCCCTTTAACGACCTCCTGCCGCTCCAGGTTTTGGCTTACCTCTGCCTTCATGATGTACATCGCGACTTCTTCCTCAATGCTGGCAATCATCGCATTGAACATCTCAAAGCCCTCAAATTGATACTCGCGCAGCGGATCTGTCTGTCCGTAAGCCCGCAGGTGAATACCCTGGCGAAGCTGATCCATCGCATCGATGTGATCCATCCACTTGCTGTCGACGGCACGCAATACGACGACTTTCTCGAACTCGCGCATCATGTCGCCGATCTCTTCCTCGCGTTTGGCGAATTGGCGTTCGATTTCGGCCTTGACGAATTCCAGGATCTCTTCTGCTTCCTTGCCTTTCAAATCGCTGAGCGTGATGGTCTCTTCACGCAGCAGCGTGTTGTTGATCACTTCGAGCAGACCTTGCAGATCCCACTCTTCCGGCACTTCCTCCTTCGGGCAGTAAGCCTCTACATTGCGCTCGATCACGCTGTACAGCATCCCCAGCACGACGTCGCGCAGGTTCTCATTCTCCAGCACATCCCGGCGCTGTTTGTAGATGACTTCGCGCTGCTGGTTCATCACGTCGTCGTACTGCAGAACCACTTTTCGGGCGTCGAAGTTGCTGCCTTCCACCCGCTTTTGGGCGGATTCTACAGCCCGTGACACCAAGCGGCTTTCGATCGGCATGTCTTCTTCCATCCCGAGGCGGTCCATCATGTTCATGATATTTTCTGCCCCGAAGCGGCGCATCAGCTCATCCTGCAGGGACAGGAAGAATTGGGACGAACCCGGGTCTCCCTGGCGTCCGGAACGTCCGCGCAGCTGATTGTCGATGCGGCGGCTCTCATGGCGCTCCGTACCCAGGATGTGCAGGCCGCCTACCTCGGCAACGCCCTCGCCCAATTGAATATCCGTACCGCGGCCTGCCATGTTCGTAGCGATCGTCACGGCGCCGAATTGCCCGGCCCGGGCTACGATCTCAGCTTCGCGAGCGTGCTGCTTCGCGTTCAAGACGTTGTGGGGAACGCCTTTTTGCTTCAGCATCTGGGACAGCATTTCCGAGTTTTCGATCGAGATCGTACCGACCAGTACCGGCTGCCCTTTTTTGTGCCGCTCGACGATTTCATTGACGACCGCACGATACTTGGCCGCTTCGGTCTTGTAGATCAAATCCGGCAAATCTTTGCGGATAACCGGCCGGTTCGTCGGGATCACGACGACATCCAGCCCGTAGATCTTCTTAAATTCCTCTTCTTCCGTTTTGGCTGTCCCCGTCATACCAGCCAGCTTTTTGTACATCCGGAAGTAATTCTGCAAGGTAATCGTCGCCAGCGTCATACTTTCGCTTTGGACGCGCAGGCCCTCTTTTGCCTCGATGGCCTGGTGCAGGCCGTCGCTGTAGCGGCGCCCGACCATCAGGCGGCCGGTAAACTCGTCGACGATCACGACTTCGCCTTCCTGGACGACGTAGTCTACGTCCCGCTTAAACAGCACCTGTGCTTTCAACGCGGCGGTAATGTGGTGGTTCAGCGTCATATGGGCGGTGTCGTAGAGGTTTTCGATGTTGAACGCCTTCTCCACCTTGCTTACGCCTTCGTCTGTAAGTGACACAATCTTTAGTTTTTCATCGATGGTATAATCGGTCTCCGGCTCCAGACGCTTGACGAAGTGGGCACAGATATAGTACAGTTCTGTCGACTTCTGAGACGAGCCAGAGATGATCAACGGCGTCCGCGCCTCATCGATCAAAATGCTGTCCACCTCGTCGATGATCGCGTAATGGAGCGGTCGCTGCACCATCTGTTCTTTATATAGCACCATGTTGTCGCGCAGGTAGTCAAAACCGAATTCGTTGTTCGTTCCGTAAGTGATATCACAGGCATAGGCAGCCCGCTTCTCCTCGGAAGACATCCCGGTCTTGTTGAGGCCGACCGTCAATCCGAGAAAGTTGTACAGCTGGCCCATGATCGTCGAATCGCGTTCGGCCAGGTATTCGTTGACCGTGACAACGTGAACGCCTTTTCCCACCAGGGCGTTCAGGTAAGTCGCAAGCGTCGCGACAAGGGTTTTCCCTTCCCCTGTCTTCATCTCCGCGATCCGGCCTTCCTGCAGGACCATCCCGCCGATCAATTGCACGTCAAAATGGCGCATGCCCAATACGCGCTTTGAAGCCTCGCGCACGACGGCAAACGCTTCATTTAAAATATCGTCCAACTGCTCCCCGTTTTCCAGGCGAGCCTTGAATTCCGCTGTTTTTTCTTTTAGCTGCTCATCTGTCATGTCAGCAACGGTCGGCTCTAAAGCGTTTATCTTTTCGACCCGTCTAAACATCTTTTTGACTTCGCGTTCATTCGAATCACCAAAAAGTTTCTTAAGCCCTAACATAGGACACTCCTTCCACGGCTTCTCGCTTTTGTAGAGAGCGCCGTTTCTATCTGCGGGAAACAAATATCTCCATCTAACAAACTATTGTAGCAAAAGTGAAGAAGGGAAAACAAGTAAAGGGAGCTGCCAGTAGACAACTCCCTTTGTATCCGTATTTTTCTTATCTCCTTACTTCGGTTCTATCAGGCCGAACCTTCCATCGTTTCGCCGGTAGACCACATTCACTTCATTGGTGACGCTGTTTTGGAAAACGAAGAAGTTGTGTCCCAGCATATCCATCTGCATGACGGCTTCTTCGGCGTCCATCGGTTTCAGGTCAAATCGTTTGACCCTGACGATTTCGGTATCAAAATCCTCTTCTGTATCCGCCAATGCAATGGCGTTTGAGCCTGCGGCCACGACTTTGGCAGAAGAATCGTAACGCATTTTCCGGTTTAACTTTGTCTTGTGCTTTCGGATTTGACGTTCCAGTTTTTCGGCGACAAGGTCAATGGCGGCATACATGTCCTCATGGGTGTCTTCAGCCCGCAAAATACCGCCGCCGGTAAGTGGGATGGTGACCTCTATGGTCCCCGCTCCTCGGAGGAATCGCAAGGTTACTTGTACATCTGACACTTGCGAGGTGTCAAAATAGCGGTCAAGACGGCCGACCTTTTTTTCTACATAATCATGCAGAGCTTCTGTAACCTGAATGTTTTCACCACGAATATGCATCTTCATGGTATCTAACCTCCTTCCGTCTATGATAAACTTATTCTCGGTTTACCCCCGATAATCCTGTCCGCTCCATCTAAAAAATATTTACAAAATCTTTACAAACGTGTCCCCCTCCCGACGGGGAAATGTGAAAAAACGAAAAACCCCTTGACTGAAGATCAAGGGGCTGTTTGGTTTGCCATATTATAGTTTAACTACGTTCGCTGCTTGCGGGCCACGGTCGCCTTCTACGATGTCAAATTCAACGGATTGACCTTCGTCCAGTGTTTTGAAACCATCTGTTTGGATTGCAGAGAAGTGAACGAATACGTCGCCGCCGTCTTCACGCTCGATGAAGCCGTAGCCTTTTTCAGCATTGAACCATTTCACTTTACCTAACATCAATACACGTTCCTTTCTGTTTGAAAACTTGAGATAGACATCCCATAAATTGACTATATCACTACGCCAGATACAAAGTCAAACGGACGTTTTAACGCGGTGTATAGCGCTTTTCCAGCCCTCTGACGACGATTCGGGAGAGGAATAAAGTAAGCACCAAATAGATGGCCGCGATGGTCAAATACGGCGGATACCGCTCAAATGTGCTCTTGGCTACCGTCATCCCGGCGAAGGCCAGCTCGGAGGTGGCAATGATCGCCAGAAGCGAGGAATCCTTCAACAGGGCGATAAACTCGTTGCCAAGCGCAGGCAGCATCCGGACGAATGCTTGCGGAATGACGATGAGGCGCATCGCCAGCCCTTTGGTCATCCCCAAGGACCTTGCCGCTTCCATCTGCCCGACGTCAATCGATTGAATCCCGGCCCGGAAAATTTCGGCGATGTAGGCCGCTGCATTGAGCGAGAGCGCGACAAATCCTGTAAAGAGCGCACTGGGCGGCGGATCGGCAGTAAACAACTCCCAGATCGAAGGAATGATCGCGTAGTGAATCAACAGAATTTGCACGAACAGCGGCGTTCCCCGAAAGATCTCGACATAAACGAGGGAAGGAACACTGAGAATCGGATTGGACGACATCTTGCCAAGGCCGAAGAACAACCCCAAAATGGTGCCGCAGCCAATTCCCACGCTCGTCAAAATAATGGTATAGAAGAACCCTCTAATAAATAATTCCCGGTATTCGTACACAACAGACCAGTCCAGATGAACTCCTCCCTTCTGAAGCGCCGGTCGGCAAAACGGCGGGCAAACTCATTGGCCTGCCCGCCAGGCGGTCCGTTATTTTTCGAAATACTGTTTGCGCAGTTCTTCCAGTTTCCCGTTATCCTTAATCGTCTTGATGCCCTGGTTGATTTTGTCCAACAGCTCCTGATTTCCTTTTTTCACCATGATGCCGTAGTATTCCGCCGGGAACGAAGTATCCTTTAAGGTTTTGTACTTTTTCCCGGCAATTTTGGTGGCATAGTAGATCATGACCCCGTCATCGGCGACAACCGCATCCAGCCGCTTGTTGAAAAAGTCGTCAACCGCTCCCGGCAGGTCGTCATACCCTTTGAGTCCCTCATAAGCCTTGCCAAAAGCCTCCTGGACAATAAATTCCCCGGTAGTCGCAGACTGCACGCCGATTTTTTTGCCCTTGAGATCCTCCAGTTTGGTTACGGTCGAATCTTCCGGCAGCAGGATCAACTGGTTGGTCTCAAAGTACGGATCGGAGAAATCGTATTTCTTTTTGCGATCATCCGTAATGGTAATCGTGGAGATCCCGATGTCGACGGTCCCTTTGTCGATTCCGTCGAACACGCCGTCCCAACCGGTGTGTTTCTTCTCGACTTTGAATCCGGCAGCATCTGCCACAGCTTGGATTACATCCATGTCAAACCCGGTGATCTTTCCGTCCGGTTCCACCTGCTCAAACGGCGGGTAGGCTGCATCTGTCCCGACGACGTAAACCTTCTCGGCTGCAGAGGAATCCGTGCCCCCTGACTTGGCACCTCCCTCCGCAGGTTGACTGCCGCCAGCCGGTTCCGAAGGCTTCTCACTGCCCGCTGCCGGTGCCGCTCCGCCGCCTCCGCTGCTGCCGCATCCCGTCACCAACAAACCGAGACACAGTGCCAGTGAAAAGGCTGCCAGCCAACGCTTTTTTCTCTTCAGCTTCATGATTCAAAAGCCCCCCTTTTACCCTTTCCCCAATCTGTCCACATCAAAAGACCGCGAAATTGGCGTTCTCCACAGAGTTGTCCACATTATCCACAAGCGCTTGTGCACAAGCTGGGGAAAAGCGCACATGTTTTCTTGCCGGCGAACTGCCAAATAATGCAGCTGCCGGTAACTAAAGGTTCTATAAAAGCGGGAAAAATTCCTCTTTGATTAATATTAGAAATAGAGTATTTATTCTTGCAAGTAGAAAATAGGCCGCTGAATGGATTATTCCAATCCTGCGGCCTCCTTTACTTTTTGCAATTCGCGTTTCTGAATCCAGAAGTCCTCGCGCATGATTTTGAGATCGACTTCCATATTATCGAAGCGTTTAGAAAAATCCGCGGTTTGTTTTTTTAAATCGGATACATCGGATTTTAGATCGGCTACATCCTGTTTAAGGACAGTGACCTCTCTTTTTAAGTCGGCTACATCAGCTTTAAGCAAGGTTACGTCTTTTTTCAGTTCCGCTACGTCTTCTTTCAAGACAGCTACGTCTTTTTTCAGGTCCGCTACGTCTTCTTTCAAGGCAGCCATGTCTTTTTTCAGTTCGGCTACATCGCCTTCCAACCTTCGTACATCAAGGGTCAAAGCATCCAGCTTTGCGTTCGTCACATGTTGATTTTCCTGAATGGCACGCAGGATCGTCAGAACCTCATCCATGTAATCAACCCCCGGTCTCTTGTCTTGCTGCTAGTATATCATACCCTGTCAGGACAAAAATGCAGCAAGTCGTGCGGTTCCGGTTAATTTCTCGGGTGTTCCAAGCCGATAACAAAAATAATCAGAAAGAAATGAGGTGAACAGATGAATTTTCAGCTTAGCCAGCTGCAGCATACGGTAAGTCTTGGGGTGATGAAAATGCTTCAGGCGACTCAGATTGCCCAGGCGACTGTTATGATCGAGGATATGGGCAAGATGCAAGCGGCGGTGGAGGCACCTCATCCGACGCTGGGGAAGCAGCTTGATGTGAGTGTGTAGGTGGGATTTTGGCAGGGGGGAAAGGAAAAACGGTCGGGGGGTCCCGGCCGTTTTTTTGACTTTGCATAGTAATGAACATTCTCTTAAAATCCGTGTTCCAAAGTATGAGATCCTTGTAGGTTTTTTATCATTGTGTAGCAATAAAGTCCACCATATTCACTAAATATAGTCACATAGCCAAATTCGTTATCTAAATACTCCCTTGCTTGAGGAAAAATCTCACTTATATCGACACCGTTACTAAAATCTATGCATAATGCATTATCATATTTCTTTTCAATAAATCCCTGCCTTTTACCAGAAAAGAGCCGAATAGATAATGAAATTGGTCCCCTTCCATAAACTTCAGGAATATCATGAATAATTAATGAAGTCTTACGTTCTTCATCAGAGGCACATATACACCACCACATTCTTTTCGGAGGTCTTAACTTTGTTATCACACCGAGACTTGTCTCTGCCGGCAATAGACCGTTAGGATTCTCGCAAATTAACCCTGTCACTAGGCGTGTTGGAAGATAACCGCCGTTTTTGGTAAAAGTCATTACCCCATCCTTAACAGGAATTACAACTGGTTCACCGGTTTTAAACTCCCTTTCTATTTGCATGTATGTAACCTTATATTCACCTGGATCGGATTCCGGATAAATAATCGTTTCTTTTTCATCAACACTACAACCAGGTATGTGCATGTAGGCCATGGCGTCGTTTGAATCAATAGAATCAGTTTTATGGATAGAATAATTGAAATTGGAATGGGTTACTTGCAGGTCACTTCCATCCACTGTCTCGTTTCCTATCAGGAGACGAGTGAAAGCATCTTCAACTTTGAAGGAGATACTCGCATTTCCGTATTCGCCTTTCAACCATTCAGCAAGCCCCTGGATATGATCAGACGGGTAAACTTTGACCGTTGCATAAGGTTGAAGCTCACCAAGCTCAATAGTCGCTTCGCGAATCTGGTTATTTGGACCAATTACACGTAAAATAGCCTTTTGAGCTGACTGAGTTTTACCACCATTATGAAACACGCAAAATGATCTAACCAATTCGGTATCACGAAGAGTCCAGCAGGCCTCTTCCCCTTGGGTAATCGTTTTTCTTTCTTCAATCTCATGTTGCGAATATGTCCGGGAATAACTATGCACCATAGAAATCCCTTTTGGAGTTTCGTAAACAGCCATGATAGCAGCGTATGGGATAACCAAATTTTGGGTACTAAATACCTCTATTTCAACACTTCCTTCGAATTCTTGAAGAGTGTCTATTCTAGGGCTATAATTTATGACAGTTCCTTGATTAAAAATTAGTTCCTCTCGTCCTATTAATTTACCGGTCGATTCCCGGATTGTGGCAATTACAGTAACGATGATCCCCCTCTTCTGTCTCCAATAATCCATAAAAGAGATGGTCGTCTTTACTTGAGAAGAATATTTATAATAAAAAATAGCGGAGGAGCGCAAAACTATTCCAAAGTTTTGGGCAAAATTATCTTTTTGGGAAATAAATACATTCAATTTAATACATCCTTTCTTTATATAATGTACCACTGACTTCGGGTAAGCATCATCCTCGACAAACAAAACAGCCACGGAATCAGCTAAGCGAATCCTTGGCTGTAATTATCGGATTGCTATTCATTCAATCACTTAACGTTACCCAACTGGAAACCCAGTTTTAGTAGGATTTTCAATTACTCTCCTATACTTATAAAGGGAGCTATTCCTTAATTACGTAACACGGAGTCATACAATAAGGGAACTTGCGTATCTTTACCTTTTTAAATTTGAAATATTCGTCAACGGCCGCCGTTTCCCCTGGGAACGTACCATAGTCATCCAGAATCAGAATTCCACCTTCTACGATCCTTGGGTAAAAATGCTCTAAAATGGTAACGGCCGGTTCATAAATATCTGTATCAAGGTTTAAAAGGGAAATCTTTAATTCTGGATGTGACTTGATGTACTCTGGAACAGTAACAGTAATGTCGCCTTCAATTAATTCAATGTTCTTCGATATCCCCTTGTGTGATAAAACTTGCATCAACTGGTTTTTCCCTATACTTTGATTACCGGCGGTAGTAATAAAGTTATTACGAAACTTTTTATCCGCTTCATAATCAGTTTCAGGGAACTCTCCGAAAATATCAAATCCAATTAATTTCTTTGTAAAATCGTTTCCAAATAGATCTCGAAACATTGCAAATCTAGCAAAAGAGGCCCCTTTAAATACGCCACATTCGACAATCGCTCCAGGGATGTCAAGAGTCATTTTGAATAATTCATAATGAGCTATCAATTTTCCAATACGAATTGGATCACACGATAGATAAAAATTATTTTCATATTCAAAGTCTTTCTCGAAAGCTGGCATATTAATCATAGATGTATCCTTTACCTTCCGTTGTTTATGTAATCAGAATGTCTTTATCAATTATCCTCGAGATGGTAAAATATCTTCCCAATATACTTTTTCAGTTTTTCTGGTCGAAAAAGGCCCCGTAGCTGGCTATGTTCCCGTACCCCTGATATTGCAGGTTAACAGTTTTACTTCTATTTAGTTGCCCGATTTTAGTTGCCAGTTCTTCCTTTTTTTTATTCAAGATAGGCAAAATCTTTTGATCGCATTGGTAAGCCTTTTCGATGTACTGATGTTTAAGATGTTCGGACAATACCTCACCATTTGCAAGCATTCCGGATATGCTATCCATAACACCTTGACGTTCCTCGAGTATTTTAACCCAGACGTCAGGGTCTTCCTGTGCATCATTCACGCTTTTTTCTAAACCCAAGGTTAATGCCAAGAGACGTTCCAATAATGGTTCTAGTGTTGTCTCCTTCATGGCTGCTCCACAGCTTGACCCTGATTTTTAGCGAGACTCATTGCTTGTTTCCAAGTATCACGAAACTCTCCAAACAGGGATTCAACTTCGTTCAGGATCTCCACGTCTTTCCGCACATTTGCCTCAACCATACGGCGGAGCATGTAATCGTACATAGTAATAAACTGTTCAGATATCGGCACATCCCGGTTTAGGCTCGACATTAGCTCGTGGAGTATATCCTGTACGCGAATATTGCATTCGTGGGCTTTCTCCGGTTTTTTATCGAGAATGGCTTGTCTAGTTTGTTTAATGAATCTAATCGCCCCGTTGTAGAGCATCAGAGTCAGCTCACCTGGCGTTGCTGTCGTAACTTGATTGGTCTGGTAGACTTGTGCAGGATTTTGCAACACCAACCTTCGCTCCTTCCCTTATCGGTTGCCCATTAATTGGGAAAACCATCCGGTTTGAGATTGTGATTTTGCCATTGCTTGTTCTAAAGCCGTGAACTGTTTCCAGTACCGATCCTCAATTTTCTTGAGGCGATCTTGCCACGAATCGATCTCTTGGTTCATTCGGTTTAATGCCAAGCCCATCTCGCTAACGTCATTGCCAGTGGCTGTTGCGCTTCCTGCCTTGTCAGATATCTGTTTGATTGTCTTGTCCAATTGACTGTATAGACGTTCAAACAAACCGCTCTCCTGGCTTTTTGTAGGAGAGTCACTCGCTACGAAATTTGTAAACAGCTTCGTTACATCGTCAAGGTTTTCATTGATAGCCTTGCGCAGCTTTTCTTCATCAATGACCAATTTTCCTTTTTCGTAGTACTTCCCTGTCGTGATGCCAATACTACTTAGCGTATTGAAACTGTCATTAACTCCCGATACTTTTGTATTTAATGCGGTTCTCATCGAAGACAAAATTCCGGATAAAAGCGTATCGTTTCGAAGCGTTCCGCTTTTGGCTTTCTTCTCCCAATTCTCAACATCCTTGTCTTTCATGTCCGACTTTTGTTCATCACTTAGCGGGAAAAAGTCGCGATAGACTGGTTCCGAAATCTTGTCGTTGAGCTTGGCGATTACATCATTATACTTGTCTACAAAACCTTTGATCGTATTGAAGATGGCGTCCGTGTCTTGTTTGACGTTGATACTTACTGAAGAACCCGGATCAATGCCGGTTACTTGTTTCACAGTGAATTCAATGCCGTCATAAGTGAAGGTGTTGCCAGAAATATTTAATTTAGCACCATTAATATAGACTATTCCCGGTACGGCATCTGTCCCTTTAATTGTATCGGATGTTATTCCAAGATCATTTTCACCATTGGCTACTATCTCAATATCATTACCAGCCTCTGTTGAGGTCAATACTAATTGGTTGTTAAAAATACTAGCCTTTACATTTGTTGATGTAGCTTTTTCATTTATTGTCTTTGCGATATCCTCAAGTGAACCGCCAACGGTTATGTCAACACCATTTATTTCGAATGAAAACTCACTGACCGTATCCTTCTCATTTAGTGAATAAGCAACAGATGCAGGAGTAGCGCTGGTAGCCAACTTTTCCACCTGAACAGAATACGACGAGTATTGCGGTTTTCCCGCACTTTTTACCGAGACTACACTATCATTAGCTGATACAGCCACTTTCTTATTCGTAAAGGTAGAAGCATACCTCAAATCTGCCATCATATTCTTTAGATCAAGCAGCAGTCTGTTCGCCTCACGGTAATCGTCGCGCTTCCACTCCAGCTTTTGTTGCTTTTGTTTCAATCGATCAAAGGGTGCGCTTTCCGATTTCATCAACTGCTTAACGATCATTTCTGTGTCTAATCCCGAGTACATTCCTCCAAAACGTATACGGTCGATCATGGTCATCCTCCTATCGTTTTTCGTCTACGAGAATGCCAATCATTTCATGCATTTTCGCAACCATATCCAATATTTTTTTCGGGGGCACCTCGCGTACCACCTCTTGGGTCTGATCGTCGACAATCTCTACGTAGTACTCGTTCAACTTTTCATGCAGCGTGAATTTTAAATGTGTATTGCCCGATTGTATCCATTTGTTTAGGGAATCTACGGCCTTTTCTACTTCCCTTTTGGAAGAACTCCCCTCAGGACTAGACTCCCTCGATACTTCCTGAAAAGGTCCGCCCGGTTCTCCACTAGTGGGTGCTATCGGCCTTTCTGACGAGTAAGAAGAAGATATTTTGCCTGTCTGATTTACGGAATGAATATCCATAGACATTTTCCTCCAACCGTACTTTTACTATATGTATCGGCTTAAATAGGGAGAATTTTAATTAAGAACTCAAATATTTACATCAATTTACATTAAATCGTTTAATTGTATTTCAATAAGATTAACTCTGTAATAAAATGCTTGCAACTTTCAAATCAAATTCCGTATCTATATCAATTGAACGCTCTTTCGTCATTATATAAGCTACAGTCTCATCGGTTAAGAAGGATTTATTCTCCTGTACCCACTCGCTTTTTGCCACATACACTGCCCCGTTCAAAGCATATACTTTGGGCAGTTGCTGTCTACGAACTGCAAAAGAATCACCTGGGAGCAACAAACTCATTTTATTCCTATCGTCAACTTTATACATCCAATAGGGACTTTTATCCGGCTCCGTTACCGAAACACAAGCATTTGCCTTTAGTCGAAGACAAGTACAAATGCAGCCATCAATGTCTTCTACTGTTCGAAGTGGAGAAGTTGGCTGCAATAGAACGATGTAATCATATTTTGACACTTGATTTAATGCATGCAAAACTGGATCAATACCAGGTGTATCATCCTGTGCCAATTCTAAAGGACGCTTGAATGGCACCTCGCACCCCCATGATCTGGCCACTGAAATGATTTCATCGTCTTCCGAACTCAAAATCGTTTGATCAATATAACGTGATTTCTTCGCCTCCTCGATTGTCCATGCAATCAAAGGCTTGCCGGCCACCTCTCGAATGTTCTTGCGAGGAACTCCCTTGGAGCCTCCTCGCGCCGGAATAATAGCTAAAACCGTTTTCCCGTCTATCACCCGAATACCTCCGCAAATTCGACGTTTGCTCGCTCAAAGTCAGTGATTCGGCCAATATCGAGCCAATACTCCCGGATAGGGTAAACAACCGTTTCGATTTGCTCATTTACCAGCTTTTCGAAAAGGCTGGGCATATCAAAGTAGGTCTGGCCTGGGATCTTATCCAATACGTCCGTTTCCAACACATAAATGCCTGCACTTACAAAAAAATGCTGTGTTGGCTTTTCCTCTATGCTTACCAGACGTTGGTTGTCTGTTCGAACAACACCGTAGGGCACCTGGAAGTCATACTCCCTGACGCACATTGTCGCCGCCGCTCTATGTTCCACATGGAATTCCAGTAACTGGTTGAAATTGACTTTGGTTAATAGATCTCCATTCATTACGATAATTGGTGCATCCGGTCTACCAGGCAATAAACTTAATGCGCCTGCAGTTCCTAATCTTTTATTCTCATGAAGATAGTTTAATTCAACTCCCCATTGTGATCCGTTCCCAAAATACTCCTTGATCATTTCAGCTTTATAATTAACGGATAGAAAAAATTTATAAAAGTTCTGTTCAACGAAGTTTTCAATAATCGTCTCTAGTAAGGGTTTGCTTCCGACCTTCAAAAGCGGTTTGGGGCAGTCATCCGTTAAAGGTTGAAGACGGCTCCCTAATCCGCCAGCCATCAGAATAACCCAATTCTCTTTTTGCTCCCGGCGAAGAAGTTCATTTAAAACTTTGATCCCGATAATACGCCTATCCTTATCTATGATTGGAACCTGATTTAACCGTTTGGCCCTCATAAAAGCCAACATCTTCTCTGGACTTTCATCAGGGAAAACATATTTCGGTTGATCGTTCATGATGTGTTTAACCGATTCATTAAGGGGTATGCCCTTTAAGATTCCTCTACGGATATCTCCGTCAGTCACCGTCCCGAGCAATCTCTCATTTTCATCGACGACAAGCGCAATTTGAATAGCTCCAGCATCGATGATTTGGATCGCTTGTATGATCGGGGTATCTTGCTTAATTAAAACGTTCCTCCAGTTCATCGACTACACCTCCCTTGCCGGAACACCGTAAACGGTTACCTTCTCCGATACATTCCTTAGGACTAGGGCACCTGCGCCAATTACGCTTTCCCGTCCAATATCTATACCTTGGATAACAGTTGCGCCAGCTCCAACATGCACCTCATCGCCAATTTTCACCCCGCCACATAAAGTGCTGCCAGGCGACATGTGGACATGGGCACCAATGATACAATCATGGTCCACTGATCCCTTGGTATTAACAATCGAATTTTCTCCAATCATACTTCCGGTTTGAATAACTGCTCCCGCCATAATTTGCACACCTTCAGACAAGACGGCAGAAGGTGAGACTACAGCAGAAGGATGGACGACGTTCATAAAGGTGTATCCGCGTTTCTTGAATTCACTAAACAAATGTTTTCTTCGAGAAACTGTCCCTATTGAACCCAGTCCATTTACCAGCATGATTCCGTTTGTGCTATAACCGTTAATAATACTGTCCGGTCCAAGATAGCGAACCCCTAATATTTTTTCTTCGGAAGGCATCGTTAAATCTGTATAGCCAAGGATTTCTACGGATTGTTGAAGCAAAGTGTCAATTAACACCTTCGCGTGTCCGCCGCCGCCTAAAACAATAACTGGCATATTCTTCATTGGATCACTTCATCCGGAAGGTAGTCTCTATCTGCAATTTTCCCGATATAATCCCAATAATGAATAGGAGAAATTCCTGTTCCAGGCCGCTTGATGTCTATGTTCTGATCGGTAAAAAGCTCGCCTTTTTGGATCTTCCTCGATGCAACAATACTTTTCCTTGCGATCGGTTTATTTTTCAACTCTGAAATAGCAGGCATTTTACTCGGAACGCCTAATGCCTGTTCTACTTCTCTAATCCCCTTCACCATAGCTTTTAGTTCGTTTGGCTCTAAAGAAGCCTTATGATCAGGTCCAGGTAAATTTCGATCAAGGGTAAAATGCTTTTCAACGATGACAGCCCCACGCGCTACGGCGGCAATTGGAATTGATATGCCAACCGTGTGGTCAGAAAACCCAACAGGCAAACCAAAGGTGCTGCGGAGCGTATCCATTGCTCGCATGTTTACATCCGTAAACGGTGCAGGATACTCCGTGGTACAGTGAAGTAATGTGACGTTTGCTTGTAAGAGCTTTTGCCCTTCGGCAGAACAATAAGCCGCTTCAAAGGCATTACCAGAGGGTTGTTGACCTGTTTGCAAATAACCGAATGCAATAACACCCAATGCAAGTTCTATCTCACCAAGTGTACTCATACCAGTAGAAAGTATAATTGGTTTTCCAGTCGATGCCGCTTTTAGTAAAAGAGGAGCATTCGTGATTTCGCCGGATGGTACTTTTAGGCTCGGCAGATCAAAACATCTTGCCAATAAGTCAACACTGTCGGTATCAAAGGGAGTTGATAAAAATTGGATTCCTTTCTGAGTGCAATATTCAATCAACACCTGATGGGCCTCTTCATCCAGCTCCAGTTTTTTTATCATCTCGTATTGTGATTCCGAAGAATTCGTTGTTTTGGTCTGATATTCCGCTTTTGGTGCAGATTTGCTAACAAGCTTTTCTGCTTTAAATGTCTGAAATTTCACGGCATCAGCTCCGGCTTCAAATGCAACATCGACTAATTGTTTAGCCATCTTGAGCGAACCATTATGATTTACGCCAGCTTCAGCAATAATAAAGGTTCTCATCATTACCACATCTCCTTTAATAGCATAAAAGCTTCCGCAGCATGACTCCCCGCAGCTGCTCCTCTTAAATGAGCCAGTGCCGTAATAGCCTTTTTGCTTCGTGGAAACGGGTGTTCACTAATTTCACTTCTAAAAATTTCCATGATGTTTATTTTTTGATCTAAAAAATTGGTTATGTCGACGAATACGTTAGGACGAAATCCGTTGGTATCCGGATTAAGACCGAAATCCGTCTCCGAAAGAGTCTCATAGGCCAATACTCGTTTAATGAAGGGGTAACGAAACCACTTTGTACAGGAGACTACCGCATCGAAAACAAATTTATGATCGGTATGAACGTCGCCACGGTATGGTATATAAACTATCTCTGGCTGTTCGGTTTGGAAAACTCGACCTATTTCAGCAACAATCTCGTTTATTGGGATAGCATCCAAGTGTGTCGTAGGAAGCCCAAGATTGTGTACAGATGTAAATCCATATAGATTACTTACTTTTTCTATTTCATTAATACGAGATTGCATACGATCTTGGGAAAAACCTAGTTTCTCGGTTATGCTTGTAATGATAAGCCAGTGAATGTCATCGCCCAATTCTTTATGTTTTAGTAATGTCCCTCCACATCCCAAGGTCTCATCATCGGGATGCGGAGCAACCACCATAACTTTGCTCATAGGTAATCGCCTTCTCTAGGGATTTTTTTAAATTCATGTTCAACTATCTTTAAAACTCCGCTTCCGCATTTTACATAGAGTATTTCATTATCGATCTTCAATATTTTTCCAGGTTCAATATTAATCAAGTTATCATTTGATACTTCCAATACTTCGGTTCTCCATATTTTGATCTCTTCGCCCTGTAAGAGACAATGAGCTCCTACGTAAGGTTTCGTCAACGCTCGAACTAGATTATGAATTGCTTCCGCCGTCATTCTCCAATCTATTTCCCCATCGATTTTAGTCCTTTTTCGCCAGTGATTTGCTTTGGTTTCCTGCCTTGTTCTGGAATACGTTTTTTCGAGTAATTGATATGTGAATTCAGAAATTTGCCCGGTAGCTACATCGATCAATTTCGAATAAAGTGTCGATGCATCATCAGATGGTTGAATTGACACTAACTTCTGATTCAAGATATCGCCAGTATCGGCCTCTTTATCCATGAAAAAGAACGTCGATCCTGTTCGAGGAAGTCCCAAAGCCAATGCCCAAATAATAGGGTGACGCCCTCTGTTTTTGGGCAACTCTGACGGATGATATCCAATTACACCCATTTTAGGAATGCTTAAAATCTCATCTCGCAATAAATACGACCATCCAAAACAGTAAATGACTTCCGGTTGTAATTTTTGAAGCCACTCAGAAATTTCCGATTGATTGTTTTTTTGGGCGATAAAGCAAGGAATATTGTGATCCACAGCCAGTGGTTCTAAACTACGAAAATCGGAATTTATTTGTGATTCTTGTCGTGTAACAACCCCAACAATCTCTATTCTTGAATCCTTTTTACTCATGGATAATAAGTGTTCAAAGGTTACAAAACTAAACTCAACACATCCCATAAATGCAATTTTCATATCTAGTTCACCACATCAAAAAACTTCTTGTATAATATCCCTTCGAGCTTTGCATTTTTTAATTCATCCTTAATACGAATTGCGACATTCCCTTCTCCATATGGAGAATTAATAACTTTAACCAAATCCGTGAATTCCGATGACATCGCTTTACTTATTGCCTTTTTAATATCGTCAGTTGTCTCGTTACAATCCAGTACGGATAACGGTTTAAGACGCCCACGTTGGCGGTCCCCAATATTGACAGTTGGTTTTCTTAAATAGGGAACTTCTATAATTCCGCTAGAAGAGTTTCCAATTACAAGATCGACAAGCGAAATTGCACTTAGATACCTGACCGTACCCAATGATGTATAGGCCTTCATCCGTTCCTTGTTCCCAGCCACGTATTCATCTATCATCTTGCAAATGATACGACTGCTTGTATCTGAGTTAGGTTTGGTAAAAATCACATGTAAATCCTTAAATTCATCAAGTGCTTGGAAAAGATTGTACATGGCTACTTCGGGACTCTTTTTGCTTAGAGTTACTGGATGGTAAGTTATCAACGCATTTTTTTGACCCAATGTAAAGCCCGTAGTACACTCAAAATCTTCTTTACTTAGGAGTTTCAGGTTATTGATATTGTCTAATGCTAATGCACCATAATTAAATACCTTTTCAGGGTTCTCTCCCAATTGAATTACACGTTGACGGTATGGTTCTGCCGCAACAAAATGAAAATGAGCCATTTTTGAAACGGCATGTCGTATTGCCTCATCGATCAAACCTTCTGTTGATTCACCTCCGTGCAAATGAGCAATTGGAATTCTGGCAATTAAGGCTGCTTGAGCAGCTGCAAGAATTTCATATCTATCCCCTAAAAGAACAAGGATATCCGGTTTTAATCTATCCAGTGCATCTGCAAATCCAATCGTTGCCAAGCCTACTGACTTAGTAATTCCAACAGCGGTGTCGCTAGATAGTAGCATCTCCACCTTCTCATTTATACGGAAGCCATCCTGCTCGATATTTTTATACGTAAGACCAAACTCCGGCGAAAGATGCATTCCAGTCGCAATAATTTGGAGTTGAAGTTCCGGGTCCTCCTGAATCTCCTTCATTAACCAATAAAGCAAACCATACTCTGCACGGGTACCGGTAACAACGCATATTTTACGCTTCATTATTAATCACACCCAACACTACACTGCTTGGAATATTAATCGCGCGGCTTTCCAGGTTTTCTGCTACCGTTAGATCCATTTTTGGACATCTCGCGTGTATTGGCAGTTTATGAAGGACAGTCCAAAAAGGCCGTGTCATAATCCCCATCTCATTTGTCAACTCTAACAAATCATCCCGTCTATCTGCATACTGCTCATCCAGCAACAACACATTTAACCAATAGTTGCTCTTAGCGAATTCCGTCTCAGTAAAGAAGCTTACCCCTTCCATTTCAGAAAAAGCTTTATTGTATTGATCAGCCAAATTGCGCTTTTTTTCAACAAAATCAGGGAGTTGTTCCAACTGCGCACAGCCTAAAGCGGCATTCAAATTGGGCAAGCGATAATTGTAACCGACCCTATCGTGGTTAAATGCCCAACGATGCGGAACCTTGGCTGTTGTGGTAATGTGTTTTGCCAGTTTGGCTAACGAAGAATCGTTAGTTAAGATAGCACCACCGCCTCCGGTTGTTACTACCTTATTTCCATTAAAACTAAGAGCCGACAGCTTACCCCAATGCCCCGTGTGCCTTCCATTGTAGAATGAGCCCAGCGATTCCGCTGCATCCTCTATCAATTCCAGCTTAAACCTGTTACAAACTTCCATCAATGGATCAAGATCAACGGGATGACCAAATGTATGCATAGGAACAACAGCTTTTAATCGCTTCCCTGTAATTTTGTTGAAACAAGTACTATCCCGGATTTCGGTTATCTCTTCTAGGTAGTCCCCCAACTTATACGGATCAAGTCCAAGCGTTCTTGTTTCAATATCTACGAAGTGCGGAGTAGCCCCGCAATAGTGAATAGCGTTGGCAGTAGCTATAAAGGTCAAACTCGGGACTACCACCTCATCCCCTGCTTCAACTCCCGCAAGCTGAAGACACATATGCAATGCCGCTGTTCCATTTACTACAGCTACGGCGTAACGAACACCAGTGTATTCCTGCAGCATTTCTTCAAAGCGATTGACGTATTTTCCTACCGAGGACACCCAACCCGTATCCAGACATTCTTTCACATAGGCCCATTCATTGCCGGAAAAACGGGGTTCATGAAGGGCGATATACTCCTGGTCTTTGGGCAATACCGATTGCAAGGTCTCGACAATACGCTTTAAATCAATTGATTTGCTCATATATTGTACACATCGCTTTTGTATTTACGTAGATTTTCCGGGTTGCTAAACCACTCAACCGTTTCCTGCAAACCTCTTTTTAGACCCTCGCGTCCCGAAAAGACCGGCTCCCAATTAAGCAGGGTTTTCGCTTTGGTATTGTCAGCCCAAAGCCGTTCCACCTCGCTTTTTTCCGGGCGAAGCCGCTGGACATCCGTTTCGATTTCAATCTCTTTCCCCATCACATCTGCGATCAATTGAACGGTTTCACCAACCGATATCTCATAGTTGCTCCCGATGTTGATCACCTCACCTAGAGAAGCATCGGACTCTGCCACGGCAATGAACCCATTGACGGTGTCTTTGACATAATTAAAATCCCTCGTAGGGTGTAGTGCTCCCAACCTGATTTTACGTTGACCGCTGGCAATCTGGGTGATGACAGTAGGGATTATCGCCCTTGCCGACTGACGCGGTCCATACGTATTGAATGGGCGGATGATAGCAACCGGCGTATGAAACGACTGGTAAAACGACATGGCCATCTGATCTGCACCTATTTTACTTGCTGAATAAGGGGATTGTCCTTGTAAGGGGTGCTCCTCCGTAATCGGGACGTACTTGGCTGTTCCATACACTTCACTGGTTGAGGTGTGAATAACTTTCTCGATCCCTAATTCTCGGGCCGCCTGAACCACGTGCAGGGTACCCATTACATTGGTCTCCACATACGTAGCAGGGGAATGATACGAGTAAGGAATGGCAATTAATGCCGCCAAGTGAAAGATGACATCACAGTCCTTAGCTGCTTCCTTTATCCCAAACGGATCGCGAACATCCCCAGAAAAAATCTCGATGCCGCTTCGAATATCACTGGGGGATTCATCCAACCAGCCCCAACTATTATAGGAATTATAGTAAACAAAGGCTTTCACATTATGCCCTCGTCTGACAAGCTCTTCTGTCAAATGAGACCCTATAAAACCATCTGCTCCGGTGACAAGTATTTTCTTCCCTTTCAGGTTCATATAGCCTCTCTCCGTTAGAAATTTTATGTTGTTGCTTCAACTTCCTGAAGAATCTTTTGATGTACTTCTTGAAGCAATGGTGCGGCTAACTGCATGTTAACTATACAATTATCAACATAGGCTCCAAACTCACTGGCAATCCGTTTTCCCTTATGAAGAGTATCTCGTTCAAAACGTAGCTCTTCAATTTCCTTCGCAACCAACTCAAATTGGACTCGGTTCATTTGCCTAATCACACATTGATAGAATTGGTTATTCTGCATTTTTTTAAATACCCTGTCAAACTTGGTAAAAGAGTTTTCCAGTTGTTTGATATTATAGGTTTTAATCGATTGGTTTATTTCATTAATAATTTTCCGGAATTCGTCAAGTACCTTTGGAAATTCCTCAAGGTAAGTCATCATTTTAGCCGACTGCTGTCTTGTATAGGTAACACTGTAACTTTGAGTAGTTTCCTTACACCAGTCTGATGTATTGAATGACGAAGTTAGTTTCTCCTTTATGATTTGATCAAGAGGGATAAAAGAAGTACCGTTGATTTTGGCCCCGCCCCGTGTCGTATTAATAATCTCTTTGTCCTGATATTGGGCAATCAACGCTTCCATTTGTTTTCTCATACGATTAAATCCTTCGTTTGTGTAAACAACTTCACCGTCGACACTTTCCGTAGTTAACAGGTTCTTCTTTTCATGTTCCGTTAAAGTGGTTGGCCTATGTTCGTATTCAATTCCCTTTGAGTAAACTTGATTATTCTTAAAAGCCAAATTTTGTCCAACGAGAATGATAGGGTTACAGCCAAATTTATGTAACAGTTGCAGTGTGATAACCGCGATAGAAGGCGAATCATTTACGATTTCTATAGAATCTACATTATTGAAATAAACCGGAGAAATCGTATCTTGACTCGTAATCATGTGGAACATCTGTCCGGGATAACGCCGTACCGTCTCGAAACCGACACTTGTGCCGTATATCAAAGGAATTGTTTTTATTTCCTGCTCTACCACTTTCTCAAATACCATTTGATTTAGCACCGTTGGGTCATACGTACATGCTGCATCCGGCTCGATCCCATGGGATAGCAGTGCATTAATAGCTGATCCGACTGAGAAGATATAAGCGAGTCCGTTTTCCTTGATGTATCTCAGATTCTCCACTTCTTCTTCTAGAGAAGGACCTGCAGAGACAATGATTGCCGGCTTATCTTGAAAGTACTTCTTCTTTTCGCGAAGCACATTAGGGGTATTCAGGGTAGTTTCCAGGTTCATAATACTATTGATCGTCCACCGTTGTTCATACGCCACATTAACGTGCAAATGCGACCTTCTTTCGTGGATAGCTTCCCGAAAGCTTGTTAGAAACTCTTTATAATTTTGTTTAAACAACCTCTCGTAAGAAGGTAAGACGATAAATAAGACTTCTTCTCTCACTGAACTGACAAACTTGTTAATCAGTTGTTTCGATTGCAGCGAATTTTGTTCTACGAAAATATTTTTTAACATAGAGATCGAAAATATATCTAATGACCGTTTAGAGAGAAACGTATGTAATATTTCTAAACTTGGCTCATAGATGGAAAATGGGATGTCAGGATATTTTTGTGCAAAGGCTTCAATATGATAGCCTAAACCTATTCCGTAAAAAAAGACGTGTTTACTCGATTCTATTGATGCATACTGGGAAAGCAATCGCTCCGCTTCAAGATAAGGGTCGTATTTACTGTGTATATATATAGGTACATTATGATCCTGAAGCAGTAGCGTTGGTACCCCTTTTTTCGTATCCATGACTTCTACGCTTTTGTGATACGACTGCTCCTCATACTCCTTTAGTGCCGTCCAGACATCCGGATAGTGCTTTTTTAACAGATTAATGTTATCAATTGAGATCATGGCTGATTACCCCATTATGAATCTCTTGCTCTAGCTCTTTTTTCAGCATTTCCAGTCGAGTTAAAACCTCGTAACGCAGAATATCTCCGATTAAAACCATATCTTGTTGTTTTACTGCCTGCTCCAGATCAGCCAATTCCGTCGACCATCTGAAAGTTTCCTGCCATTGTTTACATGATGGCTTATTGTGGCTTACATATTGAATCGTCTGTTCCACCCATTGCAAGCCTTCTATAAGCTGTTCAAATTGTTCCCATGTTTCCTGTTTGGGGCCTTGATAAAATTCATCAGATAATAACGAAATAAGGGGGATAGACCGCTCAAGATATTCATTTGCGGTCATTAGCACCTCGTTTGTAAACACCTCTACAGACTGAGAAATTACCTCAATTTTTTTGATCTCCTCGATGCGATCAGATATATATTCGAAGAAATCGTCAAAAACGATCTGACCGTCAATATCCATTTGAACAATCACCGAATTTGATTCATGCATAAACTGGTTAACATCGTCCATGAGTTGCTCAAGTACTGATTCATTATTTTCATAAACGTAGATACGATCCAATATTTTTAGTTCCAAGACTGTTCCCCCATCCCGCATAACATAGTACCGAAAAAACAACGTACTTACCTTAGTGGTTAAAGTTTGGTTATTATTTGTATCGGCTTTTTCATAAATGCTTTTTACGGAAATGACTGGAATCCGGATTATAAATACGAAAGAGGAACCTTAGAAAAACTAAGGTTCCCCACTTGTTTATTTCAATTAACGGAGCAACTGCAGAACACCTTGCGGCAGTTGGTTCGCTTGAGCTAACATTGCTTGAGAAGCCTGAACGAGGATGTTGTTCTTGGTGAACTCCATTTGTTCCTTCGCCATATCTACATCACGGATACGGGACTCAGCGGCAGACAGGTTTTCGGAAGTGATGTTCAGGTTGTTGATGGTGTTTTCCAGACGATTTTGGTTAGCACCGAGGTAAGAACGGGCGGCACTCACTTGGTTGATAACACTTTCGATATCTTCCAAAACCTTGGTGGCCCCTGATTGAGTAGAGATATTCCAACCGCTTACGGACTGAGCTACAGACCCCAATCGAATCTTATTAAGGTCCAAAGTTAATTTTTGGTTTGCTTCTTGACCAATTTGAAGATCAACATCACTACCTTTTAAGGTGATAGTTTTTGTGTCACCACTTGTCCCAGCTGAACCGGATGCAAGTGTGATACCACTAATGGTTGCGCCATTCGCTGCTGTCAAACCATTAGTACCGGAACCAACATACCATGAAGTACCACTAAATTTAAGGGTAAGGGTTTTATCAACTGTACCGGTATAAGATCCGCTAAGAGAAACGCCTGTCCCAGCTACATTACCCTTGTATTCATTGCCTAAAAGTTTAATACCGTTAAATTTAGTGTTGTCTTTAATGTTGTTAATTTCTTTTGACAACTCAGTTACTTCTTCCTGCAGACGTTGACGGTCAGCATCACTGTCATAAGTACCGTTCGCAGACTGAGTTGCCAATTCCTTAATCCGAACCAGCATATCGTTCACCGTTTGTAACGCACCCTCAGCCGTTTGAATCATAGAGATACCATCTTGAGAGTTACGAGTTGCTTGGTTCATACCGCGGATTTGTGATCTCATACGCTCGGAGATGGAGAGGCCGGCAGCGTCGTCAGCAGCGCGGTTGATACGGTAGCCGGAAGAGAGTTTCTCTACATTTTTGCTCAGGTTTCCGGAGTTTACACCCATTTGACGGTGCGTGTTCATCGCGGAAATATTGTGGTTGATAATCATGATTTTTCCTCCTTGATTGTGACAGTCACGTCCCTGTGACTGTTTTGAATTTTGGGACTCACAATCCAATCGCGCGCTTGGATTTACGAATCCTTACATTCTATTTATCGGAGAGGCCATCTAAATCTTTTAGGACTATTTACACATTTGCCGATAAAAAAATCTGATGAAATTATTCTTCATCAGACGGTTTCATACCGATCCACTGCTTTAACGTCGACCAGTCTGCTTTTGTTTGCGAAGCGAGCAAGTTTTCCTCCTGAATCGACAAATAGATTTCTTTTCGATACACCTCTACTTCACGGGGCGCTTCAATGCCGATCCGCACTAAATCGCCTTCAATTCCAATCACTTTAATCTCGATATTGTCTCCGACCATGATCGACTCATTCTTTTTACGGGAAAGTACCAGCATCCACTCACCTACTTACTTGCGGCCTGCCGCACGGGAAGGAGCGGTTGGCGTACATCATATTTTTCCTCGTGAAGGATCACTTGCTTGGCCATCCGATTATTCTGGTTTACGATGATCGGCGCTTTGAGATTTACTGTTATTTGCTGATTGGGGCGCGGTGTCACGATATTTAACACGACAACAGGGGTCTCCTGTGAAATATGTAGCGATGCCTTGGCTTGCTCTTGAAGTTCAAATTCGTAATCAGCAAAAAAAGCGAACGGATCAACCACCCAAAAACCTACTTGCGGATCCTCAACTGATTCAAGAGCATAAAAAGGGCTGCCTTTTTCTTCTTGCAGCAGCCGAAAAAATTGCAAATGGGAAAAGCCGGGCAGGCCCTCCTCGAAAAACAGCTTGCCTACCTCTACGTACTGGGGATTCGCCACCTGCGACAACTCCTTTTTAAACCACAATTTATAAGGTTCGATTCACATGAAGCCCTACCACTTCAATATTCACCTTATTCCATTGGCGCACATAGCCTTCTACTTTACCAGGGGTATATTGTAAAATGGGCGGGCGAAGAACCGGATCCATCCTCATACCTCGCCGCTCGATATTAATCTCCACTTTTCCCGGTTGGTAGCTGATATCGACTCCCTCGTCGCTGCCGGAAACAGGGGTATCCGGAGGATTGGACTCCAATCCACGCTCGAATGCAATATCCGCGATTGCGTTACCCCCCTGTTCAATCGCAGCCAGGCGGTCGCCTTCAGAACTGGATTGAGAAATAGCCTCTAACCAGGATTGTACACCACGCTGGGCATTAGCGTCACTAAATTCCATTGACGTACGCAGCCCAATATTATAACGAGCGCGGCTCGAATCGATAGACAGAGTTCCTGGTGGCTGACGAATTTCCAAAACAGTCGGTTCCTGGCGCAAATTCAGCTCCGCTTTCGGCTGTTCCATTTCCTGAACAGGTTTTTGGATGTTCAACCCGATCAGCATGGGAGTCTGTTGAATCTGAATTCTTGGCAGCTGCATTGCACTTCCCCCTTTGCCTATTAACGGAGGAAATCAAGCAGCGTTGGCTGAATAATGCGGGCACCTGATCCCAAAGCAGCTCTGTGGATATTTTCCTGCGTCTTTAAATTCGTGATGACTGCAGCCATATCCGCATCTTCGTTGTCCGACATCGCCTTTGTTATGCTTAATCCAGAGCTTTCCAAACGGTCTGTGACCAGCTCCATACGGTTTACTCTGGCTCCGAGAGTAGCTCTTTGCCTTAACACATTATCCATCTGCTGCGACACTTCTTCGAGGTGTCCGTCTGTCGGTTTACCATTGTGCAGATCATCGATAATATTATCCATTAACTTGAAGATATTGTTCCCGTTTATCGATTTGTTAAAGATTTCTTGACCATTTACATTGATCGGGATATAGATGCCTTGCCCTACCTCGACAGTGAACTCTGAGAAATTGGTGCTTGTATAGTCGCCGGCGTTTTTGTCATACGGGGCTTTTGTAGTATCTGTTCCGGCAAAGATATATCTTCCGTTGACCGTTTGGTTAGCAATCTCCCCCAGCTGATTTTTCAGCTCGATTACTTCGCTTTCCATCGACTGACGATCTGCCGGCGACATCGTATCAGTAGCAGATTGGAGAAGCAGCTCATTGAGCCGATGGAGTACGTTGCCGACCTCGTTCATTGCCGTATCTGCTGTGTCAAGCCACGTTTGAGCTTGACTCGCATTGCGAAGATACTGCTCGTTTTTATTCAACTGAGTCCGGTAAGACATCCCCATGACCGCTACTACGGGGTCTTGGGAGGGAAGCGAAATTTTTTTCCCTGAAGACAACTGTTCATTATACCGGTCCAACTGCCCCATCGAATTATAGTAATTTCGCATCATCGTACTATTCATCATGTTTTGCGTTACGCGGATTGCCACGGTTTATCCCTCCTCCAACTGCGTTTAGAGTCCTACACGACCCATTCCATTAATCACTTTATCCAGTACCTCATCCATCGAGGTCATCACGCGAGCGGAAGCGCTGTATGCATGCTGATATTTGATTAACTCAGACATCTCTTCATCAATGGAAACACCCGAGACTGACTGGCGTTGATTGTCCACCATCGACACGATATCCTCGGAGTTTTTATATTTGCGCAGCCCTTCCTGCCGGTCAATTCCGAGCTGCCCTACCATGTAACGGTAAAAATCATCCAATGTCGAGGTTTCCTTAAAATCGTTTGCTCCCGTACCAGGGGTGATCAACTTCTGTTTGATGGCCGCCAAATCCAATGCGTTCTTGTTATTTCCCTCTACTACCTGGCCGTTTGCCTCCGGCTTCGCAGCCGCTATCGCATCCAAACTGGCCATAATCGCCGGATTAATCGTCAGACGTTTGGCACCTTTCGGATACTCTTTCGTATTCGGATTAGCAGTAAGCTCGTCCTTATCAACGAAAAATGGCAGATCGGAGGATTGTGTAGAGCCATTCTTAATGTCAGTGATGTTAATCCCCTGACGGTGTACCTCATTAATCTCTTTCGCTAAATTAATCGCCAATGTATCCAGTTTTCCCATCAGGTCCGGAATTGCCCCACCTAGGCTCACCGTGCCGTCCGGATTGGTTACCGCCCGCCCGCGCATGTCGATAATGGCAGCCAATCGTCCATTCGCCGGATCAAACGGAGCCCCGCCTAACGTTATATCCAAAAATCCCGTTTGTGGATTTCTTGAGGTAGCTAATTGAGCCGCATTTCGGCCGTTTACAAGCTCTTGCCCTTCCATCAAAACATTTACCATGCCGTTTTCGCCCTGGGTTACGCGGACATCAGTTAATTTCGACAACTTATCGATTAACAAGTCGCGCTGGTCATACAAGTCGTTCGGCTGATAACCATGCGGCACCACATCAGCTATCTGCTTGTTTAACGTCGCGATTTGAGAAGCGAGAGAATTGATGTTATTGACCGTGACGTTCACTTCATTGTCCAAATCGGTCTGCATGGTTTCCAGTTGCGAATAAACGGAGGCAAACGTATCGGCCACAGCGATGGCCCGCTCCCTTAAAACCGCACGAGCCGACGAACTCGTCGGGTCGTCAGCCAAGTCCTGGAACGCCTTCCACATCTCGTCCATGACGCTTTGGAGACCTCTATTAGACGGTTCCTTGAAAACCTCTTCGATCTTCCCTAGCACATCGCTTTGCTTTTCCCAATATCCGTAAAATTTGTTCTGATTGCGAAACTGGATGTCCAAAAAGTCCTCTCGCAATCGCTGCAAATCCGAAATCTGCACCCCCGTCCCAAGCAGTCCCGGAGCCCGATCAGCGTTCATTCCCGGCGCGGGAATTCCCTTGGTCGCCTCCATGTTGGGGCGCTGGCGGGTGTAGCCTTCCGTATTGGCGTTGGAGATGTTGTGCCCCGTGATATTCAATCCGTACTGTTGGGCGAAAATCCCGCGTTTGCTTACTTCTATTCCGTGAAAGGTTGAAGGCATGTTTGATGCACCTCTTTACGCTTTTGTATTGAGAAAAGAACGGCCGGCATACGGATGGTGAGTGTTAGCTGAGGGTTTCCTGTAGACGAAATCCTCTTCCGGAGAATCCGTCAGCAGCTCGAGATTGGCATTGACAAACGAGAGGGATTGCCCCAGCAACTGCTGATTTAGTTCATTTGCCTCCCGCAGTTCGGATACAATCCCAAGTAATTGCTCGCGAATGTTTTTAAGCCGTTTCTTTTCTTCTGCACTGGTAAGTGTCTTCAACAATCCAGCTATGGTACCCTCGGTACCAGGCAGCCCTTTTGCCTTCAAGAGTTCCTGGACAATCTCGATGCGGTTTTGTTCGGCCAGCGTTACCGCCTTGATCAGCTTTTGTTCCTGATGCGTAATCTCGACCAATGCATCGATCTCGCCTGCAAGCAGTACCCGCTTTTTATCGGCGGCCAGGGCAAGGAGAGATCTGTGAAGATTCAGCAGATTCTCCAACACTTCATTCAGCGCGTCCATCCTCATCAGTCAGGCCTCCCGCTTTTCTTCCAAAAGGCCAAAAACTTCTCGGCGATCTTATCGCTGGGCACACGGTATGTCCCTTGTTGCACCTGCTGCTTTAGTTCATCTATTTTTGCCTCGCGAACCGGGTCGGTCTCCTGCTCTTCGCCGTACTTAAGCAGTTCGATAGCCTCGTCGGATATCTTTACTTCATCTCTTCCCATAGGCTTTCTCGACATTTTTTCCGCCTGGCCGGGATTGGTTTTGTTGTAGGCTTGAATCATCCCTGCCGGATTTGTCTTGTCAATGCGCATACATACACCCTCTTTATCAAACACCGATGAATACTCTTATAGTAGTATCATCGGCAATTTCATAGGTTGGCATTAGCATTTTCATTCCCGTTTCCCCTGGGCTCTTCTCCAATAACTAATTGTTTTATCCTGTTTATGCTCTTCCAGACGCTTGTCCAATTCCAGCTGCTGCTCGAACTCCCTTTTCATGCTCTTCGCACACGTTTCACACAGATTTCCGATTTGGATCATCCCGCCGCAGCTTTCACACGGATAGCCCATATTTGGGTTATTCCTGACCGATATACGCCCTTCCTTGATGAACCGGGTGATCTGTTTGACACTGACACCCGTGGCCTCACTTAGCTGATAAATATCTACACCCCGGTTCTCCTTTTTCCGCAGGAATGTTGCACATGTTTCGTATTCTTTTTCAATTTCCTGATAGCATTTCTGGCAGACATCCCGAACTGTTTTGACAAACAACGCCCCGCAGCGTGGACAATTATCCAGATTCCCGATCGACACGTAAATCCCCTCCATTACGTGAAACAATGCATCTTTCTACCTATATTATCGGATGAAAAAAAGAAAAAACACACTAAAAATTAGTGTGTCACTCAATAATTCCCAGATATTGCAGTTCATCAAAATCAACATGCCCAGTTACTTTCAAACCAGCTTCTTTTTGTAATTTTTTAACTGCTACTTCTGTCCAATAATTGTATCTTCCGTTTACTTTCCCGGTATACAAGCCGGCAGCTTTCAGCCTATTCTGCACCATCTTTACCAAAGAACCGGTACTACCCGGTACAAGTATCCTGTATGTGATGCTTTCATGCCCCATAATGGGCCCATCGATTACGACCGTTGCACCTAAAGGCACTCGCTCGAACAGCTTCTCGACATCCCGGTTGCGCATGCGAATGCACCCGCCGCTGACATAGCCCCCGATGTATTCCGGCCTGTTGGTACCGTGGATACCGTAGATCCCCCAAGATACATTCAGCCCCAGCCAGCGCGTACCAAAACCGTCGCCCCAATCCTTTGACTTCTGTATCACACGGAAGGTTCCGATCGGGGTGGGGGTATCAATTTTCCCCGGGCCGATCCGGTATGTAGCAAGGACTCGATCCTGCTGATCCTTGAGGTACAGCTTTCGTTGCCAGAGATTGATGTGTATGTAGACCTTGTCCGCTTCTTTCTCCTTGGCAGAGGCGCAGTACCCTGTATCGCAAAAAAGCAGGCCGCAGATGAGCACAAGCATGATAAAGTGTATTATTCTCATACGGATGCCTCACGATGTTGTTATTTACAACCGTTAGTTTACATATCTTCCCCCTTATTCATGCGAAACAGTCATTTTTTTAAAATGGGTATGCTGTGTTTGAATCGGATCTTTGGAGCATACTACTGAAGTGCTCAGTGCCGAAAAGGGGTAAGTACCTTGAAAAAAACTGTCTTGTTATTCCTTCTCTTCCTGCTGCTTTGTTCTCCGGTACATGCGGCCATGGACGTACAGATTATTGTCACGACGTCTCCCGAATCGCCTTTCTACTCGCATCTGTCTATCCAAGACAAGTACGGGTTGGCCGCATCCATCACACAAAGCCCAGCCATTCCAACTAAACAACTGCCGGAGCTTCCTCGAGCCACCGTCCGGATCGGCGAAAAAACGTATGTGTATGATTCATTTTCACGTATGTACGATACCGGGCAGAATAAACAGGTTCTGTTGCCTGTCAAGGTGCAAACCGAGCTGGAAAAGCGGATATCTCAAGTGGAAAAGGCTCACTTTGGCGAGCCGCTCGATTGGGAAAGCGTCCGAAAGACTTTCAGACGAATGGGTTACGCGGATGTGATAGACATGGAAACAGGGGCGACTTTCCGGGTACAGCGTAGGGCAGGCAGCCGCCATGCAGATGTACAGCCGTTAACAAAACAGGATACTAAAATTATGAAGCAAGTCTATCAGGGAAACTGGAGCTGGAAACGTCGAGCCGTTCTGGTAGCCGTCGACGGAAAGAAATACGCGGCCTCCATGAACGGGATGCCGCACGGGGCTGGGGCCATTGCCGGGAACAACTTTCGGGGGCATTTTTGCATTCATTTCAAGGGCAGCACCCTGCACCGGCGCCGTTCGAACACTCCCGATCCGGGACACAGTCTGATGGTGCTAAAAGCTTCAGGGGCTTTGCGGCAGACGGTTATCCAGGCCGATCCCCAGCAGCTTGTTGACATCTTCTTAACATCACTTCAAGAACAAGACAAGTCTACACTGGACATGACAACGAATGGTTTTCCCCTGCCGTTTTCTGTTAAGGAAATTCATTCGGTAAAAAAGAACAGCCTTGCGAATCAGACAGCCGGCCTGTTTACGGCAGTTGTTCCGGTCAACATCTCCTATCAATCAGGAAAAGAGAAGAAAAACGGTGTTTGGGTGTTTTTTCTCAATCGGGCAACACCTTTTGACCGGTGGAAAATAACGAGCTTGAAGATTGACAGCCCTTCTCGCCCCTCTCGTCGGTGAGTTGGGCTTCTTCCTTTATGCTTCTTATTGCCTTTCTAACTTTTCTACCTTGCTTTCTACGTCCAACAGCCTTTTATTTATAAGTTCAATTTTGGTCTCGTGTGAGTCCGTTTTTTCTTTTACGTGGCGCAGCATACCCATAACGTCTTCTGTTTGCGCTTTTTCAATCCGCTGCAATGTCTTCTGCATATCGCCAAGACAGAGGTTTATGTTGTAAATGTTAAACTCCACTTTGTCGATTCGATCATGAACCTCAGAAAATCCCTCGCTCATCCGGTTTTCGAGATGATCGATCCGCACTTCCATACCAACGATCCGGCTATTCACGGCTTCAAAACCCGCTTCCATCCGAACTTCTATTCCGTCGATTCGGCGATGAACGGCTTCTATCTGAGTCTCTACTCCGTCAATGCGGTGGTTTACGGCTTCGAAACCCGCTTCCATCCGAGCCTCTACCCCGTCGATCCGGCGGTTTACCGCTTCTATTTGAGATTCTACCCCGTCGATCCGCAGGTTTACCGCTTCTCTTTGAGATTCGACCCCGTCGATCCGCAGGTTTACCGCTTCGATTTGAGAGTCTACCCTGTCGATCCGGCGGTTTACCGCTTCTATTTTAGATTCTACCCCCTCGATCCGCAGGTTTACCGCTTCGATTTGAGAGTCTACCCTGTCGATCCGGCGGTTTACCGCTTCTATTTTAGATTCTACCCCCTCGATCCGCAGGTTTACCGCTTCGATTTGAGAGTCTACCCTGTCGATCCGGCGGTTTACCGCTTCTATTTGAGATTCTACCCTGTCGATCCGGCGGTTTACCGCTTCGATCTGAGTCTCTACCCCGTCGATCCGCAGGTTTACCGCTTCTATTTGAGATTCTACCCTGTCGATCCGGCGGTTTACCGCTTCGATCTGAGTCTCTACCCCGTCGATCCGCAGGTTTACCGCTTCTATTTGAGATTCTACCCTGTCGATCCGGTGGTTTACGGCTTCGATCTGAGTCTCTACCCCGTCGATCCGCAGGTTTACGGTTTCGAAACCCGCTTCCATTCGAGTCTCTACTCCGTCAATCCGCAGGTTTACGGATTCAAAACCCGCTTCCATTCGAGTCTCCACTCCGTCGATCCGCAGGTTTACGGCTTCGAAACCTGCCTCCATCCGAGTCTCCATTGCGTCGAACCGATGATTTACGGTTTCGAAACCTTCACGGATTACTTCTAACAGGTTGTTGCTCATACGCCCCCTCCTTTGTCCACCTCACTGATAAGATTGTATCATGGCTGGAGAACCTTTTGCCTTGTAAAAACAGCAGGATACCCTCTTCACCGGCACAGCGTCAAACTGTAGACCTCCGCATCAGCGAAGCCCGGGATTGCCTTGATAGCTGTCGCACACGAACGGACGGTTGCCCCCGTCGTAAATATGTCATCCAAAAGCAGGATCTTCGCGCAGTCCGCTTTCCTGCCCCGCCAGCCAGATCTGCGCTGATGAAACAGTGAACTTACATCCTCCAGCGGGGCGAAGGCTTCCTGCATGCTGGCAAAGCGGGTATCTCGGCCCGATTGAATACTCAATTTTTCTGTGTACTTAATCCGGCGCAAAAGAGGCAAAACAGGCAGTCCAACCATTCGTCCCAGATCTTTTGCGATTAACTCCACCTGATTGAATCCCCGCTCGGCAAGCCGCTTATCATGCAGCGGAACGTACGTCATCAGCCGAAACGGGATACTGCTGTAGTACCGGTAATAGCAGCTTCCGGCAAGGACGGCGAACAGCTCTGCAAGCCGTTCATCGCCGCGGTACTTATAGGTTGCGACCACCGCTTTTACCTGTTCGTCATAGCGGAGTACACTGCGATTCGCTGTCAGAGGATCCACATCGGTCAGGGATGCTCGGCAGTCCGTACAAAAAATCACAGAATTATCTGATGAAGCCGCTGACATATCCCGTCCGCAGCGATGACAAATCGTCTCCCCCACAAAGGGAAGTCCCGCAAGGCAGCTCACGCAAAGCGGCAGACGGCTAAACAGAAAAAATACCTTAGGGTAATGCCGCGACGAAACATGCTGACCCACGTAACGCCTGATGCCTTCCATGCGTTGGTGAGCAGACAAGAATTGATGACATAGGAGACATTCCCGCATCAGCTTTCTCTCCCGGATTTTGGCTGATTTCTGTCTGCAGCCCACCGCTTGTCGGCCAGGCGATTCATCTGTTCAATCTGTCGTTTGGCCGCGTACAAAGCTTGTGTCCGATGACCGGCCAGAAACAGTACCGTGCCGTCTGGCGCATCTGCTGAACGCCCTACCCGGCCTGCGATTTGTACCAGGGAGGCTTCGTCAAATACCGGAGCATCCGCCCCCAGGATGATGACATCGCTGCGCGGAATAGTCACACCCCGCTCCAAAATCGTCGTGGTCACGATCAACATGTATTCCCGCCGGCGAAATCGCTGTACTTTTTCCTCCCTCCCCTGATCAGCAGCGTGGACGCCGGCCATTTTTTCGGCATAGGCCGGCAGCAGTCGTTGCAGGTAGTCGAGAACCTTATCGACGGATTCTACACGAGGCACGAAGACAAATACCTGCCTGTCCTGAGCCAACATATGATCTACAGCGGTGATCAACTCGGCGATCGGCCTTCTAGCGCTTACCTTTTCCATCACTCGGGGAACCAGTTTGATCTCCGGCACCGGCAGGGCATGTCCGTGATAACGCCGAGCCAACAGGACGTGGGTAGCCGAGTGGGGTGTAAGCACTGCAGCAGAGCCGGTCAATTTCTTGCGAAGTTTCATAGGAGGTGTTGCGCTTAGGTAAAGCAGCTTTCCATTTTTAGCCACCGCCCGGGCAACGGCATCATGCAGCTGCTGGTTATTGTGAAAGGGAAAAGCATCCACCTCGTCCACTACCACCAGTGGAAAACAGCGGTAAAAACGCATGACTTGATGGGTAGTAGCGATGATCAAATCTCCCTCCTCCCACTTTTCTTCACTAGAGCCGTGAACGGAGCGTACAGATACAGAGGGAAAGGCTGCCCGCAGGCGGGGAACCAATTCCAACACCACATCCTTGCGCGGAGTCGCCAGCAAAACCCGGCCTCCCTTCCTGAGCACCCCATCAATTGCCGGAAACAAGAGCTCTGTCTTCCCTGCGCCGCACACCGCCCATATGAGAAACGCCGCTTCCCCTCCAGTCCCTGTGGCAAATTGCTCGGCTCGCCCGGCTGCGTCAGCCTGTGCCGGCGTATATTCTCCCTTCCAGGCGAGCAAGGAGTCGGAGTGTCGAGACCCCTTACCCGAATCCTCAGCTTGTACACAGATAAAAGGCGTGCAGCATTTGCTCCGTCCCATCGACAAACAAGATGAACAGTACACACACGGCTGCCTGCAGCTGTGGCATTCTGTCCGCACCAGATGGCTCCTGCTGCTGCAGCGCCAGCAAATGTAACGCAGGCGGTGCCGCCACCAATGTCTTTGGATGTCCATGCCTACACCAGGACGCCACTCGCTCTTGTTCAGGAGAATTAACCATTGAAGCAGCCATATCATCGGAATCATGAAGCGGCCGCGTTTTTTCAACAGCCACTCCGCTTCTTCCTCGAGCAGGGAACGGCCGCCCAAGATGTTCGCCAACTGCGCTGCTTCTCCAGATACCCGCCGATAATCGGCCTCCAGGGGCAAGTCTTCTCCCCCGACGGGTTCAGCCCGGAATGTATAACGAAAGGCTGTCTGCCCCTCTCTTACATACAGCTTGTTTGCTTCGCGCACATAAGCGGCAGCCAGCCGCTGCATTTCCATCACCGATTTTGCGGTCAGGCGCCGTGTTTTGGCGAACTTGCCGATCTTTTCGCGCAAGGCGAAGACCAGTGCAAGCGAAGGGCTTCTGCCGATCACGTACAGCCGCTGCCCATTGCTCTCCTGCCAGAACAGCTTGTCTATTTGAAAGCAGGGAGTAACGTAGGCCCGCAGCGCATTTTCTTCTTCCTTCACATACAATAAGTACTCCCGCATCTCGTCTCCTCCCATATCCTGGTCTTGCCTTCAGTTTGGAAAAAGACAGAGGCGGGCACAAGAAAATTTTCAGACAAGTAGGATTTAGGCAAAATGCCTAGAAGATACATTTGGATAATATTAGGAGGCGATTTTCATGGAAGGGTTGTTCTCTTTCCTTTTTCTTTGTTTTATTGGCTTGCTTATCTTGTACTTGACGATCCAATGGGCCATTGACCATTCGCAAATGAAAGCAGAGATTAGCGAAATAAAGGAAATTCTTCTAAAGCTGCAGCCTCCACACCCCTCTGAAAATCATCCAGACAGCAGCCTTCTAAGCGATAAAAATACAGGGGAAAGCTGCCCCGGTTGCGGAAGCAAAGTGACCGGACAAGAGTCAGCGTGCCCTTCCTGCGGACTAAGATTAGCCGACGAACAATAAAAAAACCGAAGAAAGGAGAGCTACATGCTCTCCTGCTCGGTTGGTCTGCGAAGATCGATCAATATCGTATTGGTTTTATCCCGTTCACTTTCCTCAACGAGATATTCGTAATTCCGTTCAAAGGTTGTGGCTATTTTCATTGTATCGTCAGTGGAGCCAAAATCGACAAATGAAATCCTGATCGGCTGCCCGTATCGAATCGATGACCAAATCAGCCTGCGAATGACTCCTTCCAAGGAATGATCCGAGTTATACAGCAGAACCTTATAATGAGTAAAGGGCTCACTGGCGCGAACCAAAGACTCAAAGGATATACGCTCTAACAAGGCCACCAATAGAGAGGCGCAGCCATACGCCGCCAACAACCACACCAACATACTTGTGATCACGGTCATCCCCTCCTATTCTCAGGGTATGCCGCAATGCTTGGCCAAGGTACTTTAATCTTTCATTACACTTTTACCCAGCCGTTTTTGATGCAAATGACCACGGCTTGGGTGCGGTCCTGCACGCCCAATTTCTGCAAAATACTGCTCACGTGGTTTTTTACCGTCTTTTCACTGATGTATAAAAACTCCCCGATCGCGCGGTTGCTCTTTCCTTCTGCCATCAGCTGCAGCACTTCGCGCTCACGACGCGTCAGTGACTCTATGACGCGAGCATCCAAGACAGGCGTATTTTCCATCGTCAGCGGACGGCCGACTGCTTCCTCTTGTACGCTCAAACGCCGAAACTCGTCAATTAACTTGCCTGTTACTTTCGGGTGTATGTATGACCCGCCGCGGGCGACAACGCGGACTGCTTCGACCAGATCCTCCGCTTCCATCTCTTTTAACAAATACCCGGATGCACCGGTGCGCAGCGTTCTGAACACGTACCCTTCGTCGTCGTGGATAGACAAAATGATGATACGCGTTTGCGGGTTTGATTCGATGACGTTCTCGGCAGCCGATACGCCGTTTATATTGGGCATATTGATATCCAGCAAAACGACATCCGGTTTATGCTCTTCTACCAGGTATGTGGCCTCTTCGCCGTCGGATCCCTCTCCGACTACCTTAAAGCCGCCCTCCATTTCCAGAATGCGCTTAACCCCTTCTCGAAACAATTTATGGTCATCTACCAGTACAATACTTATCTCTTCTAATTGTTTCTGCATCCCTCTCCTGCCTCCTTTAGCTTTGCTGCATTTTGGCCTTCAGCGGAATTTGAAACATCACCTTTGTTCCTTTTAGCGGTGCCGAAGCAACCTCCATGGTACCATTCAAAAGCTGCACTCTTTCCTTCATTCCCATCAGTCCGAAAGACTGATTGCGGCGCTCGACTACATCAAATCCGACTCCGTCGTCTTTTACGACAAGCGATACGTTATCGTGCTGCAGTTCCAGTTTTACATGGACGACCTTTGCCTTTGCGTGTTTGGCCACGTTGTTGAGGCATTCCTGGACGAGGCGGAACAACGGCGTTTTAAAGGCATCGTCGATGTCCTGTTCCCGCCCGAATATCACGAGCTCGGCGGTGGTACCGGTCCGTTCCTCGAAGGTCTGTACGTACTTTTGCAATGTCGGAATCAATCCCAGATCGTCCAGCGCCATCGGGCGCAAGTCAAAAATGATCCGGCGGACATCTGCCAAGCTGAGTCGCACCATCTCTTTCAACTCTTGAAGTTCCCCTAAAGCCTGTTGGATTTGTTCATTTTTTAACATCTTCTCGGCTATGTCCATCCTCAAGGCTACGTTGGCCATCGATTGGGCCGGGCCATCGTGAATCTCGCGGGCCACCCGCTTTCGTTCTTCCTCCTGCGCCTGAATGATCTGAAGCCCCATTTGTTGATGCTGTTTTGCTGTTTCCAGCGCTTCCCCTACCTTGCTAAAATCGCCGGTTAGGTAACCCAAGACAACGCCAATCTGTGTCATTAACTGTTCAGCTTTGGCGATGGTCGCTTCGAGATTTTGCAGCCGCCGCTCCAATTCATCGCGGCGCTGGCGCAGAGTCGCTTCCCTCTCCCGACCAAGTGACAATTCGACCTGCAGATCATTGGTTTCTTTATAGACCTGGTGAATGTGCTCTTCGGTATAACTGTGAAAATTACGGCTCACCATCGCCAGCATGGCACGGGACTTGCGGTATTTCAGGTCAAGAGTATCGACCAGATCGACGACAGCGTACACTTGTTGGCGTACCTCTGCGATCTCGTTTTGAACGGCGCTCCTCTCTCGCCGGGCGCTTTCCGCAATCTCAAAGATCTGCTCTTGGCTTGACTCAACCGTTTGAATTGTTTTTTTAATGACTCCATCCAGGAGGCTGATGTCTATATCCATTGGTTACCTCATCTTACAATGCTTTCTATACCCAGTTTTCGGGGAAGTTTAAACTGCTCTGTGCACACCTGTCGATCAAAAATACTAGATCATTTTGCCTACGGTATTTTAGACGGTAAAACAGGGGAAAAAGGTTGCAAAAATTGTGCAGAAATTGTATAGTTTTTTGCTTTTCTCTGGTAACAAAAAATAACTCGTATAACTAATGGTAACATAAAATCGCAGAATCAAGGAAAATGGCATAGATGATTACCGTTACTTTTTCGACATAAACCTGAGAAACCCTTTAATACATTGGCATCCATCGCAGGATGGATTTTCCATATGCCAAGGGGATTTTCCCCATATAACAAAAATAACGCCCGGCTTTTGCCAGGCGTTTCCTCTTGTGGATACAGATTATTATATGGCCAGACCAGCAGCATCCTGTTTCAGTGCATCTGCTTTGTCTGTACGCTCCCACGGCACATTCAGGTCGTTGCGGCCAAAATGTCCGTATGCAGCTGTCTGCTTGTAGATAGGACGGCGTAGGTCCAACTGCTTAATGATACCGGCAGGACGTAGATCGAAATGCTTACGGATCAGCTTCACCAGTTCCTCTTCGGAGATTTTCCCTGTTCCAAAAGTATCAACACTGATGGATACGGGCTGTGCTACCCCGATCGCATAGGCGACCTGCACTTCGCATTTTTCCGCGAGACCGGCAGCTACGATGTTTTTCGCGACATAACGAGCTGCGTAGGCGCCAGAACGGTCCACCTTGGTCGGATCCTTCCCGGAAAAAGCGCCGCCGCCGTGACGGGCATACCCGCCGTAGGTATCGACGATGATCTTGCGGCCAGTCAAGCCGGCATCGCCTTGTGGGCCGCCGATGACAAAACGGCCGGTTGGATTGATGAAGTACTTCGTCTCCTGATCGAGCAGGTCAGCAGGCACTACCGGCTTGATTACCTGTTCGGTCAGATCCTTCTTGATTTGCTCCAAGCTTACATCTGGTGCATGCTGAGTAGAGATGACGATCGTGTCGATACGAACCGGTTTATCCCCATCGTACTCAACCGTCACTTGTGTCTTCCCGTCCGGTCGCAGATAAGACAGCGTGCCATTTTTGCGAACCTCTGTCAGACGACGAGCCAGTTGGTGAGCCATGCTGATCGGAAGCGGCATCAATTCCGGTGTTTCGTTGCAGGCAAAACCAAACATCAAGCCCTGGTCACCTGCGCCAATCGCTTCGATCTCCTCATCAGTCATGCTGCCTTCGCGCGCTTCCAGTGCCTGATCGACACCGAGGGCAATATCGGCAGACTGTTCGCCGATCGCCGTAATCACGCCGCACGTATCCGCGTCAAAGCCAAATTTTGCACGATCGTAGCCGATCTCCCGGATTGTATCGCGAACAAGCCTTTGGATATCCACATACGTATTTGTAGTAATCTCCCCAGCTACTAATACAAGACCTGTTGTAACAGAAGTTTCACACGCTACGCGTGCGTTCGGATCCTTTGCCAGAATCGCGTCCAATACAGAGTCGGAAATCTGGTCACAAATCTTGTCCGGATGTCCTTCTGTAACGGATTCCGACGTAAACAGGCGACGACCTTTTTGCAATGCCATGAGCCTTCCTCCTTTTGTCTCCATACAGATATAGTTTTGGTAGCCGAGTCGGGTTTCTATCACGACAAAAAATAAACCTTTTCCCGTATATGGAGGAAAAGGTGCTCTTTGTTTGCGTTCCCTAACCTCTTATCGGCCAGAATGGGTAACCACTCTGCTGGTTAGCACCGCGCATGACGGTTGCCGGGTTTCATCGGGCCAGTCCCTCCACCTACTCTGGATAAGAGTATCCCTTTCGCCTAATAGAATAAACATTTTTCTCATACGTGTCAATCCATAAGTGCCTGGCTGTTATTTTAATTCGTATTTGCCGCGGACGATCACGTAGGTTTTCACTTTAGATCCCGGGACAATCTGCAGCCCTCGCGAATCGGAACGGGCGATCAAAAGCAAGTGATTGCGCTCGACCGGATCCCCCGCCCGCAAATCGGCACCCGCGGTAATATCTGTAAGTCCGTCTCCGTTTACCCCTGCTACCGAAAGAACATCTCCGGTTCGAACGATGAATTCCGTTCCTTCAAAGCCGTACAGGATCTTGCCAGGCGGCAGTTCCACTACTTGTAAACCTGTGGCTGCCGTTCCCCCGCTGTTGGTCTCCCCACCACCGACAGGTGCAGCTCCGCCGAGCGCTTCGCGGATTTTCTGATCGACATAGCTCTTCGTCACGACAGGATCGTCTGCCGAGCCAGGGGCCCCGGCTACATCCGCCCAGGCCTGGCTGGCAAAAATCATCCCGCCGATGAGAATTCCCGCTGTTAAACTGGTACGTACGTTTTTCATTGCTGATCTCCTCCCTAAAGGTGTTTCCGTTTCGAACGCCCCTTCCAAACGGCGTCCCGCTTATCTGTATTTCAAACCTCTTCCTGTCAGAAAAAGCACTGCCTGAAGCATGACCGGGTCATTTGCCTATCGGCTCGCGGTCGACTGTCAATCGGTAGGTATCGTATTTAAATGGATTGGTGCTGGTCAGAAGGATATAGTAAGTACCCTTGGCCAATTTGAGCTGGGTGATATGCCCCCCCTTGGCGGCCTGTTCCGCCACATCCGGGACCGATATGATCGTCTTCAGCTTCTCATCGTACAGCACCATGTGCAGTCCCCAGGTTACCGGGACCTGCGGCGCGTCAATCGTCACCAGTGAATCTTTGGCCACTTCAAATTGGAACCAATCCTGATCGTTTTTCGACGGAAGCGTCCCGGTCATCAAGGTGCCGCTGCCCAGTTTGGTCGCCAACTGCGGCGTGTCGTTCGGTTCGTTGTAATCCCGCCGTTCCGGCAAGTAGGAGAGGTCGAATATGTATTCGCCGTTCACAGCATTGTTCCAATAGTCACTCACGCGAAAATAGTATTTGCCAGGTGAAACCTCCATACTGATCCGCTCCGTCGGGTCGGCGGCGGTACCATTGTCAAACTTTTGATCGGGCCTTCCTTGCTTGACTACGTAGACGACGGGATCGATTCGTTTGGTATCGACAGAAACCGTGATATTTAGCTTCCCTTGTTCGCGTACGTAATAGGAAAACCAATCATAATCCCCCGGTTTGTCAAAATTCCCCACGATTGTGATGTGGTTGCCGGGCGGCAGCGGCCGTGCCGTTTGTTGATCGTCGTTTGGCTCATACTTGTCCGGATTGATCATGAATTTGCTTTCGAATACGTATGAGTAAGTTCCGGCCCCGCTCCCCCGTTCCAATTTAAAGTAGAGCTTGCCGGACTTCACCGGCACGGTCAGGGTCTTGCCTCCGCCTACATAGTAAGTAACGGGTGAATCGCCATTGCGATAAAAAGTTGCTGCAATAGCCGATCCGGAGCTTGGCGTTACTTTTGTCGTAAAAACCAATTTGCCATCATAGGGGATGTCCGTGTAAAACCATCTAATCGGATTATTGGAACTGAGCTCCCCTCGCACCTGGGATTCGATGGGAAACGCAGTCGCGGTGGCCTGGGTGTTGTTCGGCCCGTTAATGTCAGCGGGCAATTTTGTCTTCACGGCACGCCCGACATTTAACAGGCCATACCCGTACTGCTTGTCCCAGCCCTTTGGACCGAGATCGGTGGCAGTGTAATAGAGCAGTTGCCTTACCTCGAGCGGCGTCATCTTCGGGTTCCTGGCAAGCACCAAAGCGGCGGCGGCGGCCACCTGCGGAGCTGCCGCCGAGGTGCCGCTGATCGAACCGTATTTACCGCCGACCCTCGTCGTGTAGATATTGGATCCGGGCGCTACAATATTGATCTCCGGACCGATATTGGACTGCGGCAAAAGGTTGTTTTTTCGGTCCACTGCCCCTACTGCGATCACTGTCGGATAAGCAGCCGGATATCCAACGCGGCTGCCTTCATTGCCAGCGGCGGCTACCAATACCACCCCTTTTGCTTCCGCGTTTTTGACCGCTTGCTCGAGCAATGGAGAATGATACAGGTTGCTCACCGACATCAAGACGACCTTTGCCCCCATCGCAACGGCCTGATCGATCCCTTTGGCCAACAGCTTCACATCAGACCTTCCATTTTTATCCAGAACCTTTATCGGAATCACATGGGCATCCCACATTACGCCAGTGACACCGATCTTGTTGTTTCCCTTGGCCGCCAAGATGCCTATCACCTGTGTGCCGTGGCCGTAATCGTCCTGCATCTGACGCTCCGGTTTCTCCAGATTCACTCCCGGCAACAGGTTGGGAGCCAGATCGGGATGGTTCGTATCTACGCCAGAATCCAGTACGGCTATCTTGATGTCGGTATTTCCCTTGACCGTGCTCCAGGCGTTATTGGCGCCGATCTGGGTCAGATAAGATTGATTACTGTAATACGGATCATTCGGCTCAACAGCGGCCCATGCGACGGTCTGTCCCGAGGCAAGTATGCAGATGCCAATCAACAAAGCTGCCATCCGTTGTTGTACAGCCAAATACTTATTCATAAGTTAACGCGTCCTTCCTTCCCTTTGCCGGGAAAAGAGGTATTCATCGGATGAAATCCACCTCCGGCGGCTCTTGTGTCGAGCGGCCGTCTATGATCAAGGTGCTCCCATCCGCAAAACGAACATAACGCGGCTGCAGACTGTCCAGACGTACCGGGTAAAGCGCCTGACCCAGACCCCCTGCGTCGAGAATCTCGATGAAATTAGCCATCAGACCAGCCTGGACAAAGTAGACCTCCGATAAATCGCGTTCATTGATCATCGCCAAAACCTGGTCCAGGTGATCAATACAATCGTCGGCGGTTATGTATACCGGGTCCTCGCCGCCCAGGTAAAACCCGTCTTCTGCCGCAGCCGCTCCTGCATTCCCTGCCAAGCCGGCCAATATCAGCATGACAGCAAAACATGCAGTCAGCAATCGAATTCGAGGCACCATAACATCCTTCCTTTTCCATATAGCCTCCATCAAGTCTATCATAAATCTATCGCCTATTAATAGGCAAATGGATCTGTTAGAATGAATCTGCCATACTTTCTACTACATATTAGGAGGGACAACCCTTATGCCCCGATCCCATATCCGCAGACTGACAGCCATTGTCATACTCTTTTTGCTCGCATCGCTATTCTGTCAGTCAGCATTTGGCCAAACCCTTGACTCTTCCCGGTCAGTCGCGTCAGCCCTTGATCCTGACCGGGAATTGATCGTCGTCTGGAAAGAACCGCAGAAGGCAAAACGCTCTTCCGCTGCCATCGTTTCAGCCAAGGAAACGGCAATCGCGCCGCACATTAGCCTGCTGCGAACAGGGTCTACCCAGGAAGCGGAGCAAATGATGCAGCAACTGACTGCTCATCCCGATGTTGACTTCGTCGAGCCCAATAAAAAGATCTACATCTCCGAGTCGAATCGCATCGCTATTCCCAACGACCCTTACTACCCCAAGCAGTGGTCGCTGGCTGCGATGCACGTTCCGGAAGCATGGAGTCTGCTGCAGCCTACCCGCAAGAGTGTCGTCGTGGCCGTCATTGACACCGGCATAGATCCATCCCATCCAGATCTGGCCGGCCGGATACTGGAGGGAAAAGACTATGTCAGCCAAAGTAAACTTCCGCTCGACGAAAACGGACATGGCACGCACGTCGCCGGCATCATCGCAGCCCGGACGGACAACGGCATCGGGATTGCCGGACTGGCCGGGAAAACAGACGTCATGATCCTCCCATTAAAAGTGCTGGACAAGGATGGAGTCGGCACAGTGGCCAACGAAATTCAAGCCATTTACGACGCCGTTGAGATGGGAGCGGATGTGATTAATCTCAGCCTGGGGGACGACCAGCCTTCCCGCGCGGAGAGAGAAGCGATTCGCTACGCCAAAGACCATGATGTCATCGTTGTGGCAGCCGCAGGCAACCAAGCCGCAGCCGTCGAGTACCCCGCTGCTTACCCCGAGACGCTTGCCGTGGGGGCGAGCGATGCCAATGACCAGCCGGCCGGCTTTTCCAATTACGGAAACATGCTGGACGTTGTCGCACCCGGTATGCAGATCCTCAGCACCGTTCCCGATCAGGTGACTCCCGGCGGCTACGAGACGATGAGCGGCACCTCGATGGCGACAGCGGCTGTCTCCGCATTGGCGGCCCTGCTAAAGTCACAGGCGCCCGAGCGGTCAAGCGGTGAAATAGAAGAGATCATCAAACAGTCCGCCGTCGACATCGGTCCCCCTGGCCGGGATATCTACAGCGGATACGGACGGATTGACTTTGCCCTTGCCCTGCAAAACCTGCGGGGTGACCATACGCCGACACCTGAACCAAGCGCTTATACGATGACCAGGCTAAAAAGCGACCCCGCCCTCTTCCACCAACTGCTTACGGCCTACAGCAGCCAAGAAATCCTGGTCCGCAGCGCCGATGGCCGCTTGTACACATGGGCAGAGCTCTTGTCCAAGCCTCAGGTGATGGCCGGGCTGCTCACAGACAGCAGCACCGTTATCGAAATCAGCCAATAGGAAAAGCTTTCATTGAAGCCTTTTCGAAGAAGTTGTCGAGTCCGTCTTTAGCAGAAGCTTTTCATAACAAAAACTCCTCTGTCAGCCATTTTCGTTGACAGAGGAGTTTTTATTGCTGCTGATGAACGGTGCGAAACGGCAGAACCGTCGGGGTGCCCAAACCGACTCCCTGCTCTGAACGAACACCGCCAGACACCTTGAGAAAATACATCCGGCCCGACGAGAAATCAGCAACCGGAGCAATGCTTGCTGCCTGCTTGTCGGCGGAAAGCGACACCTTCACATCCACTCTGCCGCCGCGGTCATCTTCGATCCAGATGGTATCCGGCGAGACGCTCTCAGGAAGCATTGGCTGGGTAAAGCCGATCTCAAACGTTTTGTTTAGCGGAACATCTCGCATCGAATCGTACTTTTGCGCATATCCCGCAAGTGACACCTGCGGACGGGACGCTGTCGTAAACTGCGTCAGCGGCACCACATCCATGTACATCAGCCGATACGTTTGCCCTGACACGAGCGGCACATCGGCATCTACATAGAAGCTCGTCCCGCTCCCCCGGGTGATCCGTACACCGCTTACCGGTTTCCCGGCAGGATCCAGGAGCGAGACGTAATCGCGCAGCACGTCTTCCGGGACCGCGGTATCCAGGGCCACCTCTATGGAGACGTACGGACTGATGTCCGCCGCCCCCCAGTCAGGTGTCACGCTGCGGATAAAACCGCTGCCGGCGGCGGCGCTGACGAGAGGTCCCTGGATACCGCCGAAGAGTACAGCGAGCAGCATCAGCAAGAAAATCCGCCCGGCCGCCTTCTTCATGCTACTGGACCAACCCCGCAGGTCCGCCCCCAAAATTACGCGGGTTATCAGGCTTTGCATCAGGGATGAACGCTGTGCATTCCTCCGGGTTTACATCCGTTTTGGTCAGGGAATCAGCCGGCACGTTAAAGCCCCATACCCGGCTGTCATTGGCCGCCACATGGAGGTTTTTCAGTCCGAAGTGGGCACGAGCCACTTCTTCCCCCGACTTGTCGCGGATAATGATCGGCACCTCTGTAAATTCAAGCATTTTGTCCAAACCGTTGCGGAACAAAACGACTACCTTTAAGCCGCCTTCATCCGTAGGCTTGATGCCCAATACTTTCAACTCCACCTCGCCGCTGGCAACCGCAGGCTGCTCCTTCGCGATTTTTTCATAGTGGGTCATCTCTTCGCTGGTCAAGCCCTCCTGCTGCGTCTCCTTGCCGCTTGCCTTACCTACAGGCGGTGCGTCGAATACCAAGGCAAGCTCCACTTGCTCAGGAACCTTCGTGAATTCGTCCCAACGGAACACGAATTCACAGGGGCGGCTGGAGTAATCGCCGATGCTGCCGAACGAAAGCATATCAAAAGTCTTTTGCGCCACGACTTCCCCGTCAGGCGTTACCAGCGAAAGCGGTAGTTGATTCAACAGGATGTCTTCGTCGCTGGCGTTGCGGATAAAGCTGAGCACCAGATAGCCATGAGGCAGCACACTGGTGAAGAACGGGATGATCCCGACCTCGTCGCGGACGATCGGCGGAAGCTCATCGTGGATAAACTGCAGCAGCTCCTCCTCGATGTCCTGCAGTCTGTCTTCCCACGGACCGTGCAGGGATAAAAACAGCTCAGACGGTTCCACCCGGTTGGAAGAGAGCTCCGGGTTCTCGATTCCCGACACGCCCAAGTACGTTTCCTTATGGGCGTGGCCGCGGATGTCGTCCCGCACTTGATCCAGGCTGTCTTTCGAACCAAACCAATTTTCCAATAACCAACTCATACACAAACCTCCTCGTTTGCACAAACAACTTACTTGCTATCCGGATCTGTTACACGCAGCAGCCAGTTTCGATGCAGCTCGGCCCCAGGTTTTTTCACCGTTTCGGCCGGGAAGACGACCATCCACGGACGGCTCGTTCCAGGGCGGACTTCGATGTTATGGGTCAAGATTTTCCCTTGGGCGATCACATTATTTTGGCGGTCAGTGATTTTCACTTCCAGCGTTTTGGGACGGTATGGACGGCGAAGCGCATTGCGGATGAGAACCCCGACGACGAGGCGGCCATCTTTCGTCCACCCGATGTCAAATCCGTCAAACTCTATATGGTCAGGACGCATAGCCGGCAGCCGGTTGACGATATCCAGCAGCTTCATCTTTTGAACTTCTGTCATGCGCTCTTCCATCTGCGGGTCCAAATCCAGGTGCTTCGGCCAGACCGAAATCTGCTGTCCAAGATTCAACTGCACCTTCCAACGCTCAAATGACACCTGATCCATCAGGAATGTCTCTTTCGGGAAAAAGACCTCCCACGGACGGCTTGTTTGCGGCGGGATGGTGCCCACTTCTTTCAGATTGAACCAATGGCGGGCGAATACCTCATCTCCGACCCGGATGGTCAGGCCGATATTGTTAAACTCCAGGGGACGCGTCATCCCGTTGCGGAAGAACAGCGCCACCGTAACGCCTTCTTCGCCCGGAATCAAGCTGAAACCAGCTACCCCCATCGTTCCTTCGACCATCTCCGGCAGCTCAGACTGCAAAAAGCGGAGCGTGTATTTTTTATCTGCATCCAGCTGCTGTTCCCAACTCGGATGCAGCGACAGCTCCGTCCGCACCGTAGGGTTCCCGCTCGGAGATGGCGCCACCTCCGTACCGTCAGGAGTCATAGGCGGAGTGGAGACGTCGTAATCCTCCTGGACATCGCGTTTTATTTCTTCAAGGGATTTCATTTCCTCTTGATCTTTATTCAACCATTTCTTTACAAAGGTAAACATGGTATCCTCCTTTTATTTAGCTGCTCTGCCGTTTATCTATCTGTTCATTATATCATATGGTTTGGTTCATCAAGCCAGCAAAAACATGAAACCTTGGGCTCAGGCTCCAGCACTTTGCGGCGCTGTGACCTTCCAGCGAGACAGATCCGCGTCCTCTTTGACCACGCTCTCCGGCGGGAAGATAAACATCCACGGTTTGCTGGTTTCCGAATGAACCGTAAGTCCGGCCAGTTCAAACAATCCTTCCGCTACTACCTCGCCTGTGGCATCATGCAGACGAAGCGGCAGCTTTTCAAAGGACAGGGACTGTCTGGAGCCATTGCGAATCAACAGCATGGCCCGAAGCGACCCGTCCGGCGATTTGGACAGCTGGACGCTTTGAATATTCACCTCTCCCGGCTTTAGCGGGGGAAGCCGCTTGGCCAGCTCGACCAGCGAATTTTTTTGATCGTCATTGAGCGCTTTAATCCACGATTCTTCCAATTCCAGCTTTTGCGGTAAAACCATTTTCTTCTCGGCCAGCTCGAAGGCAACCTTCCAGTTGGTCAACAGCACGCCCTTTTGCAAAAAGTGATCGCGGTGGAAGACAAAGCTCCACGGTCTGGCGTGAAAAGCGGGAATCTCCCCGAGCTCGGACAGATCAAACTCCTGCCGGGTAAAGAGTTCGTTTTCTCCAAACAGCACCACCAGATTCATCTTGCCCAATTGAATCGGCTGGGGCAGTCCGTTGCGAATAAATGCGGTCACTTCGGCTCCGTCGTCATGGGGTGTCAGGTGAATTCCAACCAACCCGACTTGACCGACTTCGATCGGGGGCAGCTCATTTGCCATAAAAGAAAGGGCGTATCTTTGCTTATCTTCCAAAGCCGTTTGCCAGGATTCGTGAAGCGAGAGGGCAGTAGTCGCCTTCTCCTTGGAATCAGCCTCGAACGGCTGCTGCTGTTCGCTCGCAATCGGCGCTTCCGCGGCAGGCAATACAGACTCTTCTCTCGTCTGGGCATTCTCTTCATTCGCTGCGGAATCTTTGTTTAGCCAGTTTTTCACAAAAGATAACATTCGGTACTCTCCCTGTTCATCCGACATCTCTTCTTCTCTACTTGCATTAAGCATAGCATAACATAACGCGAATGCAAAAAAAGGCTTTTACTCTTTCTTGCATACTTTGGCAAAGGAAAAACACCCTCTATCTTATACGCATAGAAGCCGAGGGTGTTTCACTCATTTTGCCCTGAAATATTTAGCAGCTCCGGCACCGTGACGAACGTGTACCCCTGCTCTTTCAACATCGCGATGATCAGCGGCAGGGCAGCCAGTGTATTGCTGAGATCATTCTGCCTTCCGCCCGCGCAGTGCTGCAGAATGATCGCCCCGGGCTTGACCTGCTGCTTGACCTTTTCCAGAATTTCACTCGTCGGCGTACCTGCCCAGTCTCGGGTGTCCACCGACCAGTTTACGACCTTGTACTGCATGGCCGCCGCTTCTTCCACCACCTCGGCCGTAGTAGAGCCAAACGGCGGACGGAGCAGCGCCGGATGGTAGCCAAGCAGCGAGTACAAGATCTCATCTGTTTTGGCAATCTCCGTCTGCACGTCTTGTCCCGTCATCTTCGCCAGATTGTGATGGCCCCAGGTGTGATTGCCCAAGACATGCCCGCCGCTGGCGATTTCCTTGACAACCTCCGGGTGTTTCTTGGCCTGCCTTCCGACAATGAAAAAAGTGGCGTGAATCCCGTTCTCCCGCAAGATATCGAGAATTTTCCGCGTGTAAAACCCATCCGGTCCGTCGTCAAAGGTCAGGGCTACTTTCTTTTCGGTTCGAGGACCGTTAAAAAACAGCAAGTCGGGAAAATCGGCTTGAAGTCCGGCTGCCTGCGCTCCCCCAGCTCCGGATACCGACATCATCCAGACCAGCATTGCCGCCAGTGCCAGTCGCGTCCAGTTCATCGCCAAGCTCCTTTCAGCAGTATCCCATTCCATCTCTACTATATTAATGTACCCAAAACTCTCCCTTCTCAGCATACCCCCATAACCAAACCAGTCCCACACGCATATGTTGAACCAAGATCGGAGAGAGGAGGTGTTACAATGCCAGTGCAGACGTTTTCGAAGGTCTTTGGAGCGTTATTCTTACTGGTAGGGATTTTAGGCTTCTTCGTCTCAAATGTATCCGGGGTTCTCCAGTTTGATCCGATTCTTGACATCATTTACATCATAACTGGACTATGGGGGTTATACGCTGGCAGGGAGTCCGCTTCTGCGGGGCTGTTTGCAAAAGTAATCGGCGTATTTTACCTCTTGATCGGCATCCTCGGCTTCATCGTCCCAGGCATGTTTGGACTGTTTCACGTTTTGGCTCTGAACAATGTGATCCACCTGATCATCGGCGCCTGGGCAGCTTATCTGGGATACAAAAAATAAGGGAGAGGTTCGCCTCTCCCTTAGCTTTTTCTCTTTTTCACGACACGGTGATCTCCCGCTGCTGAAACACTTCCTTTACCACATTCAAGGCCCCGCAGGCTTTGGGAAAGCCGGCATAGCCGCCGCAGTGCAGCACGATCTCCAGAATCTCCTCCGGCGTCATCCCGACGTTCAGCGCAGCGTGGACGTGAAAAGGCAGCTGCTCTGTGGCTCCTTGCGTGATCAGCGAGGTCAGCGTGATCATCTCCCTCTGCTTCAAGTCGAGGACCGGCCGGGAATACAGATCGCCAAATCCGAAAGCGACGAGCGTGTGGCCAAAGTCGGGAAAAAACGAGCGGATATCCGCAATCGTCTTCGCCCCCTCTTCCCCGACCATTTTGATCAGCGTGTCTATCCCCTGCTGGTAACGCTCCGCATTTGTCATTTTGTCATGACTCATCTTCCATTCACCTCTGCGAAAAATTTATCCCCGCTTCATCGTCGGCGGAATTTCATACGGATCGACCATGACCTCGATCACGGCCACCTGTTCAAGCTGCAGCGCCTCTGCTATCGCTGCCCGCAGCTCCTCTTCCCTCGTACAGCGGAAGGAGGCGGCTCCCATGGATTCCGCGAACTTCGCAGCATGGAGCGGCGTCTGGTACGTCGTTCCGATACCGCGCCCCAAGTGTGCTGCCATGCCTTTATCCACCATGTCCAAGCTAGCGTTGTTCAGGACGACGAATATCACCGGAGCGTTGTGGTTGACAGCCGTCGATACCTCCGTCCCGGTCATGAACATGCAGCCATCCCCGGTAAGACACACGAATCTCTTGTCCGGCGCCCCCAATTTCGCCCCTATCGTATATCCGATCGCTCTTCCCATCGAAGCGAACACTTCTTCAAAGAAAAACGTTCCCGGCTCTTCGATATCGAAGTATTTGATCGCGTAAAAGGAGTGGCTGCCGGCATCGCCAAATACGACTGTGTCTCCCGGCAGTTCTGAGCGGAGCACCTCCATCACCTGCCTGCCGGTCAGATACTCGCCAGCGTCAACGGGTTCCTCCGGCTCCTCCGGTTTGGAAAAATCTATCTTTGCTTCCAAATGACTGGTTTTATTTAGAATCGCCCGCAAATTCTCCCGAATATTCCCCAACACCGGCAAAGTCGGCACCGGAATCGCTTTGCCGATAAAATCCGGATTGTGGTCAAAATGAATGATCTGCTGCGGATACATCGCCGGGGTAAAACCGGCCAATTCCAGATCGCACAGCTGGCTCCCCACGACGACCATCACGTCTACCCCTTGAAGCAGGTAGTCTTCCGTAGCCTGATTGCCGCCCAGACCGAACGGCCCGAGTGAAAGAGGATGTCGGGAAACAAAGCTTCCTTTGCCGCTCGGGGTCGTAATGACAGGAATGTTCCAGCGGCTGGCGAACGCCTCCAGCTCCTGATACGCCGCAAAGCCGTGCACTCCTCCTCCTACGAACAGCGCAGGGCGTTTGGCTGTGCCGAGCAGTTCGATCACCTGGTCGAGATGGGCAGAGATCATAGCGGGGTAGTCGATTGGCAGCGGCAGGTCAAACGGACGGATTTCTTCCATCAAGACATCGAGCGGCACAGACAGGTGCACCGGCCCGCGCACACCGGTGAAAGCCTGTTCGATCGCGTGGTGCAGATACGTTTCCAACAGGTCGCCGCGATCGATGCGGGCACTGAATTTGGTTACCTCTTCAAACATCTTCACCAGGTCGTTGCCAAACTGGGTACTGTCCTGGCCAAGCACTTTGCCGATCTCTTTGATCGGCGGCTGCCCGGTGAGAAACAGTACCGGCAAATAAGTAGCCATCGCTTGTCCCGCCGCCGTAAGCAAATTGATTCCGCCCGGGCCTGCCGTTCCCAGCGCCACCCCCAACGTTTTGCTGCTTTGTGCGTACCCGGCCGCTTCAAATCCCGCACCGCCTTCATGTTTGCTGAGCACGTAGGTGATGCCCTGCCGATCCATTTCCAGGATGAGCGGAGTGACGGGCTTTCCGGGAATCCCGAACACGTGGGTAACCCCCCACTTGACGAGATGATGGACGAATACATTTGCGACTGTTTGCATAAATGCCCCCCCATAGCATTAATATTTATCTTTAATGAGACGCTGCAACTGTTCAAAATTGCCTTCGATGTCTTCTGCAGTTATCGGTTCGCTAAAATAGTACCCCTGTACTTCATTGCACTTGTGAATCTGCAGGAAGCGCAGCTGATCCTTTCGTTCGACCCCCTCAGCGATCACTTCCAAGCCCATATTGTGGGCCATCGCGATGATCGTCTCGACAATGTCGGAGTCGTTGGAGTCGGTCGTAATGTCGCGGACAAAGGATTGGTCGATCTTGAGACGGTCGATGGAGAATTTTTTCAAATAATTCAACGAGCTGTACCCTGTACCGAAGTCATCGATGCTGATCTGCACGCCGAGATCATGCAGCCCTTTTAATGTAGGAATGGTGTGCTCCACATCCATCGTCATCGTCTCGGTAATCTCCAATTCCAGGTAGCGCGGATGAAGTCCGACCTCTTCCAAGACCTCTTTGACCGTATCGACGAGATGCTCCCGGGAAAACTGCTGTGATGACAGATTGACACTCATGCGCATGGGAGGCAGTCCCTTCTCCTGCCACAGTTTATTCTGCTGGCAAGCCGTGCGCAGCACCCATTGATCCAGCTGGATGATTAAACCGGTCTCTTCCGCCAGCGGGATAAATTTATGCGGCGGAACCAGCCCCATCACCGGATGCTGCCAACGGATCAAAGCTTCTACCCCTTTTATCCCACCGGTTTTAATATCCACCTGCGGCTGGTAATAGAGCTTCAGTTCGCCATTCTCCAAGGCTTTTCGCAAGGAGGTTTCCATGACGATTTTCTCGTGCGACTTGGTCCGCATATTGGACGAGTAGACGATATACTGGTTTTTGCCCAGGTGCTTGGCTCTATACATGGCGGTATCGGCATGGACCATCAATGTCTCAATATCCCAGCCGTCATTGGGATAGATGGCGATACCGATACTAGCGGTGATGTGAAATTCGTATCCGTTCATGTTGAAAGGCGTACTGAAAAGATCCAGGATTTTTTCCACCCGCTGCTTGATATGCTGCTCGTCCATGATGTCGGGGAGGAGAAACATAAATTCGTCCCCGCCCATCCGGGCTACGATCTCATCTGACTCCAGGCACCCTTTTAACCTGTCTGCTACCTGCTTCAACAGCAAGTCTCCATTGGAATGGCCCAATGTGTCGTTGACCAGCTTAAAGCGGTCCAAATCCAGGTACATAATCGCCACTTTTCCTCTATGAATTCCCTGTCTCGTCTGCTCCAGGATGGTCGTTACCTGTTTTTTATAGTATCTGCGGTTGGGCAGCTTGGTCAGATCGTCATGGTTGGCCAAGTAGTTGTACCTTTCTTCCGCTTCAAAACGTTCTGTTATATTTCGAAATTGCCCAAATGCTCCAATGAGATGTTTGGATTCGTCATAAATGGGGAAAGCATCAAATAGACAGACGATACGAGTATCCTTGTCTTTTTGCTCAAAACTGATCTGGATGTCTTCATATTTTTTTCCGTGCAAAATGACATCGTTTATGTAGTGGTCCATGGGAGACAAGCACAGAACCGACCTTCCCAACGCCAGTTCTTTCGACAGACCGGTAAAAGATTGAGCCGTCCGGTTAAACCCGGTGATCCTTCCCTCCTTATCGGTGATGATAATCCCATTGGTGGCGTTTTCCATCATGATCTGATTCATAATGTTCAATTGCCGGTTTTGCTTGCGAAGCAGCAGTTCTCTTTCAATCGAGTCGACTGTGATGGACAGCATGGTAACCATCAGGGGATTTTGGTATTCGACAGCGGTCATGATAATGATGCTGCCTAAAAGATCGCCGATGTCCGTATAATGAAACGCCACGGCATAGCAGGCAATCTGATGCAGGCATTCGTGGTAGTGATCGGCGCCGATCACCTGTATTGGCAAGCCGCTGTGTTTGAGCGAAAGACTGACGACATTGGTACCCATCGACTGTTCGGTAAATTGCACGCCCGGCTTGATGCCCAACTGATTGATGGTGTTTTTGATGGTCTCGTCGCCCATCATGTGGAGGATAAACCCTTTTTCATCCGATACGGACAGCAGGAGCGGCGTGCCTTTCAAGGAATCCAGCACCTTCTGGCTGAAAAACTGCACCACAGAAAGAATCTCTTCATACTCCCCCCTTTTGTCTTCCAGCTCCTTTGGGGTCATCTTCATTTTTGGATAAGGAATCTCCTTGGGATCCATCCCCGCCTTTCTACAATATAATTTCGATTCCGCAATGTAGTCCGGTTCTCGCTGAACTGACAGCATGACACCACCCCTCTTTCGTCCTTCATCATAGGGGAAATTAGTTCCAATTAACCTATTATACCTTTTATTGTCATACTTTTTCCACATATTTGGCAACTTGATAGAGCAAGGATGCGGAGAAAACCTCCATTTTGGACTGCTTCTTCAGAATCATGCCGATATCTTTTTCCCCCGGGACAAAAAAGGCCCTTGGCTGCATGCAGTCAAGGGCAAAATCATGAAACGAACGACTATTATTAGTATCGGTTGTATAGGTCTTTGTACTTAGGAGAAAAGTCGTTTTTTCGAGATAAATGCTTTATGTGTGCAACGCTTGCCAGTCTACAGAAACTCTACTCTCTACCCCTCGCCTTTTTTGACTTGATCATTTCGATTCAAGTATATCCCGTTGTGCTGACACCTAATGAAAAACAAATGAAATCCATTCCTTTGGAATACTCGCTTCTACCTTGTAATTTTTTCCATTTATTAGGATAAAATATCATCCATATTCCTTTTTTCTACCAATGGTGATGCAACACTGTCAGGTAAATGCCTTGGAAAAACAAGCAGTTTGCAATCGTCGGACGATTTGTAATTCTAGTAAAGGTTTGTGCTATTACCCTTACAAGCGTAGAGGTAACTCTGGATGCTGCTGTTAAAGATGTGAAAGCTGCTGATTTCCAAGTTGCCCTCGGCGATGAGGCTGTAGCGGTAAAGAGTGTGACACTGAAGGAAGGCACACAATCTACCTATGTGCTGAATATTGATTCCCTTGATGGAAAACTTGGTACTTTAAAAGTGAACGGTGTTGAGTCCGCTCAATTTGACTTCTCCGCAGCAGCTCTTGATGCGGCTATTGCTGCTGTAAAAGCTGCAAATGCTGCTTCTATTATTGATGCTCTTCAAAGACCGGTATTGGGTCTGACTGGTATTGATTCGGAGCTGGCTGGCGACTATGTTACGGAGATTGCTAAAAGCTTTGTTGATACACGCTCCCTGCTCCAAGCAGCGGTTGACCGCGTAAATACTGCAGCAACTGCAGATCTGCAAGCAAAAATTGATGCAGTGAAGAACGCAAAAGGTCAAACCGAACTGCTGGATGCTCTCACTGCATTGGGCATTGACCGTCAGATCAACTCTCTTGCTTATCAATATTTCGTTGCAATTTCCAAGAATCCTTCCAGTACAAAAGCTGGCATTCAAGGCACTATTGACACTGTGAACCTGAATGAAGTAAACAAACTGGTTGTTGACGCTGAAACAAAAGTAACCGACGCGGCAGTTGCAACCGCAAATGCGTTGTTGGGTAATTTTACTGGCGCTGAACTGAACGATGAAGGCGAAGATGTAGCGAAAGATGCCTTTACCGCACGACTGGCAGTTGTATCTGCTATTGTAGATGTAAATGATACCGTTAGCGCAACTACTGATGAAGACGACCTTCTTGGAGCATTGGGTGCTGCGGATCTGGGCCTGGAAGATAGCGTTATCGCTGCAAACAAGGGTGCCTACAAAGCTGCCGTTGAAGCCAAGGTTGCTGATGATGCCGGATTCCGCTTTACAACGGTTGCCCAAATCCAAGCATTTGTCAATGACATCAACGCGAAAGCTGCTGCTGACCAGATCACAGCCGTTAACGACGCAGCAACCGAGGAAGATTTCCTGGACGCCCTGCAAAAGGTGAATGGCTTGACTGGTGTAAACGCAGCTAACTCTGCTGTCTATTTTGAAGTGGGCAAAGACGTAACCTTCAAAAATGTAGACGATCTTCAAAAGTTTGTTACTGACGCAAATGCGAAAGCAGCTGAAAAAGCGTTGGTCGACGGCATTAACAATGCTACAAAAGAAACCATCAACGCTGCAATCAACGCATTTGTAGCAGTTTATGAAAACGAAGCTTACATCAATGTGGGTAAAAACAATCGCCCTGAAGTAGTTTCTACGTTCTGGGTTAACCACGGAGAGGGCAGAAGCGAAGCCTTCAAGACTCACGAAGAAGTATCCGCTGCTTTGACCGCTGCTGTAAATGAATACCAAGGGTACTTGAATGCAATTAATGCTTCTACTTCTGTTTCTCAGCTTCGTGCAGCATTCAATGTGATGATCGATGATCTGGAAGCTGCATATGGTGATGAGATTACATCAAAAGTTGTGGAATTGAGCTCTACAGAAATTTATAACAACGGCTCTCTCACAATTGCGGCAGCGACAGAAATCTACGAAGCATTGGCAGCTCTTCGCTCCGACAATGATCCGAAGAACGACAATTTTGCTACCATTGCTGAAGCTTTTGCACCTGCGGCAAGCCTGGTTGAAGGTCCTTAATCAAACCTCGAACCAAAGGAAAGACCCTAATTTGTCTTGGACCTATTGGGTCTTTCCTGCTTATAAAAACTTCTAAGTACAAACTTCAACAAAGATATGTATTTCGACATCTTTGACGACAAACATCAAGCTACATTTTGTTTGTCGTCTTTTTTATTTGGGTTTCACTTCTTGTAAGGATTAGAGGTACTGGCATTCTTCAAGTCAGTGTGGTATAGAATCATGCATGATGGTTAGGCTGATTAGAAAGGGAAAAGCTTACCAGTACTTGTTTATTTACGTAGAAGGTGGAAGATTTGTATGCTGCTGATTACTGCGGTTCAAAGCTTTATCGACTATTTGTCCTCCATCGATCGAAGTGAGGAAACGATTACCGGTTACCGAAAAGACCTACAACTTTTTATCCGTTTTCTTGAAAATAAATATAATTGTCAACCTTACCTTGACGAAATTACAACAAGTGATATAGAAGAGTATCTTACCTACCTGAAGGAAACACGGCGTTACGCTCCAGCAAGCAGAGTCCGCAGTCTTCATACGTTCCGTTCCTTTTTCGCCTATGCTTTAAAAAAGGAGCTGGTTGTACGGAACGTAGCGTTGAATGTCGAAAGAATCAAGATTCAACAGAAAGAACGAATCTATCTTTCTGAGGAAGAAGTAGAGTTATTGGTATCTGCTATCGAGCATGAACTGATTTGTTTGGTTGTATGGGTGTTATACTTGACTGGCTTGAGAATATCGGAGTGCCTGAACCTTACCGTGGATGATGTCAATATTCAACAAAAAGTGATTCATGTGGTTGCAGGAAAAGGGAATAAGGATCGACTCATCCCGATATCGAACAAATTGCTTCCACTGTTGCGGGGCTATCTTGAGCACAAACGTCCCCACACAGATTCTAAGCTGTTTTTTTGTACGAAGAAAACAGGAAAACTGTCGCCGGTATATGTCAATAGAGGCATTGCAGATGCCGTAAAAAAACTCGGGTGGAAAAAAAGAATCACCGCCCATGTCCTCCGGCACAGCTTCGCCAGCCAGCTCGTCAAGAATGATGTCAACTTGGTGCAAATTCAGAAATTGCTTGGACACTCCTCTCTTAATGTTACCAGTATTTATACCCACACCAATCTGGAACAACTGAGTGAGGCAATCAATACCCTATGATTCACTTTTTCTATAGTAAACCATTAGCTTATACCGAAGTTCGTTGGGAGTTGTTGCATGATGAAACTGATTGCCGATAAAAAGCCAATCTACGATGACCGGGTAAACGACATACTCCGCGGGCTGGTAGATGGACTTACTAGAGAAGAATTGGCAGAGAGAATGGGATACAAAAACTACAAAACTCTGGACATCTACATGCGGCGAAAAAACTTTAAATGGGATCGGGAAAAGCTAACCTATGTGCCGGCATATGGCCGATTCGAAAAACAGGAGTTTGACACCGCTCCACTCGGCTCATCCAAAGTCGCGACGGTAATCTCGTTATTTCAAAAGGAAGGATCCGATGCCAAGACCATTGCAAAGCGGATGGGATTTGCAGACCATCGTGAATTGGCCGCTTATATGAAAACAAAAGGGTACAGGTGGTCGTCCGAATTAGGGAATTATCAGAAGGTGTATGGTGAACTTCCAGGCGAGAATATGGATACTTACGTTGGGGGCCAAGAAGAAGGAAATGAGTCAACGGCGCCAACTCCCGTTTCAAGTACCCGAGCAGGGCCTGCATCCGGATCTGAGGACCTGGAACGGTTCTTGCCTCTGTTGGAAATGCTGGAACGAAACCGAGACCGATTGGTCGATCTGATTGTACCGGGCTCTACAAGCGGAAGAGTGCCGCGATACGCTGTCCCCGGTGTCTTTATTACCAAATCTGTACATATGGCCAACACGCTCGATCAGTTAGTCCGGGAATACAGTAAAGAAAAAAATATTAGTCAACGAGATATTTTTACTGTTGCTCTGATTGAGTTCTTTTGCAGATACGGTTATGAGCGAGAAGTTGAATTGTTATTAGGAAGGATGTAGCCACATCGAATTAAACACGTCCTGGAGTGCAAAAATCCACAAGGGTATTCCTCCCTACGACACGCTTATTTTTGCACGCTATAACGGCGCTGTGTCCAATCTGGGACACAGGGCTGTTTGTTTTTGCGAATGTCTTCTCGATCATCTACCCTCGGAATCATATACTTTTCACATATTCCGAGTGGGTCAAGTACCTATTCTTATTTTCCTTTCCGTTTAATACCGGTAATTATAAGGCCCCAATTTTGAATTAACGCCTGGTGAATACTAGGATGGGGTTCGATGGCAAAGTTACTATTCTTCCCTTGTAAAATCAATCCCGTTAAGCTTGGCAATTCTGTAATATGAGCTGGAAACTCTGTAAATGGATTATTTGATGAATACAACCCCGTTAATGCTGGAAGATAACTAACGTCTAGTTCCGATAATTGTTTTCCTCAACATGAAGGGATTTCAGATTTTCTGAACCTTTTACTTCAAGGGATATAAATTGATTGTTGGTTAAGATAATCGACTCTAGCGCTGGCTGATCCGAGAGATCAAGTTCAGACTGTTGATTATTCTTTGCTTCGAATATGACAAAGTTGGACAAGCCTTGCATACTAATTTGGCTCAATCGATTATTATTTCCTTTAAAGATCCCCAAATCGGACATAGGGGTTAATTCAATTGTGTATAATCATTGTCCGAAATGCTTAAAAGGTCAACTTAGTTAACTTTGTCGTGTCAAGTGAAGAGAATTCATTGTCATCAATATACAACTCAAGCGGATTCTCCGTACCCGTAAAATCCAAGTCTATCAAGCGATTACCACGCAAATCGAGATATTGCAAGTAGTCCAGTTTCTGTACGTTAACGGTTTCCAACTGGTTTTGATCCAGAAATAAGTTCACCAACCATTTTAATCTCAATTGACTCGTATCAAAGGTGGTCAGATCATTCCCCCTAAGTGAAATTGTATAGACATCCGAACCATTCAAGATTTGAATACCGTCTCAGGTCTCTGATTCCAAGGTTATCTAAATCAAGGTATGCATTTTCCCAACTGGTATCGGATTTTGAATAATCAATCACGATTTGATTATATAATCGTCTGTATCCTTTCCGAGCCATCTTGCAATCCCTTGAGCCAAAGCTGGGTCTAGAAACTGTTCACTAATTTTTACGCTATTCTCGACTTAAACCCTACATTCCGAAGAGCAAACGATGTAGTATTGTTCGCTTGTATGAATTGCAATTTTCCACACCACGAACTGTAGGCTTTTTCAGTGAGCTTATGTAGAGTTTTACAGTGAGTTCAGGGGGAGTGGTTACCAAAGTGGAACTTACGTTCCATTTACAAAAAAGAAAAAAAGACCAAGAGGATTACCAATACCGAAGTATCAGCAATCCTCATTGGTCTTTTGAGAAACTACAACGCCCATTGTAAGTCCTCGTATCCTCTTATCCGCTGACTGGGTTCCTTCGTTCCGGCCAGTTTTCCCCTCCCCGCCTGTGTTGCCACTACGGGTACGAACGGCAAGCCATCCTCACTACTACGAACCCGCCGCCATCTTACCAGCCTCTCTGGTGCTAACCCACCTCTTCCGATAAGACTTCAAACGTTCCACCTTGTCTATCCCTTGTTTTGCTGACCTTAGGTCTCCACTATACAATACGAGAAAAACAGGTTTAACAGCCTGAAATGTTCCCGTTTCGTCTGTACGATCTCGCGTACACCGGCTGTTGCCAAACCCCTAGCGCTTCTTACCTGACAACAGCTACCTCGTATTGGGTCAACATGGATTCGTCGCCTGACCATAGTTAGCTTTTAAGGAGCCCCGCCTTGCTATTACGCAAGTACGACTTCACCTGACTTCACGCCGTTGGTTGATTAGGACCGCTGGCGCGCAGGAGGATTAGGCACGCGATTGCTTGGCTGTTATCACGGATTGGGTTTGCACCAATCGATTTGACAAGACAGTTAGAGAAAAGCCCCCCTGGACGTAGCAGGGTATGCTTGCCTGGGGGCTTTCTCCACTTCTTTCACTCAGGTGAGTTTATGAAGTAGACGTTTCGTGATTTATTAAGGAGTTTCGTTAACATACTTCACTTGCAGTTTTTCTACACTAATAATGTTTCCTTCCTCATCAAACCAAGCGACTTTCAGATCATTTGTATTCCCATCTTCTTGTGCCGGGAAGAAGTAGAAGAAACCATCTTGATATCCCGCCTCAGATTCAAAGGATACATTATTGAAAGTTTTTGAATTTGTTCCTTTTACTTCAAGATCAGCGCTTGTGGCTCCGGATGGGCCTTCAATATATGCTCCTACCCACTTGGCTGCATAAGGAGCTCCGCCTTTCTCCTCTGTTAATTTAGAGAAGTCATGAGAAATAGTTAATACTCCGTCTACATAATCTCCTGTTACTGGACCATCTTCAGCATCTACTGTATGGACTTCTGCATTTGTTACGTTACCAGAAGCTGATAAGTCAGCAAGTTTTGCAGAAACATTAACCTGACTGTCTAATTCGATGGTATATTCTTTACTATCGAGATCCACTGTAATTTCACTAAATACTAGGGTGGTATTTCCAAGTGCAACAACTTTCACTTCGGATGTTCCATCAGGAGCACTTGCTACAACTGCACCGTTGTCAGAGTTAAAAGTGAAATCTACAATTTTAGCATCTCCCCGTACTTTTCCACCGAAAGTGATCTCGAATGTATCGGACAGTTGTTTTGTAATATCTAAGTCTGTAGCAACAATGCTACTTGCTTTTTGATTTACTACTGGTAATTCAGAAGTATCTTTTACAGAGAAAGCATTTTCGAATACTACTAGCGACCCCACTTTAACAGTTACAGTATAGGTTTCGCCTGCTTTAAATTTTGCAGCTTCAATTTTTGTAGAGATAGGAAGTAAATTATCTTGGCCATCTGCGATTTCTGATCCATTTGCATTTAAATATTTACCATCTTTATCTTTAATAGTGAACTTAGCAGTTGAATCAGCATCACCAGTTTTTACTCCGTTGGCATCTACAGGGAACACAGAAAGGGTCATCTCTTTGTTTTTGTTAGTATCCGCTTCGTTTTTATCAAGTTCAGCTTTGAAGCCTTCTAAAACAAAATTGTCAATGTCTCCAGCTGCTGTTACATTCACTGTCAATGTTGTTTTAACAGTGTCGCTCACAGAAATCTCGATAACTGCCGTACCGGATTTTGCACTATCTGCAGGAGAAACCGTTAGTATACCTTCCCCATCCTTTAAAGTCAAAGTATCACCAATAGCTTTTACTAAATCTTTTCCAGACACAACTTTAACTGTTGCTTGTTTTGCAGATGTCAGAACGTTACCGTACTGATCTTTAACAGAAACCTTAACGGCTTTACCTGCTGCTACTTTGTTAGAAATTGAGATTTCTGCATTATCTAGCTCGATAGATGCTGCTTTTGCATTTGCTACTACTTTTAGTTCAATTGTTTTTGTTAATCCACTTGTATAAGTAATTTTTACAGGCACTAAGCCTTCTTTAATCGGAGTGATTTTACCAGTAACTCTATCAACTAATGCTACTGTTTTGTCTAACGACTCAAATGACGGTTTTTCTGTAGAAACTTCATCAAATTGGTCTTTAGCTTCAACTACTACATAGCCAGTTCCTTCTTTGGTTATTGTAAGATTTTGCTTGTAATCTTCATCTTTAAAGTGGTTCTTACCGTCAGTATTGACTGTGTAATTCGTTACTTCTTTTGCCTTAGGAGCTTCACCTTTTATGGTGATGCGATCCGACTTAACGAATGTGCCATCTTCTTTCTTAACTTTTATATAGACAAAAGCAGATACGCCGTTATCTAAAGTAACCGTGCCATTAATTACTTCTGCAGTACTCTCAAATTCAATATCTGATGGTTTCACGTTAGAAGTGATATCAAGGTCGTTTGCATCTAATACTTTGAATTTGATTGCTGTTGGATTACCTGCTTTGACAATTTGAGTTGTGTCAGCAACAACTTTTGCCACATCACCAATTACAAAATCAAAATCAATATTTCCAGCGTCTTTGACTGCTACATTGTAAGTAGTTTTCGATGTCAAAGCATCATAGAAAGTAACTGTCGCTGACTTTTTGTCCTCTGCCAACACTACTTCTTTCACGTATTGTTTCTCAGAAGATTTTTTGTTCAGTACTGTTACATCAGCTTTGTCAAGTTTTTCAACTGCTTTATTAAATGCAACTTTGATTGAAGTATTGTTAATAGCACTTACACTTTCAACCTTCAAATCACCAGGCACTGGCTCAAGATCTTTTCCTGGATCCACCTTGTTACCGGAAACTGCGTCAGTGTATTGTCCGTTGAAGTCCTTCTTTTCAACAGTGCGAAGTGCATTGTTAAGGCCATTCTTATCCAGAATTTCATCCAAGCTTGCGGCCAACTTGCCTTCATCATCAACAAAAACGGCGTTATTGTCAGCATCGTTTAAGTCCTTAATTGCATCCGCTGTTTTGTCAATGAGGCCATCGTTGCTGTAATATTTCATTACATTTCCGCCAACGTAAAGACCGCCGGCAGGAGCTGCAAAAGCAGAAGCTGCCATGCTGCTAATCATAGCAGTAGACAGAAGAGAAACTACTAGCTTCTTGTTTTTCACGTACTATCCCTCCAAAAGTGTGATAGGATTCTGTTTATTTATGGAGTAGGGATACATCTGGGTGTCTGGGCATGGTGTATGTATTCCTAACAACATCAGGTAATTCATTGCATTGTAGGATTTAGCTCAATCATTATGTAAGGTAACCAGAGGGCTTTGCCCTCTGATTACCGCTTAAGCAAATCCTAGTTCAATTCAACTAGAGGGTTATTACTTTTCTGCAGGGAAGTTGCCTTCGTAGGTTTCGGTTTTGCCGTCCTTCGTAACAGTTACAGTGAAGGTATCAAAGTTGCCTTCTACAGTTTTGGTTACTTTAAAGGCTCCATCCGTTACTTCTGCATCGTACTTCTTGCCGCCAAATTCTACTGTTACAGTAGCATCTTCATAACCTTTTTGCAGGTTACCTTTTACACGGTAGGTAGGTGCTCCTGCAATTACAGTAGCTTTAGCTGGAGTTACAGACTTGGCGTCGAGCATTTTGTATTCGCCGGTATCATTTTTCTTGATGTTGTAATCTTTGTTCAATACTTCTTTACCATCTTTGGTAACAATCAGAGTGTACTTGTCATAGTCACCATCGATCGTTTTGCTGAATTCAAAGCTGCCATCGCTGTTTACATCGGCTTCATAGGTTTTGCCGCCGATTTTCACTTCAACAGTAGCCTTTTTGTAATCGCTGGACAGTTGACCTGTGACTGTATACTTGTTGCCATCAACTACACCTTTCGGATCTGCCTTGAGTACATCACCCAGATCAAGGTCTTCCCAGTTCAGGAACTTATTCATGTTGTAGTCGCCTTTGTAGTCGAAGTCGTCTACTTTATCGCCTTTAGCAACGATGACTACATAGTCGATGTAACGGCCGTCAACGTCTGCACTGTCGATAAGAGCTACATAGTCGCCTTCTTCTACGCCGGTATCTGCTTCCAGAGTGTCCATGTTGTAGTAGACAGTGTTGGCAGTGGTGTAGTAGGTTTCCTTCTTGCTGTCTTCAATGGACTTGCTGTTTTTCTCGTACGGATTGTACTCAGGGTAATAGGTGATCTTTCTGCCGTCTACTTCATCGACACGTGCAACGTAGATTTTTTCAACACCTACGCGTGCCCAGTCTTGATCCTTGATACGTGCACTGCCTGGTTTGTAGCCGGTGCTTCCGCCGTCAACAATTACTTTAGCAGTATCGATCTCGTCGTTGCCGTTCAGATCGTAGTAGATAAAGTCGCGGCGTTTGAAGTTGACGGATCCATCCAGGACATAAGTTTTCAGTTTGCCTTCTTTGTCCAGGATTTCTACAGCGTCATCTCCGTCCAGACGGGAGAAGTTGACAACAAATCCGTACAGACCGTCGGATGCGATAGACTTGTCGCCATCGACAACCAGGAAGTAGTCTGCTTCGTTGTTGTTGTTGATGTGCACATATACTTCAAAGTCATCTTTTGCAATTTTGCTGTATTTACCGGTACCAGTGTTTTTCAGCTCAAAACGGTCACCAGTTTTTTCAACAGCACCCTTCATGTCAAAGACAACGTTATCGTCTGGCACTTCATAGTCATGGCCATTGATTCTGATGAGGTTGTCATCTTTGTCAGCAGCCTTGCGCCATTCGTCTTTTTTGATGTGGATCAGATCGCCGTCTGCCACACGAACTTCTCTTACATCACCTTTGGAGTTCAACTCATAAGTGAAGAACAGCGGGTTCTTTTCGTCTGAGCTGATTTTGCCGTCTCCGTTTTTGTCTTTAGCGACTTTGAAGGTATCCAGAATCGCTTGGTGAGACATTTCGTCGCCGTTTTTGTCCAAGATATTCTTCTTGTCTTTTACGGGCAAGGTAACTTTTGTACCTTTTTCGTTCATGACGATGAAGTCGTACTGGTCTTTACCTGCATCGTAGTATACGTCTTTCGTCAGAATAGCACCTTGACGGCGTTCTTTAACAGAAGACGAAGTTTCGATGTGGCGAACACGGCCCGATGGATCCAGGTACAGTTTTACATCGATACCGGACAGAGCCTTGATCTTGTTGATCGGTGTATCTTCGATCGTCTTGTTGTTGTTCTCGGAGTAGGTAGCGTTACGCAGGCGGTAGCGCTTGTCACCGATTTTGATGAAGTAATCGTTTTTCTTATCGCTGTCGCGGTAGTCAACAGAAGATACTTTACCTTCTACGACTGTGCTGTTAGCGATGATGATGCGGCGATCTTTGTTGTGATCGGAGTAGTAGACGCTGTATACATCCATCGGTTTGAGGTCGGACAGTTTCGCCGGCTCGCCGTTGCGGATAACCATGAAGTCGCGGCCTTCTTCGTCCTTTTTCAGGTCGAGAGTGTTGCCTTTCAATGGCTCGATTTTTTGTTTGGAAGCATCTACGGTCTTGATTACTTCAGAACCAAATTTGAATTTGGTGTTTTGCTTAGCAGACAGATCGTCTACTACAGACAGGTAGCTGATCTCACCGTCGTCGTTCAATACGACTTTTGCGCTGTAAGAATCGATATCGTCATCAGACAGTTTCATATCTTTCAACGCATCGATTGCATTGCCGTACACCTTGAAGTTGTAAGCAACTTTTGCATCGCTGGCAAGGCGGTATTTCTTGCCGTTACCCAGCTCGATATCGAAAGAACGCAGTACGGAATCAGTGCTTCCGCTCCAGTCGATGTCTTTGTCAGTTGCCGGGATTTTACCCTTTTGATACAACTGCTCGATCGTAGTGGTGATTACGTCTTGGTCAGTAGAATCTTCCATCCATACGATGGTGTTCTTGCCGCGTTCGTTCTTCATCCAAACTTGTACGCGTTGACCAGCGAAGTCGTTCGGGTTGATTTGGTTAACAACCGTGTACTTGCCGCGGAGCGGAGTGCCGCTTCTGCCGCTGAAGCTGATTTCGTTCGGCTTCAGGTTGCCGAGGTCAGTAACCGGTACGTTGGATACAGTCGGGAGATCCTCGGATTTACGGTTGTCGCTGGAAGCCCATTCCATGTTGTATACATCGATGTTCATGTATTCGTTCAACAGGTTGGTGCCTTTTACCGGTTGGTAACGGATTTCGGAACCGTAAGTAGTTTGCTTCATCAGGTTGATGTCGAGTGCGTTGTCGAGCAGCAAGAAGACATCACCGCGAGTAGCCGGTTTGTTCGGGTCGATGGATACGCCTTTGGATACACCCAGCTCAGCGGATTTCGAGATGAAGTTGTTTGGCCATACGCCGCCTTCTTGAAGAACTGCAGGCTCATAACCAAGAGCGCGGACGATCATGGTTACTGCTTCTGCATAAGTAACGTTGTTTTCCGGTTTGAAAGTTTTGTCCGGATAACCTTTGATCAGTTCACGTCCGGAAGCCACGTTGATCCAGCCAGCATACCAGTCAGAAACTTTGATGTCTTTGAAGTTCGGTTGGAATTTAGCGAGCGGCACACCGTCAGCCAAACCGCGAACGCGTACTACGAGAGTAGCGAACTCAGCGCGAGTGATAGGATTGCCTTCGTTGATTTGACCTTTGTCGTCACCTTTGACGATCTCCAGAGCTTGAAGACGTTTGACGGTCTTGGTCAACTCAGGATTTGTGTCGTTTGCAGCGTCGCTGGTAGCTCCGCCTTCAGCGCCTACAACCATAGGTGCTACAGTAAGTGCGAGTGCACTTGCTAACAAGCTGTTAACAACCTTTTTCATAACCTTAGATTCTCCTCCTCTAGTATAAACTGAGTGTTCTTGGGGAATATTTGTAGCTGTATATTTCTTTTTAAAGCCCGAATCCTGCAAGCGCGTTTCACCTCCCTTCGCAGGATCGCGTAATTCCTAGGTATTAAGGACTAGCAATATGTAGCTATTGATAAAAAAGTACAACAATCAATAGTGTAGCACATATGCTAGAATTCGTGAATTATTTTTTTACACAATTTCCCCGTAATGTGTGTGACATTCTATTAAACGCTTCAACTCGCCAAAAGTTGCGGTGCCTGTGAAAAAAAGTTTTAAAAAATGATGAGAGGCGCTAATCGTTATTATAGGGGAGGGTTTCCCCACTGTCACCTGCGAACTTTTCCCAGCATTCCCTTTTGTTAGCTGCTTAATTGCCTATCGCATTCTGCAGTGTTACAGTCGCCAGATTGAAGTTATGTACCGCTTGCTGGTACTGGTTTTCCCGGTTGGAGAGCTCCTCTTCGGCGCCGATCACCTCAAGGGTAGTCGAAAGCCCGTTTTCAAAACGAAGGTTGGTCAGGCGGTAGTTTTCCGCCGCAGCGTCCCTCGCCTTCTTCAGGGCCTCTATCGACGTTTTCGCCGAGTTCAGGTTGTAGTAGGCCTGCGCTACCTCGATCGAAATGCTGCGCTTGGTCTGCTCGAGATCAATTTTTGCCTTCTCAACGTCGTTCTCAGCCATTTGCCCCTGGTACGTAGCGATAGAGGAGTACTTGCGGATAATGTCTACATTCAACTCAGACAGTTTGATTTGCTCTGTAGCCTGTGTGATCTCCGGCCGTTGTTCCAAAGCCTTGGCAACCGCGTCATTGAGTTCAGGCATTTTTACGTTTGCCTGGGCATCTGTTTTTACCAGCTTCCATTGCTTGTTCAATTCCACTCCGAGAAATTGGTTTAGATTCAGCCGCGCGACTTCGAGGTTGCTTTCGGCAGCACTCGTCGCCGCCTGTGCAGCCGCCAGTGCTGCCTCTGCCTGCAGCACGTCTGTTTTGGCTTTGGTTCCCACGTCAAAAGCCGATTTCGCTACCTTCAGCTGGAGTTCTGCGCGTTCCTGGCTTTGTTTCTTCAATGTGAGGTCTTCCTGCGCATTCAATAAGTCGTAATACGCCTTCTCGGCCCCCAGCTTCACCTTGTTTTCCGCCGATTTGAACATCATCTCGTTGACTTTCTTTTTGGTTTCAGCGGTAGCTGTATTGACGTATTTTGCCTGTGCAGCATCGAGCGTCGTGACAAAATCGGCTCGGAGGTCTCTTCCTTTTGCACTTGCCAGACGCGCGTTGATATCTGCCGTATCGATGTCAATGTGCAGCGTTACGAGATCGTTGTTTGTTTTGAGCGCCTGTTCTACTGCTTTCTGGAGGGTTAACTCCTCAGATTGATCTGATTGCTTGGCTGGTGCAACTGACAGCGCTGCCGTCGAATCGGCGGCCCATACGGATGAGCCGGTCGCCATAACTACAGCTGCCAATGTTAGTGCCATCCACTTTTGTTTGGAATATGGAAGTCCCATTTGTGTCACTCCTTTACGGTGCCAAATCCTTGGTTTCGTTGCCTGATGGCAAGCTTCTGGCCTCCCTTCAAAAAGGAAGGTTGTACCATATTACTATAGCATAGATTCAAAATCATTTCACTGCTCGAAATTTATTCGCCACAAACTTTACATACTCATTACCTGCTCATCTCTATACCTATACCCCCTTTTGCGTTTTCATTACAAACTTTCCCGTATACCATTACGATTTGATGTATCTTTTGATTTCACCCGGGATCACAAAGATTGCATCTGCCAAAAAAACTGGCTATGCTTCTACTTGAGGTGATACACGGATGCTAGCGCATTACAAGACCGTGGCAGGATACGGCGAGGACGAGATCGTGATCGAGCGGTCCCGTTTTATCGGCTACGCACAGCGGGCGACTACAGAGGAAGAAGCGGCGGCCTTTATCGCCGGCATAAAAAAGAAGCACTGGGACGCGACCCACAACTGCTCTGCCTTCGTCATCGGCGAAAACGACCAGATCCAGCGTTCCAGCGACGACGGAGAGCCCAGTGGAACGGCTGGCAAGCCGATTTTGGAGTGCATCAAGAAGAACGGTCTCAAAGATACCGTAGTAGTCGTCACACGTTATTTTGGCGGAATCAAATTGGGAGCAGGTGGGCTAGTACGCGCCTATACGGCGGGTACCGTGGCAGGATTGAAGGCAGCGGGCATCGTCGCCCACATCCTGCACCAGTCGATCGCGGTGACGGTGGACTACCACTGGTGGGGCAAGGTTGAAAACGAGCTTCGTATCGGCCAGCATCGCGTCGTCGATACGGCCTATACGGACCTCGTTACGGTTAGGGTGTTGATTCCGGATGGAGAAGAGGGAGCATTCGAAGAGCGGATCACTGATCTGACGAATGGTCAGGCCCGGATCGAGTTGGGTGAGAAGGAATATGTGGAAGTGCCGTTTGAGGCGGTAGGTGAGGATAAGGAAAATGAATAAAGAGCAATCCCTTCCCGGACAGCGGGAAGGGATTTTTTTGCGCCAGCTTATTGTTTTGGCAGCTTCTTCAGTTGAATCATCATCCGTACCGTGATCGTCGCCATTTCCGCGCGAGTCAGGGGGATCGACGGCTTAAAGCGGTATTGCGGCTTTTTCGCCGTCGGATCGATCGGCTCGCCATTCATGATCTTGGCCTTGCTGACTGCCAATACGGAGTGAAGTGCGTAGTAGTCGATATCCTTGGCGTCCGTATACATCTTGGCAAGCGACTGTTTTGCTGCGTCCGGAGTACCTGTCGTTTTCAGGTTCATCGCGCGGGTGATCATAATCGCCGCCTCTTGCCGGGAAAGCGATTGTTCCGGGCGGAAATAACCGGGTTGCACGCCGCGAACGATGCCGGCACGGGCTGCCGTCTCGATGTACTCGTATTGGTAGTCCCAGGTGTCCTTGTTCGGACGCACGTCCGTGAAAGTAGGTTCCAACGGGTATCGTTTGTTGCTGTCTTCGTATGGACCCGCACTGATCGGCAGGTCGAGCGCCTTTACGAGCATCGTAGCAAACTCGCCGCGGGTGATATTGAGATTGGCGCCAAAAGAGTTGCCTGTTGCATTCGGCATGATTCCTTTGGCAAAGAGCGTCTCCATGTCATTCCGGGCATACGGATGGCGGATAACGTCATCGAAGGTCTCCCTCGTCTTCATCACCATGTAATAACCAAAGCCCTGGAACGGAACAGTGATTGTCTTTTTGCTCGTACTTACTGTTCCCCCGACGTTCTTCCAGCCTCCACCATCGTTGTAGAAGATGGTAAGAATGGTGTTCGCCGCATTGACGATCGACGAATCGTACTTGATCGTCAGCGTTCCCTCTTTGCTTGGTACCAGGTTGTCCTTGTAGCGGCTGGGGAAACGGTCCATATTTACTTCGCGGCCGTTGATGATGCCCTTGTCGTGGAAGTACGGATCTCTTCCTACCGGAGCGTCTACGTCACCAGCGTCAACGTAGTAGAGCGGGCTTGCGTAGTTAAACTCCGTATCCAGGGTCAAGCTCGACTCCATGCGGTTGCCGGAGAGGCTTACCTGTCCCGTCGTCCGGTCAGCGATACCGAAAAACAGCGGCACATCTGTAAAGATGTCCTTGTTCGGATTGCGGACTTCACTGCCTGCACGGTTATCGGAAGGAGACAACAGGACGGTGCCCGATGGGAATTTCAGTTCAAACGCTTTTTCAAATACGCTGAAGCTGGTCTTTTTGCCAAGCACGTCGCGATAGATCGCTCCGTCTACTGCGGCGTTGGCGTTGTAGATCAACACCTGGTCGTTGTACTTGTTATTGCCTACCTGCACGGTAAACTTCACCGTATTCAAGCCGCTTTTCAGCGGAACAGTCGCTTCGAATACATAGTAGGTTTGCGGAACCATCTTGCCCAGATCATCGTCGTATTCGTAATCGGGCTTGGTGGTATTCAGCACGGTCGCTTCTGTCTTCCCGAACAGCACCTTGTCTGCTTTCTCCGCGAAAATCCGAATCGGTACGTTATTGGTGTTGACGATGATATACTGGTCGGTTTCCCTCTCTTTTACAGGCGAGATCACCATCCAGCTTGCAGAGCTCTGCGAAATCGTCACGTCATAGCGGACGACAGAACCCAGATCATCCTGAGCGACGATGGTATAGACTGTATCTCCGCCTTTGTACAAGGTCAGCGGGAACTGCGCCAAGAGCTGCTCCTGATCTTCCGGCAGCGTAACAGCGCGCTGAACTTTATCTACCAGACTCCCGTTCTGGGAACTGCTCATGTCTGCCTTGAAGCTGCCGCTGCGAGACGTCGATGTAAAGTTGCGAGCATCAAAGATTCCCTCAAGGTCACTGTCCACCGAAGCTTCCCTTTTTGTTTTGATGTATTCCTGGCTGTCTTCGATCTCCCAATCACCGTTTTTGTAGCGGTAGTCGATGATCCGCTTGCCGTTTTTCTCGACGTAGACGCGGGTAGCGTTTTTCGCGTCAAAAGAAAAACTGCGCAGGAACGACGCTTCTGTGCGATACGCGATGTCTGTCGTCTTTTTAGTCAGTTCTGTACGATTGTTGTTTTGTTCTACCTCCAGCTTGACATTTTCAACGCTGGGCAGTTTGGAGGTAAAAAACGATACATTGTAGGTAAAGGTTACCTTCGGCTCATCCGTCAGCTCGACCTTGAGCTCGTTGTTGCCTTTTTTAAAGGTCAGCTTTGATTTCGGAAGGCGAAACTCATTTTTTCCATTGGATACATTTACATCACTATCATCAACGGTTATTTCGGTGCCATTTAATTTTACCTTGAAATTCCAGTTGCCGCCCTGTTTTTGCAGCGGATAGTTGTACACTTTCGCGTCCAATTGGCGGATCTCATTCTCATCTTGCAAGGTAAAGCCATCTTCAAAGGCTCTTACGTCACCGAGTTTATCTACATAAGTAAACTGCAGATATGGAGCGATGTGAACATTGACCGGCAAGCTGATTTCTTTCTCGTTCGCTCCACCCTTGTCGTAGTAAATGGTGATCTTCCCTTGGCCTGATGGAAGCTTATTTAGCTGCAGCAGGAATGTTCCGTAATCAGTCTGGCCTGAAACAGCTTGCTCATTGGATATTTCGTAATCAACCCCTGATGTCAGGGCAGTCGTATTGTAATAGACACTGATTTTGGAATTGTCGGGTACGCCGCCTGTGCCCATTTTAAAGGTCTTGACGATGGCCTTGTACGGAGACTCGGAAATGATGTTCTCCGCAGTCGTCGATAACTGCATTCCCGTCAGCGGGTGGGTAACGCTGACAAATCGCGGTTTGCTTTCGTCCGCATAGGTAAATTCGTATTGATAGTTGGCAATTTCTACAGGGTTGTTAACGGTCATGTCCCCGTTGGTATCAGCTGTCAAATAATTGTAGCTCAGTTTTGCCCGGTATGTTTTCCCATCCTCAAGAAAGCCGGTTACATCCGAGTCGATCTTATACAGCGAGAAATTGCTTTGCCCGCTGGTGCCTGCCGTCTGTGTCACCGTAAACGTCTGGCTGTTAGCCGAGTTGCCAACCTCTTGGATCGTCAGTGTAAACTTGTCAAACTCCTGCTGAGTAGGAATCTCGACAAAACGAATCAGCGCCTGACCTGCCAAGGCTAACGTACCTGTCATCGGGCTGCCCGTGCCGGGAACGGAAACAATCCGATCCGGTTTCAGCTCTACTCCTCCCATAGAAACCTGGTAGAACAGATCGGAACCATTGGCAGTAGTGGTCACCACAAGAATTTTCCGTTTAATAACGCCTACCTCTTTGTTGGCATTATAGGCTCGGATCTCCAGTTCATTTTCCCCAAGCTGAGAAGGAAGCCTTAGACTAAATACGCCTGTTCGGCTGGCACTTGTCTTGATGACATCACCTGTACGGGTATTGGTCACTTCAACTGTGTCAGCGTTTCTGGCGTCACCTTCCATATTTAAAGTCAAACGGTTGGCAGATGGAATGGTGATCACCGTCAGCGCGGAATCATTCAGCGGAGTATCTTCCACCTTTAGATTGCTCACAATCGGCGTGTTGTTGTACTGTACGTAAAATTTGTAGATTTCCTTTGTGATGTTGCCTACCTTTTCATAGAAGGCGATCTGATTTAATCCCGGCTGAAGATTGACGTCGTTAAACATGTATCTCGATCCGGTAATGGTAGGCGCCATGCTGCTCAAATCCTGGGTTTGGCCGTTGCTCGTCGTGATCTTCAGCCGCAGGTTGCTGCCGATTACACCAGCGCCAAAATAACCGGTTAACGTGATCTTGGAATCGCCGTAAATGACCGGATCGCTTATGCTTTTCCCTTTATCCCCGAAGCCTTCGACCGTAATCGGGGTTTCGCCGGAAGCGTACTTATAGTATATAGTAGAAATTTCACCAGTATTCACGGCATAGACGACAACCGTGTTGGTGCCCGGATCCAGGTCAATATCCTTCACCTGGAATGTGAGGTTTCCGCTATCCGGGTAATCAAATGGCCCGAACGTCTTTTTCACAATCCCGCCTACTCTGACTTCAAAGCTGGGCTTTTTGTCGCTTGCCCGGCTGTAAACCATGTTTAATTGCGGAATAGTACTGCTATTGGATACGATTGGATCGTTAAAACTGGTACCCTTGCCATCAGCCGGCCGATTCTGAATCTTCAAGTTCACGTCTTCGTAAAAGTCATCGTAGTAAATATAAGACTCGATGTACCGAACGTAAAACTTCCCGATTTCAGATGAGCCTTCCGGTTGGATGGTGACGATCGTTGACTTGCCGTCTTTTCGCAGCGGCAATTCCTTGTCAAGAGTTACGGTATTTCCGACAAATGGAACCGTCGTCACAATGGCGTTGTCCACCTTGACTGTTGCTTTCTTGGTATCGAAAGTGGCATCATTATACTGGAACTTCACATCGTATAAGCGGCTATTCGTTACGAAAATTGGATTGGAATCCGAATTGGGCTTCGTGCCGTCAAACGATTTATAATCACTGTTATTGATATCTATGGTCCAATCACTGTTCGTTTGCGTTGCCGCATCCGCAACTCCAGCCCCAGCCGAGAACAAACTGGAAACCAACAGCATGAACGCCATGACAGCAGCCAGCCACGGCTTAGCTTTAAGCTTTATGCAATGCACTCTATTTCACCTCTCCATATGTATGATCCATGTTTCCGGGAATTTCTCATTGAGATACGCTTTGAAATTCCACCTCCACCCGCGGTACATATTCACTCTTTCTAATCTCTCTATACTATTGTTTATCGGCTAGTTACCCGCCAAATTTTAGGCCAAAACAGAAAAGGAGCCCGCGGAATCGCAGGCCTCTTCGTCACTATTCAGTTGGCGATAGCCTTTTTTATGACTTTAACTTCCGTCTCTAAACTGGTCAGCCTTTCTTCAATTCCGTCTAATTTCTGTGCCTGCTCGGCATGGAGATCATGTCCAATTTGTTCCCAGCGTATTTACGGAAATCAATAAATTCTGTTCGAAATTGATCATGTCCGACCTTACGGGCAAGTACGTTTATTTTGATATCGACCACATTCGTTTTAATTTCTCCAACGTCTAACTTCACCCCGGCTACGTCGGTCTTCAGGATATCCACGTCCGTCCTTAACCCGGCTACTTCCGACTTCAGAACATGAACATCCTTCCGTAATTCTGTGATCTCAGTGCCCATTTTATCCTGTGAGGTCCTGACGCTTTTTACTTCCGTCAGTATCTCCTGCAACAATATCTCCATCCTTCGCCCACCTCCCTTTTGCTATTTTACTTAAGCTTATTCTATCAAAAGTTAGTACCTTTCGAAAAAAGAAAAACCGCCAAACCGGCGGTCAGATTAGGCCCTTACACTATGAACTTCTTCTCACGTATTTCAACTTCAACCGCCGATAGGCATTGATCAGCGGGCGATGGCGCCGGCCGACCAGGCCGACTACTTCTGTAGCCATGTGGATAATGAACAGCAGCACAGCAATCGTAATAATCGAAGTCCACAGGGCGGCTTTTGTATTTGGCACCACTTTCGTCAGGAGTATCGCCGTGGCGCCGAAGAAAATGCTCATGCCGTAGATCGTGACGACCGTCGCCCGGTGGGACAGCCCCATGTTCAGCAGGCAGTGGTGCAAATGCCCCTTGTCAGGACTGGAGATCGGTTTTTTGTTGATGATCCGGCGGACAATTGCGAAAAACGTATCCCACAGGGGAACGCCCAGTACGACGATCGGAATGATAAAGGAGACGAACAGCGCCTGCTTGAAGCCCATGATGGATAGCGCCGCAAGGTTAAACCCGAGGAACAGCGATCCCGTGTCTCCCATAAAGATGCGCGCCGGATGGAAATTAAAAAACAGGAATCCGACGATCGCGCCGAGCAGTACAAAGCAGTAGATCGAAACGTTAAAATCCGCCATGATGATCGCCATCACGGCCATCGTAGCAGTCGCGATCCCGGAGACGCCGGCAGACAGTCCGTCCAGCCCGTCGATCAGATTGACGGCATTGGTCACGCCAATGATCCAGATCATCGTGATCGGGATCGCCAGCAAGGCGAGCCAGCCCTTGGAAAAATCGATGCTGCCGCCAAAAGGCAGTTCGACAATGCCGACCTTCAGTCCAAAGGGAATTACCACCACCGCCGTCGCCACCAGCTGTCCGAGAAGTTTCCACTTGGGAGACAACTGCAGCTTGTCGTCGATCATCCCGACGAGCATGACGATGGTTCCCCCGAAGAAAATGCCGAGCATTTCCGACGTTTGCGGCACGAAGGCGAAGAATGCAGCGGCAAAGGCGATATAAATGGCCAAACCGCCCATCCGCGGCATGATTCTCGTATGAACTTTTCTATGATCAGGCGTATCCACCGCTCCGATTTTTATTGCCAATTTTTTTACGTATGGTGTCGCAATCAACGCGATTATCAATGACGTGATAAATCCGTATAGATAGATTGGCATATGAGTTCTCCTCTCCTACGATGGCGATTGCAATCGCTGCCCCCGCTTTTCGCGAAGAACTTTCCAGACAAACCGCGGAATCGCAAGCTGCCGCTTCCAACGGGAAGGTTGTTTCATCAATCGGTACAGCCACTCCAGATGCAGGCGCTGCCACAAGACGGGTGCCCGTTTTACTTTCCCGGCAATGACGTCAAGACTCCCGCCAACTCCGATCATCAAAGGCACTTGCAGCAGGTCCCGGTACGCAGCAATCCACTCTTCCTGTTTGGGAGCGCCGAGCGCAACGAGGAGAAGATCCGGCTTATGCTTAGCTATATTTTGAGCAATTTCAGCCGATTCTTCCTGCCTAAAAAAACCATCTCTGCGACCGACGATGGCAGCGCCCGGATACCGGTTCGCCAGTTTTTCAGCAGCCAGTTGGTTGACTTCGGGTGAGGCCCCGAACAGGTACACCTTCCAGCCATGCTGATCAGCACGCTCCATCATGGCTTCCACCAGTTCAATACCCGTTACCCGGTCTTTGATCGGAAGCCTCAGCCACTTTGCAGCGTATACGATGCCTATGCCGTCGGGTACTACATAGGCTTGATCCAATATGGATTGGAAACGCTGATTATTTTGAGCCAGCATGACGATTTCAGGATTGGCCGTGACGACATGGGTCCCTTCACCTGACATTACCCGCTCCGCCAAATCCGAAACCGTTTCATGAAAACTTTTGGTTGAAAAAGGCACGTTTAAAATTCTTGCTGTATGCATAGCAAATTATCTCCAACTGGATAAGTTGTATCCTAGCAATTCTACTCCAAAAAAAAGACACATTCAAGATAAATCATGAATGTGTCTCATTTTGGGAAAGGGCAAACATCAGTTCACCCTCAGCCACCACTTTGCCGGCGACCCGGGCAATTCCCTGTCCCTTGCCGAATGAAGCACGCAGGCGAGTCATTTCCACTTCCAGCTCCAGAACGTCCCCCGGCTTTACCTGATCCTTAAAGCGGAACCCGTCGACACCGGCAAAAAAAGCCAGTTTTCCTTTATTTTCCTCCATACTCAAAACGGCGACGGCACCGACCTGGGCCAAGGCTTCTACGATCAAAACACCTGGCATGACCGGATAACCGGGAAAATGCCCTTGAAAAAACGGCTCGTTAATCGTCACGTTCTTCATGCCGACCGCTCTTTTCCCGATCTCAAGCTCAACGATGCGGTCGATCAGCAAAAACGGATACCGATGGGCAATAATCTCCTGAATTTGGACAATATCGAGAACAGCTTCGCGCTCCATTGGCAAAGCCCCCTTTCCAACATTTGAACCAACCTGATGATGCATGAACCAATCCTTGAGGAATTAGACTATACCTACTCCCGTTACACCTGTACGGGTTTAAGATAAAGGGGCACTTCTTTTACCGGAAGTGCTCTTTTCCCATCCTCAGTAAATCTTGTTGAGCAAACGAAATTTCAGTATGTATATCGCACTCGTGATAAAGGAAAAAGCGATGACAAGCCAGAGAAAGAACTCCGCATACGGAAAGCGGAACATGACCAGCGTGAATACCAGATAAAACAACACGGTCGTAATTTTGCCGTATACGTTGGCCGGAACCGTCTTTTTGCCGCGAAAGTGGAAGATGGCAGAAGTGACAATCATCCCGACATCACGCGCAAAGAAAAACAGGGCGGCCCAAACACTAATCCGCTCTGTCAGGTAAAAAGACGTGATAACGGTGAGCATCATCAGCTTGTCTGCGAGTGGATCCATCATCGTTCCAAATTCGGTTACCATTTTGTATGTACGAGCGATATAGCCGTCCACTATATCGGTTAAACCGGCCAAAATCAATATGAGATAGGCGATTTGAATGTGATTCGGCAGGGACGAAAAAAAGACGAGCAGGTAAACAGGGATCAGTACGATGCGGAATACAGTAAGCGCATTCGGAACATTCATCGACATCCCTCCGTATCTAAGAGCACTCATTTATTATACCCATAACGGTGTAGCACATCAACCGTCTGGGGCTGGCAGCGCAAAAAGGGCCTTCCCCTGCATGAAGAAGACCTTCGGTGACGGCAGCTACGTCGTAGAAAAAATCAGATCGTAGATATGCTTGTACGTCCGGATGTCAAACACTTCCGAGATAGGAGACTTGCCGATGACTCCATAACCGATCATCAAGCCGACGACGAGGGATAAAAAGAGTAAAAAGGGAACACTTAGGATCTTGGCGGCAATGAAGACCCAGGTCCCGCTTTTTTTCTCTTTGGTGTGTTGGTCATTCTCCATCTCTTTCGGGCGGCGGCGACGTTCTGTCTGTTCCATCAGCTTTTCCTCCCACCTTGTAGAAAACTTGGGTTCCGCCCCGTTTTGGCGAAACCCTGACTAACCATTAAGATTAACGGCTGCGCAGCGAATTGGCAATCCCCATCATTTGATCGCTGATCGCGATCGCCCGCGAATTCAACTGAAATGCCCGCTGCTGCACGACCAGCTGTGACATCTCCTGATTGGGGTCGACGTTGGATACTTCCAGAGCCCCCTGCAGGATGACGGGTGTGCTTTCCGGATTAGCCGGGTTGATATTCAGCGTGTTTAGCGCGGGCGGATTTGCTACCGGGTCGTTCAGGAGGTATTCGTTGTCGCCCACCTGGATGTATTGATCAGGGTCAGGCGCTTGAAATACCGGGATGTGAGCACCGTAGATATCAGGCTCGCCATTGACCAAAATCTGTCCATCCCGCTGAATTTCAATGCTGCCATCGCCCTGTATTTCGATTGGATTCCCCAGCTCATCGACGAGTACTCCGCCATTTGCGGTCACCAGCTGAATCGGTCCGTCAGCCCCCGGTCTTTGAAAGTGAAAATTGCCGTTGCGGGTCAGCCTGTATTCGTTGCCAAACTGCACGAGGAAGAACCCTTCACCGTCAATCATCAGATCAGACGGGACATCTGTCGTCTTCACGCTTCCCTGGCTCATGTCGATCCGGGTCATGCCTGTTTTCACCCCGCTGCCGACCCGAAGGCCTGGAGCAGAGGTGCGGTTGCCCTTGTCGGTGACAGGTTGATCGTTCATCGAATCCGTCAGCAATTCAGAAAAGGACACACTTCGCCGCTTATATCCGACCGTATCCACATTGGCCAGGTTGTTCGCCGTGTTGTCGAGGGCGTTCTGAACGCTGCGCAGAGCTGCTGCGGAAATATTGAGAGACTGCATCTATGTACCTCCTCTACCCGTTAACCCGGCCGATATCGTTAACGGCCTTGTCCATCGTACCGTCCAGCGTGGTAATCACCCGTTGATTTGCCTCATAGGCCCGCAGAACGGCCAGCATATCGGTCATCGTGCGGGTGGGGTTGACGTTGGCTCGTTCAACCCATCCCTGACGCAGCGCGAAGTATCCGTTCACTTCCGCATCTGCCGGATCGATCGGCTCCAACTGCGCTTCTCCCTGGTAGCGATAGACGTTGTTCCCCTCCCGTATCAGCTCATACGGGTTGTCTACGCGGGTCAGCCCGATTTCCACCACATCCAGTGAATGGGGATTGGTGAGCGGAACGTCTCCTCCCGCCGGGTCAGCCGGATTCGGATAGGACAGCCCGCCGGTGGCTGAGATTTTCAAGTCTTGCCCCACGCTCCGGGTGTTGCCGAATCCATCAGGCAGATGGTTTATCTGAATGGGTTGGCGCTCCCGGTCCAATACGTAATAGCCATCTGCCGTCACCAGGTAGCCATCCGGGTTTACGTTAAAATTCCCGCTGCGCGTGTAGCGAACCTGCTCCACCTGGACGGGCCCTGTCAATTGCTCCTGGTTTTCCAATTTGGCGACCGTGAAAAAGAGCTTTGGCTGCACCGGTTTGCCATTGATCTGCGCTGCGTTTTCGGGAACAGGCAGATTGTCTGTCAAAGCGATGTCATAAGGGTTATCCGTCTGCTGTATGTCCCCCTGCGCAAAGTTGGGCAGGGCCTCGGACATGTACACTCCGGTATGCAGGCCCCCGATCGGCACAGGTTGTCCGAGCGGATTGGGCCATCCTTGAATATCGGGCCCTTGCTGGTCGCGAATCCGCATGATCAGCTGCTCCGGAAAAGAACGGATGACTCCTTCGTCCTCTTTATAGCCGGGTGTATTGATATTCGCCAGGTTATTCGACAGCGACTCTTGCTGGCGCTGCATGGTGAGCATTCCCGCAGCAGCAGTGTATAATCCCCTAATCAAACGAGTTCCTCCTCATCCCATGTAGTTTCTTCTGCGAGAAGGTCTGGGGGCCTTGTCCAGGTAATCAAGCATCATCCCCGTTCCCTTTGCCACACACATCATCGGATCGTCAGCGACCAGAACGGGAACTTTCAGTTCGTTCGCCAGAAGCTGGTCAATTCCGTGCAGCAGGGCCCCTCCTCCAGTTAAAAATACGCCTTTATCAATAATATCGGCAGAAAGCTCCGGAGGTGTTCGTTCCAAAACATTTTTAGAGGCTTGTACAATATCGTGAACCGACTCAGCCAGGGCTTCTTGGACTTGGTGCGAACGGATCGTAATGGTCTGGGGAAGCCCTGTGACCATATCCCGTCCGCGTATGTCCATTTCATCCTGGCGTCCGCCGTAGACCGTACCTATATTTACTTTAATATCTTCCGCCGTACGCTCCCCAATTAACAATTTGTAAGTATTCTTTATGTATCGCATGATTGCCAGATCAAATTTGTCTCCTGCCACCTTTATGGAAGAAGCGGTAACGATATCACCCATCGAAAGAACTGCAACGTCTGTAGTTCCCCCGCCGATATCGACAACCATATTGCCCGACGGTTGGAAGATTTCCATGCCTGCGCCTACTGCTGCTACCTTTGGTTCTTCTTCGATAAACACTTCCCGTGCGCCGGCACTCCGTTCTGCAGCTTCCCGAATAGCCTTTTGCTCTACAGACGTGATATTGGTCGGACAGCAGATCAAAATACGCGGCCGGGCAAACAGGCTTTTTCCCCCGATCTTTGCCAGGAAGTGTTTCAACATGGCTTCCGTAATTTCAAAATCAGCGATGACCCCATCTCGCAAAGGTCGGATGGCGACGATATTGCCAGGCGTACGCCCAACCATACGGTGCGCCTCATTCCCCACGGCCAATACCTTTCTGGTATGATTGTCAATTGCCACTACCGATGGTTCATCCAGTACGATTCCTTTTCCTTTTACAAAAATCGCGACATTGGCCGTGCCTAAATCAATTCCGATATCTTTGCTAAACATGAAAGGGCCTCCCTACTTACAAATACATAATCACTACTTTATCATAGGCGGTAATTCGTGGGAGGACAAGCAAAACATTTAACAGTTTTATGCATTTCTTATACACTTTCTTCCTGCTCGCGCTTCAGTTTCCGGTTTTTCCGTTTGTACTTGATCTTCGTCGCCTCTCCTCCCCGCAAATGCCGGATCGACTTGTGATATTCCAGGATTTCTTTTACCTGGTTGGCCAACTCTGGATTTATCTCGGGCAGCCGCTCTGTCAAATCTTTGTGCACCGTGCTTTTCGAAACGCCAAATTCTTTGGCGATCATGCGAACCGTATTACGAGTTTCCACAATATATCGACCAATTTTAATGGTTCGCTCTTTGATGTAATCGTGCACGCCCTTCGCCTCCCTGTATCGGAATTGTCTGATACAATATATGGGTAGGAAGGGACACATATTCTACGTTTACAAGCCTGACAAGCTGATTTCAGGCATTCTTTTTCTGACAGCATGTACACACGTAAAGAAAACCTGCCAAGATTGACAGGTTTTCCGGCGGAACATCCTTTTTACTGTGTTTGGGTTTTTTCCAGAAACTGTTCAGGATTGACCGATTCGCCCTTGACGCGGACTTCAAAGTGGAGGTGTACGCCAGCGTCTTTTTCATACACGCTGCGTCCGGCACTTCCCAATTTTTGCCCTTGCGTGACTTTATCTCCGACGTTGACGGCGATGTTCTCCAGGCTCTGATAGACGGTCACCATATCGTTCTCATGCTTGATCTCCACAATGCCGCCGACAAGCGGATCGTTGTTTTCCCGTTTTACGACCTCGCCGGCCAATACTGCGGTTACATCAAACGGTTTTCCGTCTTTGGAGACGAAGTCTACTCCAGTGTGGGGGGTTACCGACTTGTCGTACTGCACGAGCGCTTTCATCTGTTCTTCCTTGGGCGCCTGATCGTCGAAGAAGCGCATGCCCATCTCGTAACTTACGTCTTTTGCCACTGGCAATGCCAATGACTCAGGCGTCTTGCTCACTGCTACGGCGTCACCCTCATGTCCGTCATGTGCGGTGCTGCCGTCTTCAGGAGTTGTGACAGAGACTCCTTCCTTGCCCTGGGAGTTGTCGACTGGCGTATTCGCTGCGTTTCCTTGGAAGTACATCACAATAGCCAAGATGATTGCCGCGGTGCCGATGTAGATTGCCGGAAACGCCCACTTCTTGCCCAAAAATCTCTTCCAAGCCGACTTTTTGAAAGGAATTGGTTGATTTTGATTCTTTTGATCTTCCACTTTTTATCACCTCTATCCCCCAGTATCGCCAGATTTCTGCTGTCTAAACCTGAGGGAAAAGAGAATAATGCGAAAATTTTTCTTGTTCGCTTAGCTCGGCAGGATTTTATGGTAGTCTTCCAAAGAGACCCCCTGATAAAAGTATTTGACGATTTGCTCCGCCCGCTTTCCTTCCTTGGCCATGCCGTTGGCTCCCCACTGGCTCATGCCGACACCATGTCCGTAGCCCTGTGTCGTGATCTGCAAGCTGTTGTTCTTCAGCGTCATCGCAAACGCCGTGGAGTTCAATCCCAGCCGCTCCCTTACTTCCTTTCCTGTAAATACTTTATTGCCGATCTGTACCCTGCCTACCCGGTTTCCCGTCGTCCGCTCGATGACCGAGTAAATACTCCCCGTGCTGATTGCCTGAGCGTCCAATGATACTCCCAGTTTTTGCTCAAAGTCTGCCAGGCTCATCTCCGTGACGACCTGATACTTCGGCGATTCGCGGTCCCAGGGACTCGCCACGCTGCGAAGATAGGGAATCGATTGATTCCAATACTCGTTGGCATTTTCGGTAAACCCATTGCTCGTGGAGAAAAACGTCGCATCGATCGGTTTTCCTTCAAAGGTGACGATCATGCCTGCTGTCCCTTTTACCGCCTGGCGAATGCGGTCCCTTTTCGCGTCGTAATTTTCCTTCCAGATCGCTTTTAGTTCCTCATCGTCCAGGTACTTCTGGTGCTGGATCGTATCAAGCACCTGGGCTCCTTGCGGCACATCCTCAAATTTCCCTTCTGCCAGGCGCCTCACGATGTAGGTTCGGGCAGCCAGTGCCTGTGCCTTTAGGGCTTCCAGTTCGAATTCGGCCGGCATTTCCGCCGCTACGACGCCTTCGATATACCTTTCTAATGGAATCGTCTCCGTCTTCTGTTTCTCTGAACGGTATACTTTTACTTCCGGCTGCGGCTCGTTGCTGGCTGTCGTCCCTTGTTCACTCGAAACCGGCGGGGCAACACTAGCATTCGGAGAAAAATAGAGAACGATCCCGGCCGGCAGCGCGATCAGCAGTATCGGTAGAACCGTAAGCAGAAAAAGCAAGTAACGTCGCAACATTATCTCCACCTCCTGCATTCCTCAGGACAATCTGACCATTATAGTCTATGACTTGTGCAGAAGGGGTAGAACAAATAGTCTATGAAAAAGGAAAAAGACTTCCAAAACGGAAGTCTTGTGCGTTCCTATATGAGATTTGCAGACAGATCGCCTTTCAGGACCGTTGGTTTTACCGTATGGGAAACCGGCACCTCGACCATCGATACGCGTTTGATCGCCGCTCCCAGCCCCTGGAATTTTTCGGTAAAATCGATGTAACCCCGGTCCAAATGATGCAGCCCGGTTATTTCCGTCTCACCGTTCGCGATCAGTCCTGCCAGCACCAGTGCGGCACCAGCCCGCAGATCCGTCGCGCACACCCTGCAGCCGGTCAGCTTTACGCCGCCTTCCACAATGGCGCTGCGTCCCTCGATTTTAATATTGGCACTCATGCGGCGGAATTCTTCCACATGCATAAAGCGATTTTCAAAGACGGTTTCAGTAACGATGCTCGTCCCTTCCGATGCTAATAGCAATGCCATCATCTGCGACTGCATGTCGGTAGGAAAACCCGGATACGGCAGCGTCTTTACGTCGACAGCCTTTAACGGGCCCTTGCGGCGCACGCGAACGCCGTTTTCCATCTCATCCACCTCTACGCCCATCTCGCGAAGCTTGGCTGTAATGGATTTCAGATGGTCGCAGATGGCATTTTCCACAAAGACGTCTCCGCCGGTGATCGCAGCAGCCACCATAAAGGTTCCCGCTTCGATCCGGTCCGGGATTACGGCATGGGTGCAGCCGCGAAGCTTCTCCACGCCTTCAATGCGAATAGAACCTGTCCCGGCGCCGCGAATCTTTGCCCCCATGCCGTTCAGGAAGTTGGCTAAATCCACGATCTCCGGTTCTTCTGCGGCATTTTCGATCACAGTCGTTCCTTCTGCGAGCGCAGCAGCCATCATGATGTTTTCCGTAGCGCCTACGCTGGCGATGTCCAGATAAATCTTCGCCCCTTTTAACCGTCCGGCTACGGACGCTTCGATGAAGCCTTGGCCAATGTCGATTTTGGCCCCCATCGCTTCAAACCCCTTCAGGTGCTGATCGATCGGTCTGGTGCCGATTGCACAGCCTCCGGGCAAAGCGATGCGAGCTTTTCCGCTGCGGGCCAAGAGCGGCCCCATAACGAGAAACGAAGCTCGCATTTTTCGGACCAATTCGTATGAAGCTTCAATTCCTTCCAGCTTCGTGGCGTCAATCGTCAAGGTTTCACTGTCGTATGTAATATCGATCTGCAGGGTTCTGAGCAACTCGCAGATCGTGTGAACATCGTCCAGTCCTGGTACGTCGTGAATGACGCACACACCCTCTTCAGCTAGAATCGATGCGGCGATGATCGGGAGGACGGCATTTTTTGCCCCTGATACTTTCACAGTTCCCGTTAAAACCTTACCACCGCGGACAACGATTTTTTCCAATGTGTATCCCTCCGCGTGCTTAATATTCCGCTGTGATGATAGGTGTCCCGACGGTGATACGCGTCACATTATTTCTCTTGTCTAGATGTGTGGCCACCTGTACATTCATTTTTTCATGGTTCGTTGTGATGAAATGGCCCCACAGTTCCGTGTAAGCGGAAACACTCGTTACCGTTTCATCCTGCAGGCGCTCAATTTCATTGGCTTGGAGAGATGTTAGCACAGCAAAAATCTTGCCCTCCTGCTGATCATCAATCAGTGTATCACTGTACATTCCACGAATACAAGTACTAAATTGCGGAATCACCCCGGCACGCCGGAGCGTCTGGTCCGCCATTTGCAGCAATTGCACTACATCTTGTAAATGTGAGCGTTCTCCTTGGATGGACAATACTAGATGTGTCAGATATTCTTCTCCATTAGGTACCCCAATCAGCCGAAATTGAAACTTTGCACCGCCTGTCTTTATACCTGTTTCGTATACTTGCAGCTCATTTTCCCTCATTAAATGATGAGAAACAGGCACTGAGAGCATTTTACTCCATTTGCTGCCGAGAGCAATTAGGTCTTTGGTACTGTTTACACGTTCAAGCTGCACCGATGTCCGATATAGGATCTCCGTAGTCTGCGCACCCGTAGATTCCACCGCCTGAATCATGGCAGCTGCCTGCGTTGATGCGGCGCTGTCATTGCGTTCTTTAGCTGCTGCCGGCAGATAGTACGCCAGCAGCAATGCCAACAAGGCCAATACCGCCTGCATTGTTCTTTTGGACATCGCAACCCTCTCCCCGTGCATTTCTTTCTCTCTGCTTTTATAAGAATAGTCTGCACGGAAAAATGGTGGGATATACCAGTTGCAGCGACCAAAATCCGACTTATGTGAGTGCTCCCGCCGGTTGTCGAGGCGCGGCCTTATTTAAACAAGTCTTGCAGCAGCAGGGAAGAACTTAGGTAATCGAGGAAAAACCGGGCTACGCCATGCCCCAGGAAGATCGATAAGAGGATTTGCAGCAGCTTCACCTGTGCGCTGTCCGGTTTTTTCACGAACAGATCCAGCCGGAAAGCCTGCAGTGCCCACCAGCTGAGCGCAATGCAAACAAGCGAAATAAAAATAGTCAGCAGTGCCGACAAGCCAAATGACCCGAACATCCATCACGACTCCTTACCGTTATGTATGGAAAAGGGGGAGGCAGGTTGGCTGCCACCCCTCACTTGCATGCGGTCGGAAAAAGATCCCGACCGTTTTGTTATGATTCTTTGCTTGGTACTAATAGATTACCAAAATCAAAGCCGGAGTTAAAGTGATGATGAACATATTGGGTGATAAGCTCAGGCGCCGCCCCGAACACAACAGTGGCAATCGCCGTCACGGCGACGATAAATACGACCCCTTTCGGCAGGCGAAGCGGCGCTTCCGTGTTGCCGGGACGCATATACATCTGCCGGATAAAGCCAAAATAGTAGTAGTACGAGATCACGCTGGTTCCGATCATCACGGCCGCCAACCAGTATTGATGCACCGCCACCGAACTGATGAAGATATAGAACTTGCCGAAAAATCCGGCCGTTACCGGGATCCCGGCCAGTGACAGCATAAAGATGGTCATGGCCACCGCCGCCAGGGGCGAACGGTGATACAACCCGGCGAAGCTCTTCAGATCTTCGCTCTTCCGATCATAGGTAACCGCCATGATGATGGCAAAGGCGCCAAAGCTCATCAACAGGTAGGCGAACAGGTAAAAAACCGTCTGTTCAAAAAACAGCTGTGTCAAAGTCACAAACGGCACCAACAAGTACCCGGCTTGGGCGATGCCTGAATAGGCCATCATCCGCTTCACATTCGTCTGACGCAGAGCCAATGTGTTGCCGAAGATCATCGACAGGGCGGCAATGACAGACAAGAAGAAGGTCGGCTGCTCGAAGAAGACCCGGCCGCCGCTTGCCGCCGAATAGAGATTCGGGTCGATCAACCCTACAAAGGAGACCAGCAGCAGGCGAATCACGATGGCAAAACCCGCCGCCTTCGACACGACCGTCAGGAACGCAGTGATCGGAGTAGGCGCTCCCTGGTAGACATCGGGTGTCCACATGTAATTGGGTACCGTCGAAATCTTAAAACTGAGTCCGACGGCCAAAAATGCGAACGACAGCAGGATCAAGAAGCTGAATCCGCCGGCATACGCCTCCGCTAAACGCTGAGAGATCTGATAGAGATTGGTCGATCCGGTCAATCCGTACACATAGGACATCCCGAACAGGATGATCGCCGAGGAAATCGCTCCGGTGACAAGGTACTTAAACGACGCCTCGTTTGATTGCAGCACTTTTTTGCGCAGGCCCACCATGATGTACGAGGAGATCGATAGTAGCTCCAGTCCGACGAACAGCGTGATCAGGTCCGCTGAGGAAGCCATGATCATCGCGCCGAGCAGGGCGGTCAGCATCAGGTAGTAATACTCGCCGCGATGCGTCACCTCGTCGGATATTTTCATATAGGACTGCGACATGATCAAGCTAAAAGCCACACCGCCCAGGAAGATCAGCTTAAAGGCGTTGCCAAAGCTGTCCACCCGCAGCATGTCGTTCATATAGGAAAACGGTTCTTGATGAATCTGCGCATTCCACAGGACGAATCCCCCCGCGAGAATGACGCCGGCCAAAGCCAGCCAGCCGAGGACGGCCCGGTTCCGTTTGCCGAGGCCCAGGTCAATCAGCGACAGCAGGGTAGCAAATCCCAGTATGGTGAATTCCGGCAGAAGGTAGCTCCAGTTGTATTGAAAGATATCTTTTACATCCATGTGTCTACCCTCCTATCCCATGTACAATAGGTACGATTGTTTTCAGCGTCTCTTGCAGCGGATCACTTAGAACGGCGGGATAGATGCCGATCAGGATAATGAATCCCAGCAGCACGACCATCGGCACCACTTCCAATGGCTGGGCGTCTGCCAGGCGAACCCAGCGTTCCGGCGTCGGACCAAACGTCGTCCGCAGCACGGCCCGCAGCAGGTACGCTGCCGTCAGGATAATGCCGAGCGTTCCCACCGCTGCCAGAATTGGCATGGCTCCAAACAATCCGAGGAAGGAGAGAAACTCGCTGATAAACCCGGACATCCCCGGCAATCCGAGGGAGGCCATTGCTCCGGCGAGGAAGATGCCGCTGATAAACGGCATTGACCTGGCTAATCCGCCGAGCTCCGTGATCGTGGAAGTACCGGTCCGCTCCCAGACAACGCCGATCAGGAAGAACATAAGCGCCGAGATAAACCCGTGCGAGATCACCTGGAAGACGGCCCCCTGGAAGCCGATCGTGTTCATCGCGGCAAAGCCCAGCAGAACGACGCCCATATGACTGATACTGGAGTAAGCCATGACCATTTTCATATCTTTCTGCACAAAAGCGAGCACCGCCCCGTACAGGATGTTGATGACTCCCAGCACCGCCATCCAGGTGGCAAAGCTGTAGGCCTCTGCAGGGAAAAATCCGATGCCCATCCGAAGCAGTCCGTAGGCGCCCATCTTCAGCAGAATACCGGAGTGGATCATGACCACCGGCGGCGGCGCCTGTACGTGAACCTTCAGCATCCACGTATGGAACGGAAAGATCGGCAGCTTGATCCCAAACGCGATAAACAACGCGATGAACAGCCCAAACTGCAAAGCGGGAGACATCAGCTCCGGCGGAAGCTCACCGGATGCAAACGATGCGGCCAGCTCGCTCATGTTCATCGTCATCTGCATGTCTTCGTTCGGAACGTTCAGGAACAAGGCGATAAACGCGATCAGCATAATCGCCGAGCCTACGCCGTTGTAAAGCAAAAACTTGTTGGCCGCTTTCTCTCTTTCCGCGTATCCCCATATCCCGATCAGGAAATAGGCCGGGATCAAGGTCAGCTCGAAGAAGATGAAGAAGAGAAACAGACTCTGCGTGGCAAATACCCCGAGCATCCCGATGAAGAGGATATGGAACAGGATGAAGTACTCTTTCAGACGCCGTTTTATATTCCAGGATGCGATAGCTGCCATCGTGGCGACAATCGCAGTCAGCAGCATCAGCGGCATCGAGATCCCGTCGACACCCATCTCGTAGTCGATCTTCAGCGAGACCAATTCGCCCGTCGGCGAGCCGGTTAAAGGGATGGTCACCCACGGCACTTTTTCGGCAAACTGCACCGACGATGACTCATATTGAAAGCCGGCGAACATCATGAGCGACAGGATCAGCGGCAGAAGCGTACCCAGTACCCCGATCCACTTGATCGTGCCGCCTTGCCGCTTTGGCACAAACGCCAGGACGACGATCGCGAGCAGCGGTGAGAAGGTAATCAGGCTGAGCAGATAACTATTTAACATGCGCTGCACCTCCATACGCCGTAAAACCGACAATTAACAGGACGAGTCCCAGCAAGGCGATCAGCCCGTACCGCTGCACCTGCCCATTTTGCAGGCGGGTCAGAAGTGAACCTGCGGTGTTGACAATCTTCGCCACCAATCCGACGAGCCCATCGATGATGTACAGGTCAAACCATCGAAAAGCCCGCCCGATGCTTGTCAGCGGCCGGACAAACACCGCCTGGTAAACCTCATCGATGTAATACTTGTGATACGACAACTGGTACAGTCCGGGTGCATAGCTCACGACGCTCTGAACGGGCAGCGACCGCTTGCCGTACATGATGTAGGCCAGGTAGATCCCAAGCAGAGAGACGACGATCGCCGCAATCTGCAAGAACCAAGGAGCGTGTCCTTCTTCCTGCCCCAGCGTCCCGTATATCAGATCCCCTACCGAACCGGACAGCAGCCATTCATTCAGGATCGGAGCAAACGGCGTGTTGATAAAGCCGGATACCAACGCCAAGGCTGCCAGAATGATCAGCGGGATGGTCATGACGGCCGGCGACTCATGTACCTCTTCCGACCCTGCCGATTTGCCCGTAAAGGTCACAAAGAACAAGCGGAACATGTAAAACGCAGTAAAGAACGCGGCCACCAGCGCCAGCACAAGCAGATCGTAGCGGTGAGCCAGGTAGACGGCGCCGAGTATATTCTCCTTCGACCAAAACCCGGAAAACGGCGGAATACCGGCAATCGCCAGGCAGCCGATGAGAAATGTCCACGCGGTAATCGGCGTTTTTCTCCACAAGCCGCCCATTTCGAAAATGTCCTGCGTATGAACGGCATGAATCACGCTGCCCGCAGCGAGGAACAGCAGCGCCTTGAAAAAGGCGTGAGTCATCAGGTGAAAGGCGCCCGCGGCATAACCGGCAGCGCCGGCTACTCCCAAAGCCAGCATCATAAACCCGAGCTGACTTACGGTGGAGTACGCCAGCACCCGCTTGATGTCCCGCTGGGTCAAGCCGATGGATGCGGCGAAGATCGCGGTAAACCCGCCGACGTAAGCGACGATCGTAAGTGCTGCATCAGACGCGATGAACAGCGGATATGCGGACGCCACCAGGTAGACCCCGGCCGCCACCATTGTCGCCGCGTGAATCAAGGCAGATACCGGCGTCGGACCCTCCATGGCGTCAGGCAGCCACGTATGCAGCGGAAACTGGCCCGATTTGCCCACTGCCCCGATAAAGATCAAGGATGCTGTCAAGGTAATCTGCCACATTTCCAATTTACCTGCGGAGATCGCATTAAAGATATCCGAGTAGTTGAAGTAACCCGTCCACCAGAACAAGAGGATGATTCCGATAAACAGGGCTACATCACCAATCCGCGTCACCATAAACGCTTTTTTGGCAGCGGCTTTTGCTTCCGGCTTAAAATAGTAGTAACCAACGAGCAGGAAAGAGCAAACTCCGACCAATTCCCAAAATATGTATACTTGCAGCAGGTTGGGGGAAATGACCAGGCCGAGCATCGAAAATGTAAACAGCGACAGGTATTGATAAAACACGGGAAAGCGTTCGTCGCCGTGCATATATCCTTTGGAGTAGATCTGCACCAGCAGGCTGACGATTGTCACGATCACCAGCATCATTGCGTTTAACTGGTTTACCTCAAACCCCATCGTCACGACACTGTCGCCCATTTGCAGCCATCTTACATTAAGGCCGTAGTCGATGGCTCCCTCCCCAAACCGGGCGAAAAATGTCATGAGCGCCATTACTAAGGAAATGGCCGCAGCCAAAATCCCGATATAGGCGGATCCCTCTTTCAACTGCCGTCCGAACGAGACGATCACAATGAAAGCCAAAAGCGGAAAAAGAGGAATGAGCCAGGCGTATTGCATCATTGTATCCATAAGTTCTCCTTCCTTTTTCCTTGGTCTATTGTTTCATCGTATCCATTTCGTCGACTTGTACCGTATTGCGGTTGCGGTAGAGGGAGATGAGGATGGCGATGCCCACAGCTACCTCTGCGGCTGCTACGGTCATGTTAAACAGGCTGAATATCTGCCCGGTAATGTTGGCGTACAATCCGTATTTGGCGAACGCCACCAGGTTGATGTTGACCGCGTTTAGCATGAGTTCGATAGACAGCAGTACGATGATTGCGTTTCGTTTGGTCAACGCGCCGAACAACCCTACCGAGAACAGGATCAGCGCAACCAGCAAATAAGAAGAAATCGGCACACCCATTACTCTTTCCCCCCTTCTTTCTTCGCCATGATTATCGCACCGACCAGCGATACCAATAGCAGGACGGACAGAAGCTCGAACGGAATGACGTACTTCGTAAAGACATCAATCCCGATCTGTTTGACATTGCTTACGTCTGGAGTCCCCTCTGCAGGCACATTCGGCCAGGGAGCGTTCTGAATGGCAAAGAACATCAGGATAAAGAAAACAGCGACGGCGACAAAGCTGATCCAGCTTTTCTGCGCTCGGCTTTTCCCTTCATCGGTAGCGTCGTGTTTGGTCAGCATAATGCCGAACAGCATGAGGATCGAGATCGCCCCGGAGTATACCAGCACTTGGGAGATCGCCACGAATTCCGCCTCCAGGAGGACGAATAATCCGGCAATGCTCAAAAACGTAATCCCAATCGAGATAACCATATGAACCACCCGGGTAAAGCTGATCATGAAGACCGCTCCCCCGATCGTCAGGAGAGACAGGATAAAGAACGCAGCAAATGAGCCAGTCATCACTAGTTCTCCTCCCTGACGTTGGTATTGTTGTCGTCGAGCCACTCCAGGTTCTTGAATAATTCATCCCTGCTGTATGCGGCCAGTTCGAAATTATTGGTCATGACGATCGCCTCCGTCGGACAAACCTCTGTGCACAGATCACAGAGGATGCAGATCTCGAAGTTGATGTCGTAGGTGTCAATCACTTTTCCTCGCTTCTCCGGGTCGGGATGCGGTTTTCCCGTCAACTGGATGCATTCGGTCGGGCAGATGCGCGCACATTGGTTGCAGACAATGCACTTCTCCGGCGAAAAGTGTTGAATTCCCCGAAACCGCGAAGGCATCTGGATGGGCACGTCCGGGTACATATGCGTCACTTTCTTTTGGGAAAGCTGCTTCAGAGTGTACCCCAATCCCTTGGCGAATCCTAGCATGTGTTTCACCCCTGAATGTTAGACTTGTTCCTTAAGTATGGCATTGCCCTAAAACATGCCGTTTTGATAGGAAATCACAGCTGCTGTCAGCAGAATGTTGAACAGGGCAAGCGGCAGCAGGCCTTTCCAGGCAAAGGACATCAACTGGTCCGCCCGCAGGCGAGGCATGGTAGCCCGGACCCAAAACTGGAAGAACACGTAGAGCGAAAACTTTAAGATAAACCAGACAATCCCCGGGATAAAACTGAGCGATGGATGTATCGGCAGCCATCCCCCGAGGAACAGAATGGTGATGAGCGTTCCCATTCCAAACATGTACACGTACTCCGCGAGCATAAACATGGCGAAGCGAAAACCGGAGTACTCTACGTGGTAGCCCGCTACCAGCTCGGATTCCGCTTCCGGCAGGTCAAACGGCGTGCGGTTCAGCTCCGCCTGAGCCGCAATGACAAACACGACAAAGCCGAGAAACTGCGGAACGATATTCCACACGTCCTGTTGGGCCAGCACGATCTCCCTCAGGTTGAGGCTGCCCGTCATCAGGACCACGCCGACCACCGACATGACCAGCGGCACCTCATAGCTGATCATTTGAGCAGCCGACCGGAGCCCGCCGATCAGCGAGTACTTGTTGTTGGACGCCCACCCGGCTGTAATGACTCCCAGGACAGTGATGCCGGATAAAGCTACGTAGTAGAGCAATCCGATTCCGAGGTCGGCAAACTGGATTTTGTCCGTAAACGGCATGACTGCCAAGACCCCGAAAGCCGGGGCGTACGCCAGTATCGGAGCCAACGCAAACAGCGCTTTGTCGGCGTGTTTGGGACGGGTATCCTCTTTGAGCAAAAGTTTGGACACGTCGGCCACGGTCTGCAAAAGTCCCAGCGGCCCCACGCGATTGGGCCCGTAGCGAAGCTGCATCCAGCCAATAACCTTGCGCTCGAAGTAGATGGCATATGTGACGAAGCCGAGCAAGACGACCAGCAAAAGGACGGCACTGATGGCAAACAGAGTCGTATTCCACAAGGAGGGTGTCTGATTCAGCCATTGCAGCATCAGCAATCAACCTCCCCGAGAACGATGTCAATGCTTCCCAAGATCACGACCATATTGGATATGTTGACTCCCTTCAATAGCTCGGGCAGGATTTGCAGGTTGACAAATGAAGGCCGGCGAAACTTCATGCGCCACGGTTTGTCTTTCCCCTGGCTGGCGATGTAGACGCCGATCTCCCCGCGTGGAGCCTCTATCCGCACATACGTTTCGCCTGCAGGAGGACGGATCACCCGAGGGACTTTCCCGATGATCTCTCCTTCGCTTGGGAACTGCTCTAACGCCTGATCCAAAATGCGCAAGGACTGTTCAATCTCGGCCATCCGCAGTTGATAACGGGTGAAGCAGTCTCCCCCTGTGGCGGTAGGAACGTCAAACTCAAAGCGGTCATAGATGCTGTAGGGCTCGTCTTTGCGCAGGTCCCACTTCACGCCGGTACAGCGCAGCATGACACCGGAAAGCGAGTAATCGAGCGCCGTCTGCTGGTCGTATTGGCCGATGCCTTTGATCCGGTTTAGGAAGATCTCGTTGCCGGTGACCAGATTATGGTAGCCGGGGAGCTGTTTCTTCACGTGTTCGACCACGTCTTTTACTTTTTCGATCCATCCCGGGGGAGCGTCCCATTTTACCCCGCCGACGCGCATGTAGTTAAACGTCATGCGTGCACCGCACAGTTCGTTAAACAGCTCGAGGATCATTTCCCGGTCACGGAAGGCATATAAAAAGGGACTCATCGCGCCCATGTCCAAGAGAAACGTCCCCCACCAGACGAGGTGGCTGGCCACCCGATTCAGTTCCATCGCGATCACCCGGAGGTACTCGGCCCGCTCGGGAATCTCCAGACCCATCATCGTCTCCACGCCGTGGCAGATGATGTAGTTGTTGGTCATCGCCGAAAGGTAGTCCATCCGGTCCGTATAGGGGATGATCTGCGTATACGTAAGGTTTTCCGCCAGTTTTTCCGTGCCGCGGTGCAAGTAGCCGATGACGGGATCCGCTTCCGTGATCGTCTCCCCGTCCAGCTTGACCACCAGCCGGAATACTCCGTGTGTGCTTGGATGCTGCGGCCCTACGTTCAGCAGCATCTCTTCCGTGCGAATATCTGTTGCAGGAGAGGTACTCATCCTCTACACCTCCTCGTCGTACTGCACATAATCTTTGCGCAAAGGGTGCCCGACCCAGTCATCCGAGAGCATGATCCGGCGCAAATCGCTGTGGCCGGGAAAATCGATTCCAAGCAGATCATAGGTTTCCCGCTCGTTCCAGTTGGCTCCGGACCACAGGGGCATCACCGACGGCACACTTGGCTGTTCGCGATTGGTCTTTACTTTGACGGCAAGGCTTTGCCGATTTTTATAGGAATAGAAGTGATAGTAGACCTCCATGCGGTCATCGTAATCCACTCCGTGCAGATCTGACAAGTACTCAAAATGGAGCTCCTCCTCATCCCTTAAGAACTTGGCCACCTCAAACCAGTGATCGTTTTTTACGACCAGGGTGGGAACCTCTTTTGCCAGCTCATTAATATAAGAAGTTTCTAACACTTCCGCACCGAATTTGTCTCTGATCAGCTTCACGTATTTGTCCAGGTACGGCTGGTTTTTGGACGGCGGTTTTGGCGCTTCCTCCTCCGCTGCTCCGCCTCCGGCCGCTTTCGCTTTGGCTGCTGCTGCGGCTGCTGCTTTCGCCTTTGCCGCCGCTGCTGCCTTGGCCTTCGCATCCGCGTCTGCCGACGGGGCGCCGTCTTCCGCTGTTTCTCCGGCTTCTGCCCCCTCACGAGCCGCTTTCGCCTTGGCTGCTGCTGCCGCTGCGGCTGCCGCTTTTGCTTTCGCCGCCGCTGCCGCCTTGGCCTTCGCATCCGCGTCTGCCGACGGGGCGCCGTCTTCCGCTGTTTCTCCGGCTTCTGCCCCCTCACGAGCCGCTTTCGCCTTGGCTGCTGCTGCCGCTGCGGCTGCCGCTTTTGCTTTCGCCGCCGCTGCCGCCTTGGCCTTCGCATCGGCGTCTGCCGACGGGGAGCCGTCTTCCACTGTTTCCCCGGCTTCCGCCGCCACACGCGCTGCTTTCGCCTTGGCTGCTGCTGCCGCTGCGGCTGCCGCTTTTGCTTTCGCCGCCGCTGCCGCCTTGGCCTTCGCATCGGCGTCTGCCGACGGGGAGCCGTCTTCCACTGTTTCCCCGGCTTCCGCCGCCACACGCGCTGCTTTCGCCTTGGCTGCTGCTGCCGCTGCGGCTGCCGCGTTTGCTTTGGCCGCCGCTGCTGCCTTGGCCTTCGCATCCGCGTCTGCCGACGGGGCGCTGCCTTCTGCCGGCTGCCCGGTATCAGCCGCCCCTGGAGAACCGCCTTCCGCGATTTTCCCGGCTTCGGCTGCCTGTTGGACGCCGCCTTCTGCCGTTTCTCCAGCCTCCGCCGCCGCGGCCGGCTCTACGGACGATTGGGAAGCCAGATCTTTCTGCCCGTCAACGGAAGGAGCGGCTGCCTCAGACGCACCCGCTTGATCTGCTTCTTTCATTTTTCTCAACGCTTCCGCTTTGGCTTTCGCTTCAGCTGCCGCCTTCGCTTTTTCTTCAGGGGTGGGCTTGCGTTTTTCTTCACTCATTGACTGGTCACCTTCTTCCCAGTCCTCGCTTCATAGCGGATTTTTTCCTGCAGCTTGTTAATTCCGTAAATCAGTGCTGCCGGGTTCGGCGGGCACCCCGGAATGTAGACGTCGACGGGGACGACTTGGTCTACCCCTTTTACTACGCTGTATGATTTAACATACGGTCCTCCGGCAGTGGCACAGGAGCCCATCGCAACCACCCATTTGGGTTCCGCCATCTGATCGTACAGGCGGCGAAGCAGCGGGGCCATTTTTTTGGTGACGGTGCCGGCGACGATCATCACGTCGGATTGGCGCGGAGAAGCGCGGAAGATAACTCCGAAACGATCAAGGTCGTAGTGAGGAGCCCCGCCGTTCATCATCTCAATCGCACAGCAGGCCAAACCAAAAGTAAGCGGCCACATCGAATTGCTGCGAACCCAGCCCTTCAATGTATCCATCGTGGTCATCAGGACGTTTCGGTTCAGTTCTTCTTGCAGCGAAGGATCAATGCTCTCAAGGTTTAATTCCATTCCAGCACCTTCTTCCTCCAGGCGTAAATCAGCCCGATCACTAACAGCACGATAAAGATCAACATTTCAATCAGCGCGAACAATCCCAGTTGGTTGTAAGCGACAGCCCATGGGTAGAGAAACAGCGTCTCTACGTCAAAAATGACGAAGAGCAGGGCAAATACGTAATACTTCACATTAAACTGCACCCAACTGTCTCCAACCGGAATGTTCCCGCTCTCATACGTGGTCTGCTTCTCGGATGTGGGATTGTTGGGGCGAAGCATAGGTCCGATGATGCTGACCGTTGCAACCGGAAGCAGTACGCCAAGTACCAAAAAGATGGTAACAATCAAATAATTGTTTGCGTAGAGCGCACTCATCATGTCCCTCCGTTATGCTGTAAGTTTTGGAACAAATACTCATTTATCAATAAAATTCCTAGATAATTATAACAAATCGTTACAGCAGTGTAAAATGAAAGCCCTTACCTTCTCGAAATATTCTGCCCATTACTTATAAAAATAGGTAAAAGGCTTGGAAATTTCCCTATATTCCGTGAAAATTTGATGAACTCTGGTCCCTTCTTCCGTTATTTTTCCGAAGATTTCGCTGCGGCTACTGAATGGATTTTTCCTCGGTTTCCGTTACAACAGAGGTATAAAACTTTTCGAATATTCTATTATCCATAATTCGTCAGCAAAAAAACTGCCCCGCAAAGCTCTTATGCTCCGTGGGACAGCCTTGGTTTTCGATCGCGTTCTTTACTGCAGTGCCTGCGGATTAGCCGTTCCGAGGAAGTCCTCGTAGATGCGCTCCCATACGACGGTAAATTCCATCTGTTCATCATCAGGAATGGCCAGGAAGTTCTCAATCGGCTCTTCCAGGTACGGCGTTAATTTGATCAGGACTTCGGTCAGCATGGCATCATCAATGTTAAGCAGCTCTTTCAGCTCAGCCTTGGAGTAGCTAAATTCATTTTCATCCTTTTCGTGCAGGATGAGGACAAGCTTGCTGAAGATCGGGTGAACGATCGCCTCCAGCTTGATGTGGTTCAAAGCTGCTTTCTCTTCGTCCGTCAAAGTAAAGTGTTCTTGTACATCCGGGAACGGATCGACCGGAACGTCCCAGACTTCCCCTTTGTCCAGCACGAGCCCCCATTGGGTCAAGAGTTCGATCGCCTCATCACGCGTCTTGGGATACGTGAAATTGGAGCGTTCGATAAATCTCTTGTGGTTTTCCAGTTTTTCGATATACCCCTGGTACGACTCTTCCGATTTAAACAGGTTCTTGTCGAGATCTGAAAAGGTTCCCCTTAATCCGTTGATCTCTGTTAATCCTTGTTTCATCGCGTCTTTGGAATCGTACTTGGTTACCACATAACACATCGCATGAAACAACAGCGTCAGCTCATGCGACAAGATATTTGCCCAACCATTTTCATTAAAGCCGTTAGGGATCGGTGTGATATCGTCGTTACTACGGATATCTCGAATCGTTTGCATCTGTTTCACTCTCCTTGTCTCCGCCAAAAACACATTAGGTATATTATACACATAACGCAGGGCCATTTACCAATCATACATGAAAAACCCCCGTCGTCGCAAACGCGGGGGTCTCATCAACCTACTTATTATTTGCAACAAAAAGGCGTGTCATCGCTCGCTGCAAGGCCAATTCCGCACGGCGCTGATTGAGATCTGCCTGCTTTTCGTTTAGGCGTTGTTCGGCACGAGCTTTCGCCGATTGGGCCCTTGCGACATCAATGTCGTCAGGCAGCTCGGCAGTTTCTGCCAAGATCGTCACCTTGTCGCCGCGAACCTCTAAAAAGCCGCCGCTTACGGCAATTAACGTCTCTTTGTCGCCTGTGGTTTTCACCCGAACAGGCGCAACCTTAAGCGGAGTTACAAGCGGTATGTGATTTGGCAAGATACCCAGTTCCCCTGCCACACCACGAGCAATTACCATTGTTGCTTCGCCGCTAAAGACAACCCGTTCGGGAGTTACGACTTCAACTGTCATCTTGCTCACTTCACGTCTCCCCTTTCCAGGGTTGTCTTACTCCATGCTTTTCGCTTTTTCTACTGCTTCTTCAATCGTTCCTACATACAGGAACGCAGACTCTGGCAGATGGTCGTGCTTGCCTTCAAGGATTTCCTTGAAGCTGCGTACGGTTTCTTTCAGAGGCACGTATTGACCCGGGTTACCGGTGAACTGCTCGGCAACGTGGAAGGACTGGGACAGGAAGCGCTGAATGCGGCGTGCGCGTCCAACTACTTGTTTGTCCTCGTCGCTCAGCTCGTCCATGCCGAGGATCGCGATGATGTCTTGCAGCTCTTTGTAGCGCTGCAGGATTTTTTGCACACCGCGAGCCACGTCGTAGTGCTCCTGACCAACAATGTCAGGGGACAGCGCGCGGGAAGTGGATGCGAGCGGGTCTACCGCAGGGAAGATACCCAACTCGGCGATGGAACGCTCCAGGTTGGTTGTCGCGTCCAAGTGAGCAAACGTCGTCGCAGGAGCCGGGTCAGTATAGTCGTCCGCCGGTACGTAGATCGCCTGGATGGACGTTACGGAACCTTTTTTCGTAGAGGTAATGCGCTCTTGCAGCTGACCCATTTCGGTAGCCAGCGTCGGCTGGTAACCTACCGCGGATGGCATACGGCCCAAGAGAGCGGAAACCTCGGAACCCGCTTGGGTAAAGCGGAAGATGTTATCAATGAACAGAAGAACGTCGCGGCCTTCTTCATCACGGAAGTACTCCGCCATGGTCAGACCGGTCAAGGCAACGCGCAGACGCGCGCCAGGCGGTTCGTTCATTTGACCGAATACCATCGCGGTTTTCGGCAGAACGCCCGCGTCTTTCATCTCATGGTACAGGTCGTTCCCTTCACGGGTACGCTCCCCTACACCAGCAAATACAGAAATACCACCGTGCTCTTGCGCGATGTTGTTGATCAGCTCTTGGATCGTAACGGTTTTACCTACACCCGCACCACCGAACAGACCGATCTTACCACCCTTGATGTACGGAGCCAAGAGGTCGATTACTTTGATCCCTGTTTCCAGGATTTCAACTGTAGTCGCCTGCTCTGCGAACTCAGGTGCTTTGCGGTGAATTGGGTCGCGACGATCTACCTGACCCATATCTTTCAGGTCGATCGGATCTCCCAAAACGTTAAATACGCGTCCGAGGGTTACTTCCCCTACCGGAACGGAGATAGGTGCACCGGTATCTACTGCTTCCATGCCGCGAACCAATCCGTCGGTAGAAGACATCGCTACGGTACGAACCAGGTTATCGCCCAGGTGAGTAGCAACCTCAACAGTCAGATCGATATCGCGCTCACCGGCGCTTTGTGCTTTATGTTGAATCTTGATCGCATTATAAATGGCAGGCAGGTGTCCGCGGTCGAACTCGACGTCAACAACCGGACCCATTACCTGAACAACGCGTCCATTCGCCATCTTACTTCTTCCCTCCTAAAAGCTAAATTGGGAGCTATTCGCTGCCATTACGCCTGTGCGTTTGCACCTGCAACGATCTCGGAAATTTCTTGTGTAATGGCTGCCTGACGGGCACGGTTGTAGATCAACGTGTAGCGGTTGATCATCTCCGTCGCGTTGTCTGTCGCGTTGCCCATTGCTGTCATACGGGAACCTTCTTCGGAAGCCTTCGCTTCCAGAAGCGCACTGTACACCAGTGTCTCCGCATATTTTGGCAGCAGATCAGCCAGTACTTCTTCCGAGGACGGCTCATACTCGTAATTCATTGTGCGCGCCGTATTGTTTTCGACAGGTTCCAGCGGCAGCAGTTGTTTTACGGTAGGTATTTGCGAAATTGCACTTTGGAACTTGTTGTAGCACAGGTACAGCTCGTCAATCTGTTCATTCGCGAACATCTGGACTGCGGCACTGGCAATCTGCTTGATATCGGCAAATTCCGGGCTGGCTGGCAGACCGGTAACCTCTTTGGCAATCGGGTAGTTCCGCTTGTTGAAAAAGTCGCGACCTTTACGACCGATGACAAAAATGCCGTATTCATCCTTGGACTTGTGCTTCTCGCCGATCGTAGTAGTCACTTTTCGAAGCAGGTTGGCGTTGTATCCACCGGCAAGTCCGCGGTCGGAAGTGATGACAATGTAACCGGTCTTTTTCACAGGGCGGGATTGGAGCATCGGATGCTTGGAACCGGAAGTCCCGCTCGCAATGCTTGCGATCACTTCCTGGATCTTGTCCGCATAGGGACGTGCCGCCTCAGCCTTCTCCTGGTTGCGGCGAAGCTTGGCAGCCGCCACCATTTTCATCGCCTTCGTGATTTGTCGCGTATTTTTTGTACTTTTGATTCTGCGTCGTATCTCACGTATTCCTTTAGCCACTCGTTTTCACCACCTTGAGGATGCATGCCGGGTTCAACCAGGCATGCATCTGATGTCTATCCGGTTACGGGTTAACGATTAGCGAGTTACCGAAAAGCCTTTTTTGAACTCTTCGATCGCTGCATTAAATTCTTTCTCATCCGGGAGCTCATGCGTCGTACGGATATGCTCCAGCAGTTCCGGTTTGTTGGAATCCAGGTAAGACAGAAGCTCCTTCTCAAAGCGGCCTACGTCTGCTACTGGAATATCATCCAAATAGCCTTTGGTTGCCGTGTAGATCGAAGCGACTTGCTTCTCAACAGGCATCGGCTCAAACTGGCCTTGCTTCATGATTTCCATCAAGCGCTCACCACGGGTCAGACGAGCCTGGGTCGCTTTGTCCAGGTCGGAGCCGAACTGGGCAAATGCAGCCAACTCACGGTATTGAGCCAACTCAAGCTTGAGCGGACCCGCTACTTTTTTCATCGCCTTGATTTGCGCCGAACCGCCTACGCGGGATACGGAAAGACCGGTGTTCACCGCTGGACGCTGACCTGCGTTGAACAGGTCTGTCTCAAGGAAGATCTGACCGTCCGTGATGGAGATCACGTTCGTTGGAATGTATGCGGAAATGTCACCCGCTTGGGTTTCGATGAACGGCAGAGCCGTAATAGAACCGCCGCCCAGTTCATCAGACAGCTTCGCGGCGCGCTCCAGCAAGCGGGAGTGCAGGTAGAATACGTCACCAGGATACGCTTCACGGCCCGGAGGACGACGGAGCAGCAAGGACATTTCGCGGTAAGCGGCAGCCTGTTTGGACAGGTCGTCGTATACGCACAGAACATGCTGTCCTTTGTACATGAAGTATTCACCCATCGTTACGCCGGTGTAAGGAGCCAGGTACAGCATCGGAGCCGGGTCGGAAGCTGTAGCGGATACGATGATGGTGTATTCCAAAGCGCCTGCTTTACGCAGGGTTTCTACGATGTTGGCAACGGTGGATTGCTTTTGACCGATAGCCACGTAGATACAAATCATGTTTTGCCCTTTTTGGTTGATGATCGTATCGAGGGCAACTGCGGTTTTACCTGTTTGGCGGTCACCGATGATCAATTCGCGCTGTCCGCGGCCAACAGGGATCATCGCGTCGATCGCTTTGATACCGGTTTGCAGCGGCTCGTGAACCGACTTCCTCGCCATTACGCCAGGAGCGTTGTTTTCTACCGGGCGGAATTCCGTCGTGTTGACCGGGCCAAGACCGTCGATCGGTTGGCCGAGCGGGTTGACGACGCGGCCGAGGAGCGCTTCCCCAACGGGAACCTCCATGATCCGTCCTGTGCGTTTTACGGTATCCCCTTCTTTAATCTCGCGGAAGGGACCCATAATAACGACACCCACGTTATCTTCTTCTAAGTTGAGTACCATACCCATGACGCCGTTTTGGAACTCGAGGAGCTCCCCCTGCATGGCTTTTTCCAAACCGTGAATACGAGCGATACCGTCACCGACGGAGATAACCGTACCTACGTCGACAACTTCAATTTCCGCTTTATAATTCGCAATCCGCTCTTTAATGAGCGAGCTGATTTCTTCTGGTCTGATCGAACTCACTTATGATTCACCCCATTCATCCAAGCATCGTTATAAATTAATGTGCGAAGTGTTCCAGCTTGCTTTTGACGCTGCCGTCGTAGAGGCGGTCGCCGATCTTGATGACAATCCCGCCCAGGATGGCCGGGTCGACAACAGTCTCAAAGCGAAGCCGCTTGTTCAACAGCTTCCCAAACCGCTCCGCAATTTCTGCCTGTTCTTCGCTGCTGAGCGGCTTTGCGCTGGTCAACAGGGCGTCTGCGATGCCGCGCTCTTCGTTGGCCAACTTGACATAGGCATTTGCGATGTTTTCCAGATCCGACTCGCGGCCGTTGTCGATCAACACAGCCAGGAAGTTGGACGTTACTTCTGCCACATGTGCTTCAAACAGTTGAGATATCAACTCTTTTTTTGCTCCAACGGAAATATGTGGGTGCATCAAAATCTTGGTGATATCTTCGTTTTGACGAACGGCATCCACAATGCTTTTCAGTTCCGTTTCAACCTGGTCGATCAGTCCCCGCTCCTTCGCCACTTCAAACAGGGCGCGAGCATAACGCTTGGCTACAGCGCTCATAGGCGATCTCCCACTTGCTTGAGAAATTGGTCAATACTGGACTTCTGTGCTGCCTCATCCAGTTCTTTTTCGATAATCTTCGAAGCCAAGAGTACAGACAGCCCTGTCACCTGCTCACGCAGTTCGGCTTTGGCCTTCTCCACTTCGCGGGACAGATCAGCCTGTGCCTCTGCTTTCAAACGTTCGGCGGTCGCTTTTGCTTCTTCCACGATGCGTGCCGACTCATCGTTAGCTTGCTTGGTTACGCGATCCAGGATCGCTTTTGCTTCATTGCGCGCTTCATCCAACAAGCGGCGCTGTTCGCTGAGGAGCGTTTCCGCCTCTTGGCGGTTGCGCTCTGCGGCGGAGATTTCATTTTCAACATGTTGACGGCGCTTTTCCAGCATTGCCGAAATTGGTCCAGTGGCAAACTTGCTGACAGCGATCAAAAGGATAATGAAGACTATCACCTGGAACAGCAGTGAACCCGATTCAAGGGTTACGGCTCCAAAATCGAGCATCTCGTTCACTCCTTCCTGACCTACAGGAGAATCTTACACTGTACAAAAGAGAGGCGAAGGTCATGCCCCCGCCTTTTATTGCTTTTTAACCGTTGGCTTACAGACGACCGAACAGGATGAAACCGATCGCTACCGCGATGATCGGCACAGCCTCGACGAGACCGAGACCCAAGAACATGAGACCCATCAAGTTGCCGCGTGCTTCCGGTTGGCGAGCAACGCCTTCAATTGTACGAGAGATAACGAGACCGTTACCGATAGCCGCACCCAATGCAGCCAGACCAAATATTACACCAATCGCAAGAGCAATACCCAATACATCCATTTAGAAATACCTCCTTAGTATCGTTGAAACGAGAAGTTTATAAAAAATTAGTGACCATCGTTAGCTTGCTGCGAGATGTACACCATCGACAGCGCCATGAAGATAAACGCCTGGATCGAACCGACGAATACGGAGTACCCTTCCCACAGGAACAACGGGATCGATGCGAACAGGCCGCCAGCAAGCAGGAAGCCAATCAAAACCTCACCCGCAAAAATGTTACCGAAAAGACGCAGCGGCAGAGTCAACGGCTTGATAATGAGTTCCTCCAAAATGTGGATCGGATTGAAGAATACGTGCTTAAACCAACCGCTGAAGCTTTTTCTGATGCCGATGTAGTGTGAGTACAACAGCACACATAAAGCGAGGGCAAAGGTAACGCTCGGCGCCGCAGTCGGCGACTTCCACCAGGCGATATGGATACCCTCGCCGGCAGCCAGCTCCTCTTCAATCACGGCACGTTTCGCTGCTTCGGCCTCCGGATTGCCGGATACCGTCAGCATCTCCATCACTCCTTCGCTGACTTGACCCGTGTGATGGGTGGTGATATTGAGGATAACACCCAACTGATTGGAGAAGAAGATGTAGATGAACAAGGTCAATCCGAGTGTGACGAATTTCGCAGCCGTCTTTGCGTCCATAAAATTGCCGGCGATGTTTTTGACAAAGTCAAACACCCACTCAATCACATTTTGCCGGCCGGAAGGAACTCCTGCATGCATTCGGCGTGTCATGAAAAATAGAAACAAAAAGACAATCACCGCAGTTATTACGGTCATGATCATGGTCGGAATGTCAAATACCATCCCCAACCATCTGAAGCGCAAAGTATAATGCTCCAATTTTTTCACCCCTTTCACCGGCAGATAGCTTGCAAGAAATAGCAGACAGTATAACAATCTATTTTAAGGAGCGGTATACGAAAAGAAGACTAAGCAGTTGAATGAGGAATAAACCTATAAGAACACCTGATAAAATAAACAAATGGGGAAAGCGAACGGTAAGAAAGACGAGAAATCCGACGACTGCAAGCCGCTGCAGCATCCCGGTCCCCTTCGGCCGGACTGCCGGGTCTACCGCCGCCTGGCCGATCCGCCAGGTTTTGCTGAAGAGAACGGCACCATTCAGAAGACTTCCGCCCATGCCCAGAAACAGACTTTGCAGGAACAACTTGTACTCAGGCAACAGTACCCAGAGTATCGCAACGACTGACATGCAGGTAAAAGCATAGCGAAAAGTCCTGCGCATCGCCAAAGTAAACGTTTGCATGGTCATCTCCCTAGAAATAAGCGCGTATGAGCCGGTAGACGCTGTACACTCCAACGCCCAGTCCAATCAGCAAACCGGCCAGCAGGAGCCAGGGCTTGGTCCCTAACAGGCCATCCATATACTTTCCAATCCAAACACCGGCTATAACACAGACGGCCATGTCCACGCCAATAACGCTGACCAGACCGATCGCTTGCCATGGTTTGTCGATTTTCGCCAATATCTCGTTCTCCCTTCTCTACAAAAGGAGAGGGCATGTAAGCATAGCCCCTTTGCCCTCATCCATATTAACGAACAATTATTAGATTTGTCAACGTGGAAATCCTGTAGACACAAAGCGTTCACATTTGTTTTCAGAGTTTTTCAATCACGGTTGCAACTCCCTGTCCGCCGCCGATACAGAGCGTGGCCAGACCGTATTTTGCCTGGTCCCGCTTGTGCAGCTCGTGGACCAGCGAGACGAGGATTCGGGCTCCGCTTGCGCCGATCGGATGGCCCAGGGCGATCGCTCCCCCGTTCACGTTCAGCTTGTCGCGATCAAACCCAAGATCCTTGCCTACAGCGAGGGACTGGGCAGCGAACGCTTCATTCGCTTCTACCAGATCGATTTCCTCCAATGCGAGTCCCGCTTTTTCCAGGGCTCGTCTCGTCGCCGGCACGGGACCGATTCCCATGATGCTCGGATCGACACCGGCACTCGCGTTGGACAGGATGCGCGCCAGCGGCTTAATTCCCAGTTCCTCTGCCTTCTCCCGGGACATGATCAGGAGAGCTGCAGCCCCGTCGTTGATGCCGGACGCGTTGCCCGCCGTTACCATGCCTTCCTTCTTAAAGGAGGGGCGGAGTTTGGCCAAAGATTCGACAGTCACCCCGGCGCGCGGGAATTCATCCTGGTCAAAGCGGATCGGGTCGCCTTTGCGCTGCGGAATCGTCACCGGGACGATCTCGTCCTTAAACCTTCCCTCGGCGATCGCCCGCATCGCCTTTTCCTGACTCCAGGCGGCAAATTCGTCAAGCTCCTCGCGGCAGAGGCTGTACTGTTCACACAGGTTCTCGGCGGTGATGCCCATGTGGTAGTCATTAAATGCACACCAGAGTCCATCGCGGATCATCGAATCGACCACCTTCTGATCGCCCATCCTGTAGCCGCTGCGGGCCCCCTCAAGCAAATAGGGAGCCAGACTCATGTTTTCCATCCCGCCGGCAAGAACGATGTCCGCTTCCTCGGCGATGATCGATTGCGCTGCCAAATGAACCGCCTTCAGGCCCGAACCGCATACCTTATTGATGGTCATGGACGGTACGGTTTGCGGCAGTTCGGCAAAAATAGCCGCCTGACGAGCCGGATTTTGCCCCAATCCCGCTTGCAGGACATTGCCCATGATCACCTCTTCCACCTTGTCTTTGGCAACGCCGGCCTTGGCCAAGGCTCCTTCCAGGACGATTGCTCCCAGCCTGGTTGCGCTCACCGTCGACAGCGTCCCCTGGAAACTGCCGATGGCGGTCCTGACTGCACTTGCGATAACAACTTCCTTTTTACCCATTGTTACCACTCCTCGAAGAAATAGTATGGAATCTTCTTTACCATCAATTCTTCCCGACGCCCTTTTATACCTTCCGAACAAAAGACAAGAGACCGCGCCCTTTGCCGGGGTGCGGTCTTCCATTGGTTATTTCATGCCTAACATACGGTACAGCGCCACGACGTATTCCGCCCGGGTAGTGGGCTGATTAGGCGCAAAGTTGTCGCCGATCGGATCCATCAAGCCAAGTCCCACGACGTTGTTGATGGATGAAGCGGCCCAACTCGGCCACGATTTTTGGTCAGCCGGCGCCTTTTCCGGCTTCTTCTGCTTTTTCATCAGACGATCCAGGATGACGGCCGCCTCGGCGCGGGTCACCGGCTGGTTCGCACGGAACGTCTTGTCTTCATACCCTTTGACGATGCCGTTCGCCAGGGCGACTTGCACAGCCCCCTGTGCCCAATCCGGCACTGGATCCTTAAATGACAGCTTCGGCTTGGCCGGCAGTTTCCAGTTGTACACCCTGGACAGCAAGGTTACGAATTCCGCCCGGGTCAGCGACACTTCCGGACCAAAGACGTCCGGAGCAAGACCTTTGATGTAGCCCTTGGCCGCCATTTTTGTAATTTCTTCCTGAGCCAGGTGATTCAGGATGTCCATGAACGGCACGCTGTCCGGAATGTCCAGGTAGTACGGAATGTACGTACCGTAGGAGTTTACCTGGTAGACCCAATTGCCGTTCGGGTCCATCTGCCCAACGAGCGGGTCAAAGGTTTGGTTTGCTTCATTTACGTACAGCAAACCGACACCCTTGCGCTTGGTCCATTTCTTCGGCTTTAAGGTGATCGTCGCCGGAGAAGTGCTGAATTGGTCTGTCTTTCCTGGCTTCAGGTCGATCGGGGAGATGGTGAACCCGTTTGCCGACGCGACGTACCCAGGAAGCTGTGTTCCCGCCGACGATTTTACGTCAATTCGGGCCTTGCTGAGATAATCGGCTGAACGAGCAAACGAGAAGCTGAGATCCAGCTCGTCCCCTAAGGACAGCTTGCCCGGTTTGGCCGGATCGACGTCAGCCCCCGGCAGCTGCTTGCCTGCCTGGAACGGCAGCAGCACAGAAGCCTCGTCGAAGTAGACCGTTCCCTGGAGCGGACGGGTCTCCGACTCTTCCGGTTTGTCGACGACGTAGATGCTGCGGAGACTTACCGGATAGCTCACATTAGCAGGGAAGTAGCCTTTTACCTGCTTCCAGCCTGTCCAATCGATCTTCTCTGCCAAATCGACCAGATGCTGCTTGCCCTTGGCGTCCATAATCTCTGCCCGCAGCCAGTGGCTGCTGTTGTCGCCGTAGACCCAAAGTCCCATGCCGATCGGTTGGCCCGGCATCGCGACAGCGTTGGAACCCATGCGGCCGTAAGCGATCCGGACATCGTCCTCCGACGCCCCGGCAAAGTTGTAGGTCAGCTTGGCCGCCTTTTTGGAACGGTAGACCGGATCGCTGACCAGACTAAACGACCCAGCGTTGTTCAACCCTTCCGGATATCCCGCGTGATACAGACCGGTCAGATTGTCAAAGTTCAGCCACGGCTGTTCCTGTTCGCCGATGTTGACCGGAACGGTCGTCGAGACACCGTCATAGGAGACTGTCACGCTGCCTTGGCCGACTCCGTCATTCGCAGTAAGCTGCAGCTTGTCATTCACATTCAGCAGCGACGAATTGGATGTCACTTTGACGCTCAGCGGGGTCGCCTGCACGGTCACCCCTTGCTTTGTCTTGACTTTGACATCGAGTGTCACTGTCTGCCCTGGGGCTATGTTGATCGTCCCCGGCGAGACTATGACCTGGGCGATGTCCTGGCCGCTGAGCACACGGACGTCGCGGGTTTTCGAAATGCCTGCCGCCGTCGCTTCGATCGTGATCGTACCCGGCTTTAGTGCCGTCAGCTGATGGCCTTCAAACGTTCCCGCCTCGCTCTGTCTGACTGTCCAGGTAATGTCGGAAGGGTCAATCTTGTACGGCAGGTAATGGTTGTCGTACGCCTTTGTCGTAAAATCGGCCGTCTGTCCCATCAGCACGTCGGTCGGACCGTCGATTTGGAAATTGGACAGGGTTCCTTGCGGCGCCGTGTTGTAAACGGCAAGTCCGGTAGGTACCCGGCGCTCCGCTCCGCCCTTCGGCTGGTTGATCAGCTTTGCCTGCGTATCGCCGAGCATCCGGGCTGAGATCGTAGTGGAGCCGCCGCCGTCGAAGTTGACCGCCCGATACGCGCCTAAATCCACCATGACTTGCGACAGTTCCTGCAGCGTAAGTCCACGGCTGTTGGCTGTATCGTCATTTGCCACGATGTACAGCATCTTGCCATCCTGCGAGACACCGACTGCGGTATGGGCGTTTTTCCCCGTTATCGCGGCCTCTGCCCGAAACGACGTGAGCGGTTTTCCCTGGTCGACCAGCAGGACGCCGCCGCCTACCGCGTCGATCCAGTTCTTGCTGTTCGGGGTGGTCTGGGAGTCGATGTTGACAGTGGAGCCGACGGGCACATTCTGTTTTAAAAAGTCGGCGGCAGCCCCTTGCCCCCACAGGACAAAACCATTTGCCGGGATCGTGGCAGCCGGCTGGTCTGTGCGGACTTCGGTGGCAACGCCGTTCACGAATACGACTTCGACGACATTTTTATAGCCGCTGATCGGCCCCAGGCTTGTCTTGCCGAACTTGGGTGTATAGAGGTTAAGCTGACCTAGATGGCTTTTGCCTTCACTGGGATTGTACTCCTCTTTGTTGACCCCCCGGAGCGAAAAAGAAGTTCCGTTCTCGGCGGTCACCTTGCCCGTAAACCCGAGATGTTCTATGTAGGCCAATTTATCGTCGGTAATGCCCAGGCTGTACCAGTAGGATATGTGCCCCATCGAGGACACTACATCGGAATCCTTCACTACGACGCCGAAGGGAGCTCCCCGTTTCTGCATGTTAAAGAAGTCTGCGTTGATCGCTGCAATCGCCCCGGTCTCGTTGGCCATTTTCGTGACGGTTTGCTTCTCCGTCAACAGGCCGTTCGTGCCGTACACCGGTTTGACTTCAACGTAATCATTGTTCAAATCCACTTGTGTCACGTAAATAATCGACTGCTGGTTTCCATAAGCTTTTGAATATTTGTACAGTGTCACCCCTTCGCCAATGGGCGTCTGCCAGATAACCGACATAGAACTTGGCACTGCTGCTTCTGCTACGCTGACCGCAAACGGAACAGATGTTCCCCATAACAACGACGAAGCAACAAGGAGCGACAGCAGCCTGCGCTGCCTCTTCCTCATGTAGTATAACTCCTCTCCTCTTGTGTTTTCTCTGATGTCATACACTATCATTAGACGCTTTGATAGGTTGTAAGTTTCGTAGCTTTATAGAATTTTATATAAGATAGGAAAAAAGAGGCACAGTCCATGTGCCTCACAGCCTATTATTCCGCCAGCGTCCTCGCAATCTCTGCCAGCCTGGAAAGTCCGCTATGCAATTCGTCGGGCGCTGCATACGAGTAGGAGAGGCGCAAATACTGCGTGGCTCCCTGGTCGTAGACGCTTCCCGGGTTGATCAGAATACCGGCTTCCAGCGCCCGCTCAAACAGCTTGCGAATAGGCATCCCTACTGTAAAGCGGAGCCAGATATAGAATCCTCCGCTCGGCATGCTCCACGCGGCCATGTCGGAAAAGTGGGCATCCAGCGCCAGTTTTGCCGCTTCCCGCCGCTTTTTCAGCTGCCCCCGGACCCAGGCGATGTGTTCCTGATACCTGCCGCTTGCCAGCCACTCGGCCGCCGCCCATTGTGACAGGGAGCTGGATCCGTAATCCGTCTGCATTTTGATGTCAGCCAACCGTTCAATCACCGGCTCGGGCCCGATCAGCCAGCCGATCCGCAGGCCGGGACTCAGCGTCTTGGACATGCTCCCGAGATACAGGACCAGTCCGCTTTTGTCCGCTGCTTTCAGGGGAGGCGGTGCAGGTGTATCAAGCCACAGCTCCCGGTAGACGTCGTCTTCGACAATCGGCAGCCGCTCAGCCTCGCACACCTTCAACAATTCCTGGCGTCGCTGTGCTGTCATCAGAATTCCCGTTGGATTGTGAAACGAAGGAATCGTGTACAACATCGCCGCCTGGTGCTGCCCTAGGTACGCCTGCAGGCGCGAGGTGATCAGCCCCTGTCCGTCCATTGGCATGCCGACAAGCCGCATCCCGGCAGATTGGAACAAGTGGAGGGAAGACAGGTAAGACGGCTTTTCAAGCAAAATCGACGAGCCTCGGTGAAGGATGCCAAGCGAGATCAGCTGAAGCGCTTGAAGGGCGCCGGAGACCACCAGTACAGCCGAGGGGGAGGCCTCGATCCCCAACGGTTTGACATGAAGGCTGATCTGTTCCCGCAGCGCCGGCAATCCCTTGGGCTGTTCATACCCGAGCGATTCGAGTTTGCCCGATACGCGGCCGAGCACCTCTCTCATCCACTCTCTCGGCTGCAGCTCCGGTCCCAGTTCGCCCGTTCCCAGCCGGATGACGCCAGGATGGAATTCCGCCTTGTTGATTTCCTGAATGGTCGGCAGATTGGGCTTGTGAATACCTGCATTGACGTAGGCGTTCCAGTCTGGGGGCGGGACTGCCGTCAGCGTCGTCCAGCTGCTGTTGGCCACGACCGTGCCGCTTCCGCTGCGCCCCTCAAGGAAACCCTCCGCTGTCAATTCCTCCAATGCGGTGACGACCGTACTGCGATTGACCTCGAACGCTCTGGCCAGCGTGCGTTGTGGCGGGATCTTGCTGTTTACCGGCCACTCTGTGCTCGCGATCTTTTCTTTTACATATGCGGCAATCTGCCGATACAGCGGTACAGGCGAGGCCTTGTCCGGTTTCCAGTCTAGTTGAGCCATTGCCCTGCTTCACCTCCGCACGTTTTCCTCTATCATAGCAATTGGTTGGGTATTATACCATCCATTTGGTTGGAGACTTGCAGCCTGTTTCCGTTTACGATAGCTCATATAGGACAGCAAAGCCGTTCTATAGGAAGGAGAAATATTGATGGCGCAAGCTTTTATTCATGGCCTCATCCTCGCTTTTGGACTGATCATCCCACTGGGCGTCCAAAATGTGTTCATCTTTAACCAGGGCGCTACCCAACCAACGCTGCTGCGAGCCCTTCCAGCGGTGATAACGGCTTCTCTGTGCGACACCGTCTTGATACTGCTTGCCGTGTTGGGCGTATCGGTCGTCGTGCTGCAGGTCTCCTGGCTGGCCTCTATACTCTATGGCGCCGGCTTCCTCTTCCTGCTCTACATGGGCTGGGTGACGTGGAAGAGCGCCGCGGCAAACGCCGCCACCGGGGAAATGGTAAGGCTTCCGACCCAAAAACAGATCGCGTTTACCGCATCGGTCTCCCTGCTGAATCCCCATGCTATTCTCGATACGATCGGCGTGATCGGCACCAGTTCGCTCGGCTACAGCGGAATAGCCAAATGGGGATTCACAGCCGCCTGTATTCTCGTCTCGTACTGCTGGTTTCTCGGCTTGTCGATTGTCGGCAGGCGGATCGGTTCCATCGACCGTTCTGGCAAGCGGCTGGCCTTGATCAACCGGATATCGGCCGTAATTATCTGGGGAGTCGCCCTGTACATGGGAGCGAAGTGGCTATTCTAACAAGCGGCCGCATCCAGTTTTAACGAAAAACGTCTTGGCGTTTATCGCAGAAGAAAAGCGACAGCCCCCATACCGGAAGCTGTCGCTTTTGCCATTTTTGTCTTACACGATCGTTTGTTCCTTTTTACCCGGTCGAAACGGCTGCGGCCGTTCGCTGCAAAGGCCGAAGTGAAAAAGGACCGCATCGACAATCCGCTCGGAAGCTTTGCCGTCCCCGTAAGGATTTACTGCTTTCGCCATCGCTTCATAAGCATCGGAATCGCACAACAATTCATTCGCCAGCCGGTACACCTGTTCTTCGTCTGTCCCGGCCAATTTCAGCGTACCGGCTTCGATCCCCTCCGGCCGCTCCGTCGTATCCCGCAAGACCAGCACGGGTACTCCCAGTGAAGGCGCCTCTTCCTGTACACCGCCCGAGTCGGTCAATATCAAGTGCGCCCTGCGGGCAAAGTTGTGAAAATCGAAGGTATCCAAGGGCTCAATCAGATGAATGCGCTGATGGTCACCCAATACCTCCCGGGCCACTTCCTGTACAGCCGGGTTTAGATGGACCGGATAGACGACCGCGATGTCCGGGTGATCCTCCACCAAGCGGCGAACCGCTCGGAAGATCCGCTGCATCGGCTCACCCAGGTTCTCCCGGCGGTGGGCGGTCATCAGCACCATTCGGCGGCCTGCCGTCTGTTCCAGCACCGGGTGGCGGTAATCTTCCCGAACAGTCGTCTGCAAAGCGTCAATGACGGTATTACCGGTGACAAAAATAGATGCTTCCTGCTTGTTTTCACGGCGCAGATTGTCCGCCGCCCCCTCGGTCGGGGAAAAATGCAGGTCAGCCATGACTCCGGTCAACTGCCGGTTCATCTCTTCCGGGAACGGGGAGTACTTGTCCCACGTCCGAAGTCCTGCTTCGACATGTCCGATCGCCGCCTGGTTGTAAAAGGCAGCCAGACTGGCGATAAACGTGGTCGTGGTGTCCCCGTGAACCAGTACGATATCAGGTTTGGTCTCTTTCATCACCCGATCGAGGCTCTCCAGGCCGCGCACCGTTACATCAACCAGCGTCTGGCGTTCTTTCATAATGTTCAAATCAAGATCAGGCACAATCCCAAAAATATCCAGAACCTGATCAAGCATTTGCCGATGCTGGGCCGTGACGCAAACGATCGATTCGATCTGCTCCGGACGGCGTTTCAACTCGTGGACCAGCGGGGCCATTTTAATCGCCTCAGGCCGAGTGCCAAACACCGTCAACACTTTGATCTTTTTCATCAGCTTCACCTACTTCGTTCCGAACAAACGGTCTCCGGCATCGCCCAGTCCGGGGACGATGTAGCCGTGATCGTTCAAACAGTCGTCTACCGCTGCGACAAAGATGTCTACATCCGGATGCTCCTTCTGCACCAGTTCAATCCCTTCCGGAGCCGCCACCAGGCACATCAGCTTCAGGCTTTTCGCCCCGCGCTGCTTCAACGCTGTGATCGCTGCCGCCGCCGAACCGCCCGTGGCCAGCATCGGATCGATGACAATCAAGTCGCGTTCCTGGATATCAGTCGGCAGCTTGGCAAAGTACTCTACCGGCTTCAGTGTATGGGGATCGCGATACAAACCGATATGTCCTACCTTGGCGGCAGGAATCAGCTTGAGGATTCCTTCCACCATGCCAAGGCCAGCCCGCAGAATCGGTATCAGACCCACCTTCTTGCCTGCAAGCACGCGTGAGCGGCAGGGCGCGACCGGCGTTTCGATTACAGTTTCTTCCAGCGGCATATCTCGCGTAATTTCATAGGCCATTAACGTTGCCACTTCGTCTACCAGTTCCCGGAAATCTTTTGTCCCGGTGTTTTTATCCCGGATAAACGTAATTTTATGCTGAATAAGCGGATGGTCAAAAACGTAAACTCGACTCATTCAATTTCCCCCCGTAGTTTCCGTTTTGTCGGTGATGTGAAAGCTTCAAAAAACTCCCTTTGAAAGCTTTTATAATCATAGCGAAACAGATGAAGCACGTCAATTTTTTGAAAATGAACACACTGGCGTAGAAGGGGAGTCCCTTGGGTGAGCATGAGCCTGTTTACAAAGAAAGTCCCCGATGCGGATCGGGGACACTTTTATCGCTTATACGGATGTGGGTTAAATCGAGAGTCCTTCGTACAGCGGGAACCGGGCACAGAGGGCAGCTACGCGCTGGCGGGCTTCCTCCTGCTTGGCTTCATCCTGCGGGTTCTTCAACGACAATGCAATGATCGAAGCCACTTCCTTCATCGCTTCGGTGTCAAATCCGCGGGTAGTGACCGCCGGCGTTCCCATGCGGACGCCGCTGGTGACGAACGGGCTTTGAGGATCGTACGGAATGGTGTTTTTATTGGTGGTAATGGAGACTTCATCAAGCAGATGTTCGGCCTCTTTCCCAGTCAAGCCCAGGTTGCGGACGTCAACCAGCACCAAATGGTTGTCCGTTCCGCCCGATACAAGCTGCAGCCCTTCTGCCTTCAAGGCTTCGGCAAATGCGCTCGCATTCTCGACGATACGTTTCGCATACTCTTTAAACGACGGCTGCAGCGCTTCTCCGAACGCAACCGCCTTGGCCGCGATAATGTGCATCAGCGGACCGCCTTGTACACCCGGGAAGATCGACTTGTCGATCGCCTTGGCAAACTCCTCTTTGCAGAGGATCAATCCTCCGCGCGGACCGCGCAGTGTCTTGTGGGTCGTACTGGTCACAAAGTGAGCGTGCGGTACCGGATTCGGGTGCAAACCAGCCGCGACCAAACCGGCGATATGGGCCATGTCGACCATGAAGTACGCGCCCACTTCATCAGCGATCTCGCGGAACTTGGCGAAGTCGATGACCCGGGGATACGCGCTCGCTCCGGCGACGATTAACTTGGGTTTGTGTTCCTGGGCAAGCGAGCGGACGACATCGTAATCGATCCGGTGTGTCTGCTCATCGACGCCGTATTCAACGAAATTGTACAAGAGCCCGGAAAAGTTAACCGGACTACCGTGAGTCAAGTGTCCGCCATGGGAGAGATTCATACCCAGGACCGTGTCGCCCGGCTTGAGAATGGATAAGTATACGCCCATATTTGCCTGTGCGCCGGAATGCGGCTGTACGTTGGCGTGCTCCGCGCCAAACAGTTCCTTCACCCGATCGCGGGCAATGTTTTCGGCGATGTCCACGTATTCACAGCCACCGTAATACCGGCGGCCGGGATATCCCTCCGCGTATTTGTTGGTAAGCACGGTACCCGCTGCTTCCATTACAGCTCGGCTGACAAAATTTTCGGAAGCGATCAGTTCAATTTTGTCACGCTGCCTGCCCAATTCAAGACGAACGGCCTCAGCAACCTGGGGATCTTGGCTCTTTAAAAATTCCAACATCTTCATCTCTCCTACTACTGTTTTATATATATTTTTAATCATCTTACAAACAGCTCGTGTTGCCTGAGTTCCGTTCGTAAACAGCCCTGGCGCCGCCAATCAGTTTGGGGCGGGTGTAAGCGGCTGTTACGTGGGCTTCGCCAATCTGACGCAAGCTGGGGCGAAACGGGACCGCTACGTGTTTTAAGTGCATGCCGATCAGCGTGTCTCCAATATCGATGCCGGCGTCTGCGCGAATAAATTCCACAACAGCAGGTGACGTCAGCTTCGCATGGGCGTAAGCGGCCATCGATCCTCCTGCCGACGGCACCGGAACCACCGTGACCTGTTCCAGTCTGCCGGACTCCAGCATCTTTTGTTCAACGACGAGCGCCCGGTTTAAGTGCTCGCAGCATTGAAACGCAATGTCAAACTGATGAATCTGCCGCACCTCGTCAACAGCCCGATAGATCGCGGCAGCAACCTCTTCGCTTCCTGCTTTTCCGATGTGCTTCCCCAGCACCTCGCTCGTGCTGCAGCCGATGACCAGCAGCTTGCCTGCCTGCAGCCCGGCTGCCTCCTGCAGTTCCGACAAGATCACCTTCATCTGGTTTTCGATTTGCGTCACATCCACCCTACTTCACTCCCAGATGCTTCGCTTCAATATCGGTTACTTTATCAATCCGTCTTTGGTGGCGACCGCCTTGAAACTCGGTTTCCAACCAAATTTTCACGATCTCCCGGGCGAGTCCAGGTCCGATAACGCGCTCACCCATGGTCAGGACATTGGTATCGTTGTGTTCCCGTGTCGCTTTGGCTGAAAACATATCATGCACAAGTGCGCAGCGAATACCGGGCACCTTGTTGGCCGCAATCGACATGCCGATACCGGTCCCGCAGATGAGAATACCGCGGTCAAACTCTCCCGCAGCTACCTTTTCCGCAACCGGCAGCGCGTAATCAGGATAGTCGACAGACGTCTCACAGTCGCAGCCGAAGTCCTCGCAGGCGATGTTCATCTCTTCCAGCAGGGACTTGATCTCTTCCTTTAATCTGAATCCGCCGTGATCCGCGCCTAATGCCACTCTCATATGCTAGCCTCCCGATACCTTTGATCGATAGTATTATACCTCAAATTCCGATCTGGGACATAGAAAATTAGGATGATTTATTCGGAGGAAGCTGAGGGGCCAATTTCTCGTAAAGCATGTCCAGAATCTTGTCCAGCTCCTCGGCGCACGTCGTGTAGATCTCCAAACCGCCGCCGTACGGGTCGGCAATATCCCCGTCCATGCCTACGTATTCCGCGAGCGTAAAAATCTTGTCGCCGTGGCCGGGAAACATCTGCAGAATGTGTTCCTTGTGGCTTCGCGTCATCGTCAATACCAGGTCCGCCCAGAAGAGCAGTTCGAGGGACAAGCGCTGTGCCCGATGATCCTGCCGGATTCCGCGTACTGTCAACACTTGCCTGGCATTCTCAGAGGCTTGTTGTCCATCGAAGGCCGCCAGCCCCGCGGAACGGATCTTGGCTGCAGTCCCCTCCAGCTTTTGTCTGAACAGCGCCTCTGCCATCGGGCTCCGGCACGTATTTCCGGTGCATACAAACAAGATATGCATCACAATCCTCCTCTTCATGCCGCTCGTAAGATGTCTTAGATGATAAACTTGCAGCCTACCGCCAGCAGGATCAACCCGCCCAACATTTCACTGTGGACGCCTAACCAGTTGCCGATGCTCCTCCCAAGCATGAGCCCGCAACCGGCCATAAAACCGCCAATCAAGCCAAACAGGCCGACTGCCAAAGCCGTATTCACCTCTATCAAACCAAAAGACAGCCCCACCGACAAGGCATCCAAACTGACGGTAAAAGAAAATAAAAGCAGGCCCAACCCGCTTGTTCGTATCGTACTCTTTTCTGACGGAGATCGCAATACAGCATTCCACAACATGTGTATTCCTAAAAGGATCAGGATGGCACCTGACAGGTAATCTGCGATGTGCCCGATTAAGCCTGAAAGAAACAAGCCGATAGCAATGCCGATCAATGGCATGCAGATATGAAACAGGCCGATGGTGACGCTGACCTTTAAAACATCACGCAGGCGCATTCCGACCATACCTACTCCGATCCCCAGGGAGAAGGCATCCATTCCAAGTGCAACCGCGATCATTAACAAAGTGAGAAACTGTCCTAAATGGAATAAATGGTCTTCCACGCTTGTTCCCCCTTCCGTCCTTCCACAATATGCGGACAAGAAGGGAAACATGCTTACACGCGGATAATTCGTCCACCTGCAGCCTTTTCCAGGCGGTTCATAATCGCAAGTCCGATTCCGTTCGTCGGGAACGCCTCGGAGACGATAAATTCTACCTGATGATCGTCAAATTGGCGGAGACAGGCATAGAGCTCCCTGGCGACGCTTTCCAGATCACCGGACGAGCCGCAGGAGATCACCACATCGGCAGAGTCCTGCTGCCCCCACCACTCTGTGTTTTCTTCCACAGCCAGTACACCTGTCTTTTTGCCCTCCCGCTTGGCCTCGGCCAGCATTTGCAGCATGTGCTGCCTGGCGGCGGCAGCCTCGCCGGAAACGATCCACATCTGCCCCTCTGGAGCGTAATGGGTGTACTTCATCCCCGGGGACAGCGGCTGCATCTGTTTGCTGCCTGATACAGCGGCATCCACCAGCACCTCGCCGATTACCGCCTTGATCTGTTCGTACGTAATGCCGCCAGGGCGGTGAATGACAGGGGGTTCGGCTGTCATGTCAATCGTGGTCGACTCTACACCTACTCCGGTAGGGCCTCCATCCAAGACGCCGGCAATTCGGCCGTCTAAATCTGCAAGCACGTGAGCCGCGCTGGTAGGACTAGGCCTGCCTGAGCGATTGGCACTGGGTGCAGCGATCGGCACCCCCGCTTCCTGGATCAGCGCCAGCGCCAGCGGATGGTCCGGCATGCGCACACCAACCGTATCAAGTCCCGCCGTCACCCGTCTGGCCACTGCTTCCGTCTTGGGCAAAAACAGAGTCAGCGGACCCGGCCAAAATGCCTCTATCAGTTTGAGTGCCTTGGGCGGAACAAAGGACGCGACAGAAGGCAGCTGCGACAGCGACCCAATATGGACGATCAGCGGATTGTCGCTCGGCCGTCCTTTCGCCGTATATATTTTTTCCACAGCTTCGTCCGACAATGCATTGGCCCCCAGTCCGTAGACTGTTTCCGTAGGAAAGGCGAGCAGTTCCCCATCCCGGATGACGCGGGCTGCATCCACAATCTGTGAATAATTTATTTTTTCTTCCACATTTTTATCCACACGCCAGACTTTCGTCTCGATTTTTTTCTGCATATCTTTGTACCCTTTCCAAACCTTCATTTACACGGATTTGCTTCCCTAGTATAAAATCTATCCGCAAAGTTTTCAACAACCTGTGGGTATCTTGTGGATAACTCAAAAAAACCCACCTTGAAAGGTGGGGAAGGGGGAGCGTATCTTATCAAAATAAACCTGTCAGCCAATCCCAGATAAAGAAGCGAACTTCTACTTCCGGGGCGGCATCAGCAAGCATTTTGCCGCCTTGGCCGGCTTGGTCATGCAGTTGTTGCGGTTCATCCTGCTTCTGCGGCTCACCCTGCTTCTGCCGTTCAGCTTGTTGCTTTTGCTGCACGGCATCACCGCTGGACATATCGATAAAACAGAGCGGCGGAAAGAGTACGCACCACCAGTTTTGTCCCTCGGCTTTGCCGATTCGTATACGCAGTGCTTCATAATCCCCCGCAGGGTAAACATATGAGCCATACAGTTTGGTGGGAAATGGAACCCGGCCAAAATCAACTGCTGACTGATAAGCGAAACCTCTGTCCTGTATCGTTTGATCCACCAAGCGCTGCAGTTCAGGCAGCCTTGTTGCCACTTCGGAGCGTGCCTCTTCAAATGAGCGGATATCCTTTACCCATTCATTCATTTGTGCGACGACCGCGTCCCGCACTTCGCGCTTCAGCCACTGATCCTGAAACGAATCGCTGTTGGCGATGATGCGCAGACGGATCGACTCCTGCGGGATCGGCCCGTTATCGACGACGGATGCCGCATTCAACTGTCCTTCCCAGTTCATCAGCATGACGCACAGCACGAACAAAACAAGGTAAATCCGCTTCATGTAAATCTTCTCCCCTCAGATACTGACGCTTGTTTTCTCTCTCTTTAGCTGTCAGTATCGACGGGAATCCCGGCAAATATACTGTCTCTTCACAAAAGATTTTCGATTCGCCGGCGCCACCCCAACACGACCCGGCTGATCCCGGCCAGGTCGGGGACGATCTTCACTTCGTCGATCTCGCCTTCAGACTTCATGAGCTCTGCAACGCTCCGGGCTTGACCGATCCCCACTTCAAACGCGACCAGTGCCGCGGGCTTCAGCAGTGCCGGCAAAGCCGAACAAATGCGCCGGTAACAGTCGAGACCGTCATCGCCTCCATCCAGCGCAAGCAGAGGCTCGTAGTCCCGCACTTCCCTGTCCAGTCCCCGCACATCGGCGGTAGGGATGTACGGCGGGTTAGATACCAGGATATCCAATCTCCTGTCCGCTGCCACAAGCGGCTCGGCCAGATCGCCTTGCAAAAAGACAACCCGCCCCTCGACCCCCAACTCACAGGCATTCTGCCGTGCAATCTCAATCGCTTCGGCAGACAAGTCCACCGTAGTCACTTGCCAGGCAGGCCGTTCACAAGCCAGGGTCAGACAGATGGCGCCGCTGCCAGTCCCGATATCGGCCACATCCAGACTTTGGCTGGCAGGCCAGAGCTGATCGGCAGACTGCAGCACTTGTTCAATCAGGATTTCCGTTTCCGGACGGGGAATCAGTACGCCCGGCTTGACGGCGAAGTCGCGTCCAAAAAACTCCTGTTTGCCCAAGATGTACTGCAGCGGCTCGCGGGTCGCCCGGCGTTCACACAACAGCTTCAGCCGCTGCACCGCTTCCCCGGAGACAGGGTCCGGCAGATTGGCCAAAAAGGTGCTCCTGCTCCACCCGAGTACATGTCTCAGCAGCAGTTCTGCCTCGAATTGCGGATCCTGGCTGCCGGCGTTTTGTAAAAAACGAGAAGCCCAGAGCAGGGCTTCTCGAATCGTCTTGATGTTGTCTGTATCAAGCTGTTGCATGGCTTTTCAACAACTCCGTCTGTTCGTGCATGATGAGATGGTCGATTACTTCGTCCAGCTCACCCGCCAGGACTGAATCCAACCGGTGCAGCGTAAGGCCGATTCGGTGATCGGTTACCCTGCTTTGCGGGAAGTTATACGTGCGAATCCGTTCACTGCGATCACCTGTCCCGACCAGGCTTTTCCGGGCAGCGTCCTGCTCAGCCATCGCCTGCTGCTGGTAGAAGTCAAACAGACGGGCGCGCAGTACGCGAAGCGCCTTCTCCTTGTTGGAGTTCTGAGACTTCTCGTCCTGGCAGGATACGACGATGCCGGTAGGCACGTGCGTGACACGAACTGCCGACTTGGTCGTGTTGACGCTTTGACCGCCCGCTCCGCTGGAACAGAACGTATCGACACGTATATCCTTTTCGTGCAATTCCACCTCTAATTCCTCTACTTCAGGCAGCACGATGACCGTGGAAGTCGAGGTGTGGATCCGGCCGCCGGACTCTGTCGTCGGAATCCGCTGAACCCGGTGTGCGCCGCTTTCAAACTTCAGTTTGCTGTAAGCACCGCGGCCGCTCACTGAGAAAATGATTTCCTTATACCCGCCGATGTCCGTCGGATTCGCCTCCAGAACCTCTACCTTAAAACTGTGGCGCTCGGCAAAGCGCGTGTACATCCGGTACAAATCAGCGGCAAAGAGAGCCGCCTCGTCGCCGCCGGCAGCACCGCGGATCTCGACGATGACGTTCTTGTCATCGTTCGGGTCTTTCGGCAGCAGAAGAATTTTTAAGCGCTGTTCAAGCTGCTCCTTGCGCTCGGTCAAATCAGATATCTCCATTTTCACCATTTCGCGCATTTCATCGTCGAGCTTCTCTTCAAACATGGCCTTGGCGTCATCCAATTGCTGCACAACTGATTTATATTCACGGTACACCGTTACGGTCTCTTCCAAACCCGCTTGCTCCTTGGACAGATCCCGCAGCTTTTTGGTATCGTTAATGACATCGGGGTCACACAAAAGGTCCGTTACTTCTTCATAACGCTCCTCAACGGCAGATAAACGCTCAAACACAGCTATCACCCCAAAGTAAAACTTAATTATTTTTTCGTATAACATTACAATTATATAGGAGATCATCAAATTAGTCAAAGAAAAAAGCCCGGGGTTCCGAGCCGTTTTCTCATCGATGGTAGCCGTCGTGCGAGGTAATGTGATAATCGTATCGGGGTGCTTTCATCTTCAGTGCACTGATCACCTGGTCTTCGATATGACGCGCCTGTCCGGCAGTGACGTTATGGATCAGATCCAGTGTCACGTACGCGTTGCCGCCGTGCAGCGTAATCCGCGCACCTTCCACACCCGGCACATTTTTTGCCGCTGCTACCATGCTGCGCATATCAACATCTTTGTTTATAACGTTTTGATGACCGATAATCAGATTGGGATTTTGGTTGCGTCCCATAATCCTGTCGCGGTCAGCCCACCCTGTTCCCCTGCTGATGATGTCGCCCGTCTGATTTGGAGCAACCGAAGGATTCTGCTGCCTGTCCAAACTGCGGATGCTGGAGGTTTTACCCTGCGGCGTCGAAGTCTGGTTGCAGCCGGAGAGCGAGAGCGCCAAGAAGAACAGCGGAACAGCAACCAAATACGATAATCTCTTTGCCATGCGGTCTGTCCGCATATAAAAGCCACCTCCTGTTTTGCCTAGTTTGTGCATCCCTGAGGATGCCCATGCAAACCAGAAGGTGGAGTGATGTCCTCACACTATACGCGTTGTATCTGATCGAGGTTAGCCAGCCTTTCAGGCTTTCCCGGCACTTCATGGCAGTGTCGGCAGCGTGCTTCATATTTTTCCGCAGTCCCAACCATGATGACCGGATCGTTGTAGTCAGCCGGCCTTCCGTCGATCAGGCGCTGCGTCCGGGTTGCCGGACTGCCGCACGACACGCAAATCGCATGCAGCTTTGTCGTATACTCGGCCAGCGCAAGCAACTTTGGCGTCACGCCAAAAGGTTCGCCGCGAAAGTCCTGGTCCAGGCCTGCGCAAATCACGCGTATCCCCCGGTCGGCCAGCATTTGGCAAACCCCTATGATCTCTTCGTCAAAAAACTGCACTTCGTCTATCGCCACCACTTCCGTGTCAGGCAGGATCGCCTCCCACAGTTCCCTGGCGTTATGTACCGCCAACGCTTCTTCCATTCCTCCGTTGTGCGAAACGACGGCCATGGCGTGATAGCGATCATCAATTACCGGTTTAAACACCTGAACCCGCAGCTTGGCGATCTTCGCCCGTTTAATCCGGCGAATCAATTCTTCGCTCTTTCCAGAAAACATACAGCCGCTAATTAGCTCAATCCATCCGTTTTGCTTGATAAAATACATACCTACAACTCCAAATGTAAAATGGTCATTACCGGAAATGGCGGTAGCCTTTTCATCATACCATCTCTCGCAACGACCGCCAAGATTAGAAAAACTTGGCTTATCGCCAAGTCAAATAGCGAAAGCCTTAGTTTTTCTTATACTTTCATCCTTTAACGCGTTAGCTTTCCGAAAGTACAACAAAACCAGGTAGGGCACCCTACCTGGTCACTGTCGCTAAACTTTCTTAAGCAGTTAAGAAAGGTTGTATTTCCGTTTGAAACGGTCTACACGGCCGCCGGCATCAACAAATTTTTGCTTGCCAGTGAAGAACGGGTGGCAGTTGGAGCAAATCTCCACGCGCAGCGATTGCTTGGTCGAACCGGATTCGAATTCGTTGCCGCAAGCGCAAGTTACTTTAACCGTGTGGTAATTTGGATGAATTCCTGCTTTCATGTTATCCACCTCTTTCCGCCCTGAATCGTATACCGAAACAGAGTTATATAAACAGACATAAAAAGATAGTAGCACGATTGGTGCCGATTTGCAATAGCAGACGGGGGTTATCCCATATTTTTCCTGTTCTGTAGTTCCTTGGGCGGCACGTGGGTGAACGAACCAATCACCACGTCAGGGAGCTCCTGCTGGTAGATTTCGATCGCTTGCTTCATCCCAAACACCTCGCCCTGCGCCTTGGGGATCATCTCCAGGTAACTCTCCGGGTCGATGTTCAGGTTGCGAAGCTGAATCAAGCGGATTCCGGTGCGCCGAATAAAGTTGATCATCGCTTCCATCTCTTCTTCGCGGTCGAAAACCCCCGGGAAACACAGGTAGTTGATCGAGGTGTACACTCCCTTGGAAGCGGCGTACTCGGCTGAACGGGCCACATTTTCCAGGGTGTAGCCGCGCGGGCGGTAATAAGCATTGTAGTGCTCGTCGATCGCGCTGATGATGCTGACCCGCATCAGGTCGAGGCCTGCGTCGACGATGCCCTTGATGTGGTCGGTCAGCCCGGCATTGGTGTTGATGTTGATCAAACCCATGTCGGTCGTCTGCCGAACGCGGCGCATCGCCGGGACGATAATCCCGGCCATGGTGGACGGCTCACCTTCACAGCCTTGTCCAAAACTGATGATGCTCTCAGGGGTTTTTAGATGGTGAAGCATCACTTCGACAAGCTCGTCCTCTGTCGGTTTAAAATTCATTCGCGTCTGCGGCGAAGGGAAGCCGCTCTCTTCCGGCTGTTCAGAAATGCATCCGTAGCAGCCGGCGTTGCAGGTATACGAAACCGGCAAACTTCCTTCCCAGCGATGGAAAAAGTTATTGGATGCGGTCAAGCATTCGTACTCCAGCGCACAGTGGGACAAATGGCGTAAAATCCGATTTTCCGGAAACTGGGACAACGTCTGTTCGACGCGGTGTTGCAGTTCCTCCATCGGAAAGTTCAGCGGGTTCCATTGAAAAGGATCATCGCTTTGCCGGGCGGCTGCCCAGAATGCGCCGTCTTTCCAAACGACCGCTGTATATCCGAACAACGGAAACTTTTTCTGTTTATCCGTCTTTACGTAACCGGGCAAAAGCAAGCGGGTAAAGCCTTGCGGCAGAAGCGCGCCCACAGCCGTAAACCCGTCCAATCTCCTCATTTCTCCTGATTCCGGATCCATGCCGACCGGCACGGTGTCAGGCAGGCTGACCAATGTTGCTCCTTCAGGCAGCGGAATCAATTCTTCTTCCAGGATTTCCGTCAGCATCTCGCCATTTCTGGCAACGGCAAAAGCCTCCGGATGATCGTAAACCCTTCCTTGCTCGTCTGCGTATACCAGATACATTGTTTACATTCGCCTCTCTTTTTTGCTTCAAGTCATTGTATCGCATCTCGGCAGGCGTTGTAAACGTGAAGAACTGCCAATTACCGCAGAAAACGCAAGGGATTGACAGGCGTATCATCCTGACGCACCTCAAAATGCAGATGGTAGTTCGTGGAATCTCCTGTGTTCCCCATATACCCCAAAACATCTCCCTGGGTTACTTCCTGGCCAACAGTCACCAGAATCTTGCGCATGTGGGCATAAAAGGTATTCAAACCGTCGCCGTGATCCAGCACGACCAACTGTCCATACCCCGCACGGGTCGTCCCTGCCTCTATAACTACGCCGCTTTTTGCCGCCAATATCGGCGTATTGCCCCTATTCTCGTTCCACAGATCTATCCCTTTGTGCATTCTTCCCCAGCGACTGCCAAAATCGCTGGTAATCGTAGCGTTTTCGATCGGCCATTCCAGGGTTCTAGCGCGCAGCGAGCCGCGGCTTGAAACCTGGACTGACGGCCGCTCTCCGGCTTCTTCATTGCCAGCCGGCAAACGCTGCTGCAACGGGATGGGAATATACAAGACCTGTCCGATATACAAGTTATCTGGAATCAGTCTGACCAGAGGATTGCGGGCGGCGATAGCCGATTCGTTGACCTGGTAACGGGCGGCAATCTGATTCAACGTCTCTCCACTGCTGACAGTATGGGTTATTTCATTTCGCTTCATGGTAAGCTTTAAGCCTATTCCTACGAAGTTGGGATTTCTTATTTTATTTTGCTCTAGCAATTCCTTCAGGCTGATTCCGTTGCGGTAAGCAATCTCAGAAAGAGTATCCCCTTGTTGCACGGTGTACGAAATGATCGGGCTTCGCTTTTTCGGAAGCTCCTCCTCCTCAAAGATCGTATAGGGATTAAACGCCTGAAGCAGGGATTGTTCCACAACGGCTTGCCTTGCTTCATCCGAGCTTTGCCATGGTGCCTGCGTATCTGCTGCGTAAGCATCCATCATGCTTAACCTCCCCTCTACTTTCCTAGTAATATGCCACAATACAAAAAAAATGACGGCGTTTACTTCGCCGTCACGGTAGATGGTTTTTGAGAGCGGGTCGTCTTGGCTTCCGGCTGGGACGGTGTCTGTCCTTCCGGCTTGCTTTCGATCCCCTCCAGAAATTCCACATTTGTTTTTGTTTCCGCCAATCTTTTCAAAAAGGTCTCGACAAACTCATGACTGTCATTCATCCGCTTGCGAATCGACCACAATTTATCCAACTCTTCTTTCGATAAGAGCAATTCCTCGCGGCGGGTACCGGAGCGGCGAATGTCGATGGCGGGAAAAATCCGCCGTTCGGCCAATTTTCGGTCGAGGTGCAGTTCCATGTTCCCCGTTCCTTTGAACTCCTCGTAAATCACGTCATCCATGCGCGAACCTGTCTCGATCAAGCTGGTGGCGAGGATGGTCAGGCTGCCGCCTTCCTCAATGTTCCGCGCCGATCCGAAAAACCGCTTGGGCCGGTGAAACGCTGCCGGATCGATCCCGCCGGAGAGCGTTCTGCCGCTGGGAGGGATGACCAGGTTGTAAGCTCTGGCAAGCCGTGTAATCGAGTCAAGAAGAATGACGACATCCTTTTTATGCTCCACCAGTCTTTTAGCTCTCTCCAACACCAGTTCGGCTACCTTGATGTGGTTCTCCGGCAGCTCATCAAAGGTGGAAGCTACCACCTCACCCTTTACAGACCGCTGCATATCCGTTACCTCTTCCGGACGCTCGTCGATCAACAGCACAAAAAGGGAGATGTCCGGATGATTTTCGGTAATGCTGTTCGCAATCTCCTTTAGGAGAACAGTCTTCCCGGCTTTTGGGGGAGCGACGATCAAGCCCCGCTGACCCAATCCAACCGGTGTCAACATATCCATGATCCTGGTAGAAAGCTTAGTCGGTGAAGTTTCTAAAACCAGCTTTTTTTGAGGATAAAGCGGTGTCAGGGCGGGAAAGTGGAGGCGTTCTGCTGCCAATTCCGGATCTTGACCGTTGACAGCTTCAACCTGCAGTAAACCGAAATATCGTTCATTCTCTTTGGGCGGACGGACTTTTCCAGAGACGAGATCACCCATCCTCAGATCGAAGCGGCGTATTTGCGACTGTGAAATGTAAATGTCTTCCGAGCTGGGAAGGTAGTTGATCGGCCGCAAGAACCCGTATCCTTCCGGCAGTATTTCCAGTACCCCTTCCATGAACATCAAGCCGTCCCGTTCGGCGCGTGCCCGCAGTATAGCAAAAATCAGTTCTTTTTTCTTCATTTGTGAGTACTGGGCAATCTGGTACTCCTTTGCTAGCTTGTACAAATCAGTTAATTTCTTCTCTTCCAGTTCGGAAATGAGCATATATACACCACACTTTAGGTTCTTTTCTCTATCTTCATTACACCGCTTACAGCCCGAGAATGGGCTTTCGCTCCAGGCGATGGTTGCCTTCGATGAAACGAATCGTTCCCGTTTTCGCCCGCATGACCACCGAGTGGGTGGTGGCACGCATCCCCTGGAACCGGACACCGCGCAAAAGTTCGCCGTCCGTTACACCCGTTGCTGCAAATATAGCGTCATCCCCCTTAACCAAATCGTTCATGAACAGAACCTGGTTAGGGTCGGTCAACCCCATTCGCTTGCAGCGTTCCAATTCTTCCTCGTTCTGCGGCAGCAGCCTGCCCTGGATCTCCCCGCCCAGACATTTTAGCGCCACTGCAGCCAGGACTCCTTCCGGCGCACCTCCGGAACCGAACAAAATATCTACCCCTGTGTTCGGAAAAGCGGTATTAATTGCCGCTGCGACGTCTCCGTCGGGAATCAGCTTGATCCGTGCCCCCGCTTCGCGGATTTCGGAGATGATCCGGGAATGCCGGTCGCGGTCCAGGACGATAGCGACCAGATCGCTCATGTCCTTTCCGGCTGCTTGGGCAACCGCTTTTAAATTGTCGACAACCGGGGCGTTAATATCGATTTTCCCTACTGCATTCGGTCCTACCGCAATTTTTTCCATGTACATATCGGGCGCGTGAAGCAGGTTGCCGCGATCGGCGATAGCGATTACCGAGATGGCATTCCACGTTCCTTTGGCAACGATATTGGTCCCTTCCAAGGGATCCACTGCCACGTCGACGTAGGGCGGTACACCCTGTCCCAGCTTTTCTCCAATGTAGAGCATCGGGGCCTCATCCATTTCGCCCTCGCCGATCACTACCACGCCGTCCATCGGGATGTTTTCAAACTCCCGGCGCATGGCAGACGTAGCTGCTCCGTCGGCCTCATTTTTTTTGCCCAGCCCCATCCAGCGTGCAGAAGCAAGTGCCGCGGCTTCCGTGACGCGAACCAATTCGAGTGATAAACTGCGTTCCATCTGTGCCTTCCCCCTTAAGGTCGCTTTGTCGGCTTAAGAACTTCCCGGTAAACGTCTGCACCCAAATCCCGCAGCTTGCCGACCAGATTTTCGTAGCCGCGGTCAATGTGTTCTAACCCCTCTACTTCTGTCACGCCCTTCGATACCAATCCGGCAATGGCCAGGGCTGCTCCCGCCCGCAAGTCGCTCGAAACGACCTTGGCGCCATGCAGCAGCCTGCCTCCTTCGATCACCGCAGAGCGTCCCTCTACCTTGATCGAAGCTCCCATCCGCCGCAGTTCGTCGACATGGCGGAAGCGGGATCCGTATATGTTATCCGTGATGATGCTCGAACCCTTGACCTGGGTGAGCAGGGTTGTCATGGGCTGCTGCAGATCGGTGGGAAAACCGGGATAGGGATTGGTCTTGACATCGACAGCTTGGTATTTCTCCTGTCCGATCACGCGAATGTTATCGTCCCCGTCCTCGATCACAACGCCAATCTCGCGCAATTTGGCCGAGATCGGTTCGAGGTGCTTGGGGATGACATTTTCCAGGATGATGTCTCCACGCGTCGCTGCTGCGGCAATCATGTAAGTCCCCGCTTCGATCCGGTCAGGAATAATCGTATGACGGCAGCCACGCAGGCGTTCCACGCCCTGGATGCGGATGACATCAGTCCCTGCGCCTTTGATGTTGGCCCCCATATTGTTAAGCAGGGTGGCCACATCGACGATCTCCGGTTCGCGGGCGGCATTCTCGATCACCGTTACCCCTTCGGCGCGCGCGGCAGCCAGCATGATGTTGATCGTCGCACCGACGCTGATGAGGTCAAGGTAGATGCGGGCGCCGCGCAGACGGTTTGCCCTCAAGGTCATGACGCCATTCATGTTATCCACACGGGCGCCAAGCGCTTGAAATCCTTTGATATGTAAATCAACAGGACGGGGACCGAGATCGCAGCCTCCTGGCAGCCCCACATTGGCCTCGCCAAACTTCGCCAAAAGCGCCCCCCAGAGATAATAGGAAGCACGCAGTTTTTTTACGTGGCCATTGGGCATGACGATCGGCTTCATTGCAGAGCTGTCTATCTCCATCCAGTCATCTTCGAACAGCACGGATGCACCCATCCGCTGCAAAAGCTCTACGTAGATCTCAACGTCTTGGATGTGCGGGAGGTTCTCGATAACAACCGGACCATCAGCCAGTAAAGCAGCCGGGATGAGAGCTACAGCGCTGTTTTTCGCTCCACTTATGGATACGCTGCCCCGCAAAGGCTTCCCTCCGTTAATGATCAGTTTCTCCATTATTCGCTCTCCTCAGGCATCTCTTTCTGATTTCTTTGCAAGATTCTCTGGAAAGAAGCACCTTCTCCACGGAAAAGGTGCTTCTTAGCAATCGGAAATCGAGAACCCTACTTTTTCATGCTGTTCCAGTCTGCCAAGAATTTCTGCAGCCCGCTGTCTGTCAGAGGGTGATGTAAAAGCTGTTTGAGGACTTTATAGGGGACAGTCGCAATTTCTGCGCCAATGCGTGCCGCTTCCGTCACATGCAGGGCATGGCGAACACTGGCCGCGATGATTTCCGTTTCAATATCGTGAACAGCAAAGATTTCGACGATCTCTTTGATCAGCTTCAATCCGTCGTAGCCAATGTCGTCCAAACGGCCGACGAACGGGGACACGTATGTAGCCCCGGCACGGGCAGCCAGCAATGCCTGGTTGGCATTGAAAATAAGCGTTACATTTGTTTTAATCTTCCGCTTTGACAGTGCTTTGACTGCTTTTAGTCCTTCTTCCGTCATCGGAATTTTGACCACGATGTTTTTGGACAGCGAAGCGAGTTTCTCGCCTTCTTCGATCATTCCCTTGGCATCCGTGCTGATGACCTCGGCACTGATCGGCCCGTCCACCAGGTCGATTATTTCCTTTAAGGCTTCGATGAAATCCCGGCCTTCTTTCGCCACGAGCGAGGGGTTTGTCGTAACGCCGGAGATGATTCCCCACTCGTGAATCTCACGAATCTCTTCTACGTTGGCAGTATCGATAAAAAATCTCATGTTGGCCTCCTGTTAAATTCGATTGTTACTTCCGAACAGGCGAATTTTTCCTCTTACAACTTCCTTAATGGCTTCACGGGCGGGTCCCATGTATTTGCGCGGATCGATTTCATTTGGCTTCGCCGCGAGAATCTCGCGAATCTTCTCCGTGCAGGCCACTTGATTTTCCGTGTTTACGTTTATTTTGCCGACCCCGTATTGGATCGATTTTTTAATCGCTTCGTCAGGCACGCCGGAGCCGCCGTGCAGTACGATCGGAGCAGCGATATTTTTCGCTACCTCGTCAATAATCTCATAACTGATCTTCGGCTCGCCCTTGTACATGCCGTGAGCTGTACCTACGGCAATCGCCATGTAGTCTACCTTGGTCTCTTCCCAGAAGCGGATGGCATCTGCCGGATTTGCCAAGGCAGCGTCTTTCTCGTCGACAGACAGATCGTCTTCCACGCCGCCGATCGTGCCCAGCTCTCCTTCGACGGAAACACCAACCGCATGAGCAGCCTCTACCACTTGTTTTGTCAGGCGGATATTCTCTTCCAATGGATAGTGGGAACCGTCAAACATGACAGAGGAGAACCCTGCACGAATGCACTTCATGACTACCTCAAAGCTGCTTCCGTGGTCGAGGTGCAGAGCAATCGGCACGCCGGAAGTCTCCGCAGCAACTTTGGCCATCGCTACGGTGTATTCCAAGCCCATATACCGCATGGCCCCTTCTGACACCCCAAAAATTACTGGCGATTTTTCCTCTGCAGCCGCTTCGGTGATCGCCTGCGTGAACTCCAGGTTGTTCAGATTAAACTGTCCTACTGCGTATTTATGTTTCTTTGCGTCCTCTATAAATGCGGTCATTGGTACAAGTGGCATAACCGTACGATTCCTCCCCATACTGGACTGTGGTAACTTGAGTTATTATACCACAACCCTTTTTTGCTTAACAGGCTTTCACTGCTAACAGGCGAGCTGCTGATTGACTACCTGACGAAGCTCGTCGATGTCAAAGGGCTTCGTGAAGTGCATCAAAGCTCCCAATTGGGTCGCTTCCTTGATCATATCCAGCTCTCCGTAAGCTGTCATCATGATGACTTTGATACTTTTGTCCATTTTCTTAATATGCTTTAAAATTTCAATGCCGTCCATGCCTGGTATTTTCATATCTAAAATAACGAGATGCGGCGATTCTTTCTCTACAATCTCCAACGCTTGTTTTCCGTTTGCCGCCTGGAATGTGGAATACCCCTCTTTACCAAGTACCTCGTATAAAAGAATCCGAATGCCATACTGATCGTCGACAACCAAAATTTTCTTTCTCTGCATTTCCATCTCCCCCTATACGCCAAGGTAAGTCCCGATTTATTCTGTTATTTTCAACAATTCGCTAGCCCGAGGAAATCTCCTCCATGTCCTTTGACCTTATTTGCTGTATGAAAATAAAAAAAGGGGCCGTAGACTTACGGCACCCTCTATCTTATCTTTTATGCGTCAAAGCCGCTTTGACAAATTCCTGGAACAGCGGCTGCGGACGGTTCGGGCGGGACGTGAATTCGGGGTGGAACTGCGTCGCCAGGAACCATGGATGGTCTGCCAGTTCAATGATCTCAACCAGTCTTTCGTCAGGGGTTGTTCCAGAGAATACAAGGCCCGCCTTGGCAAGCTGGTCGCGGTAGTCGTTGTTCACCTCGTAGCGATGGCGGTGACGCTCCTGAATCAGCGTACTGTTGTAAGCTCGCTCTGCAAGGCTGCCAGGAATTGCCTTCGTCGGTCCGAGACCTAGGCGCATCGTACCACCTTTGTCTTCCACCACTTTTTGCTCCGGCAGCAAGTCGATCACCGGATGCGGGGTAAACGGGTTGATTTCGGAGCTGTTCGCCCCCTCCAGTCCCGCTACATTGCGGGCGAATTCGATGACGGCCAGCTGCATGCCGAGGCAAATGCCGAAATACGGTACGTGATTTTCCCGGGCAAAGCGAATCGCTTCGATCTTTCCTTCGATTCCGCGATCGCCAAATCCGCCGGGAACGAGAATGCCGTCGACATCGCCAAGCAGTTCGGCAACATTGGCCGCGGTAACCTCTTCGGAGCTCACCCATTTGATTTTCACGTCGGTATCATTGGCAAATCCTCCGTGATAGAGCGCTTCGGCTACCGACAGGTATGCATCATGGAGTTCCACGTACTTTCCAACGATGGCAATTTGAGTCGTGTGCTTCAGATTTTTTACTCTTTCGACCAGTTTTTTCCAATCAATCATGTCCGATTCGTCGCTGGTGAGTCCCAGGTGACGGCAAACGTAGTCATCAAGTCCTTGCTGCTGCATCATAAGGGGAACTTCGTACAGTGTCTCCGCATCAACCAGTTCGACGACAGCATTTTTATCGATATCGCAGAAAAGTGCCAGCTTGTCCTTCATCTCCTGCGAGAGCGGATACTCCGTACGGGTCACGATGACGTTGGGCTGAATCCCCAAGCTGCGCAATTCTTTTACGCTGTGCTGCGTCGGCTTCGTCTTCATCTCGCCTGCCGCTTTGATGTAAGGAATCAGCGTCACGTGAATGTACATTACATTGTCGCGCCCCACATCGCTCTTGATCTGGCGAATGGCTTCCAAGAACGGCAAGCTTTCGATATCCCCGACTGTCCCGCCAATCTCAGTGATCACTACATCCGCTCCGTCACCAGCCTTAAATACCCGTTCCTTGATCTCGTTGGTGATGTGCGGAATGACCTGGACAGTTGCCCCCAAGTAATCGCCGCGGCGTTCCTTGGCAATGACAGCTGAGTAAATCTTGCCGGTCGTCACGTTCGAGTTGGCGTTCAGATTAATATCGATAAAACGCTCATAATGGCCTAAGTCGAGGTCCGTTTCGGCGCCATCTTCGGTGACGAACACTTCCCCATGCTGATACGGGCTCATCGTTCCAGGGTCTACGTTAATGTACGGGTCAAATTTTTGAATGGTTACCTTTAGACCTTTGTTTTTCAGCAATCGCCCCAAGGAAGCTGCTGTAATCCCTTTGCCCAGCGAAGAAACGACTCCACCAGTTACAAATATAAATTTTGCCATCGTTCAAGTCCCCTCTTTCCCCTATTCCAGCGTCGACGCTTGTTCTGATGAGGATGGCTCCCCAAAAAAAGAAAAAACAAAAGGATGACCCAACCCGAATCATCAGGCAGGGGGCACTTTTGTTTTATAGCTTATCCATATTCGGCATAACTTCATGTGAAGCCCAAGCAGTATTTTATAACGCCCTATAGGCGAAAGTCAAGGACTTAGAGGTCTTCCGTTTCCTCTTCTTCTGTTATTTCATCCTCAAGTTCCTCGTCCTCAAAGATCTCCTCTTCGTCAACAAGGTCATCATCAGCATCTTCGTCTGATTCATCAAACTCGTCATCGTCTTCGATTTCGAGAATGTCATCGTCTTCGAATTCTTCTTCCAGTTCTTCTTCCAGATCGTCGTCGTAGTCGTCAAGATCGTCGTCAAGCAGGATTTTCTTGCGCTTGCCGCCTTCCTGGCTTTCCTCTACTGCCTCAGTCGGGTACCAACGCTTCAATCCCCAGGTATTGTCGCCAACACAGATAAAGCGTCCGTCGATGTTGATCTCCGTATAAACCTGTGCGATCATTGCCATCATCTGCTCTTCTGTCATACCGCGAAGCGCCGCAATCTCATTCATGAGCTCGCGAAAATTGCAAGGTTCGTTGGTCCCTTTCAGTATTTCGTATGCGATGTCGACCATCGCCATTTCGCTCAACTTCTCTGGATCAATATGTTGAAGTGTTTGACTCAACCCGGGCACGTCCTTTCGCAACAAAAAATTGACTATCATACAGTATTCATTATTTTAGACGAAAATGCAAGGCTTTCAAACAGCAGGCGGACCCGGGAATTCAGTCAACGCAACAGGCGATGTTTACATGTTGCGGCGATATTGGCCGCCCACCTCATACAAGGCAGCGCTAATCTGTCCCAAAGATGCCACTTTTACCGTCTCCATGAGTTCGGCGAAGATATTGCCGCCAGATACCGCGACTTCCTTCAACCGGGCCAGGGCACGCGGGGCTTCCTCGCTATGGTGCTGCCAAAAAGCGCGGAGATTGCGGATTTGATGTTCTTTTTCCTCCTCGCTGGCCCGAGCCAGTTCAATCTCGTAATCCTCTTCCGAAGCGTTGGGGTTGAGGAAGGTGTTCACGCCGACGATCGGCAGCTCCCCGGTGTGCTTCTTCATCTCGTAGTACATCGACTCATCCTGGATCTTGCCGCGCTGGTACTGCGTTTCCATCGCTCCGAGAACCCCGCCGCGGGCGCTGATCCGCTCAAACTCCTGAAGGACAGCTTCTTCTACCAGGTCAGTCAGTTCCTCGATGATAAAGGAGCCCTGCAGCGGGTTCTCGTTTTTCGCCAAGCCCAGCTCTTTATTGATGATCATCTGAATCGCCATGGCCCGGCGGACGGAATTTTCCGTCGGCGTCGTGATCGCTTCATCGTAGGCGTTGGTATGGAGAGAATTGCAGTTGTCATAGATCGCGATCAACGCTTGCAGGGTGGTGCGGATGTCGTTAAAGTCCATTTCCTGGGCGTGCAGCGAACGGCCCGACGTCTGAATGTGGTACTTCAGCTTTTGGCTCCGCTCATTGGCTCCGTACCTTTGCTTCATGGCTACCGCCCAGATCCTTCGCGCGACCCGACCGATCACCGTGTATTCAGGGTCCAGCCCATTCGAGAAGAAGAAGGACAGATTGGGAGCGAAATCGTCGATGTTCATGCCGCGGCTGAGGTAGTATTCCACATAGGTAAAGCCGTTGGCGAGCGTAAACGCAAGCTGGGTGATCGGATTGGCGCCCGCTTCCGCGATATGATATCCGGAAATGGAGACAGAGTAGTAATTTCTCACCTTGTGGTCGATGAAGTACTGCTGGATGTCTCCCATCATGCGCAGGGCAAACTCCGTCGAAAAAATACAGGTATTCTGTCCCTGGTCTTCTTTTAAAATGTCCGCCTGCACGGTGCCGCGAACAGTGGACAGCGTATACGCCTTGATGCGCTCCAACTCTTCCGGATTCGGCTGGCGCCCTTCCTGTTCGACAAATTTTTCTACCTGCTGATCGATCGCCGTGTTCATAAACATCGCCAGGATCATCGGGGCAGGACCATTGATCGTCATCGAGACAGACGTCGACGGCGAACACAGGTCAAAGCCCGCATAGAGTTTCTTCATATCGTCAAGGGTACAGATGCTGACGCCGCTCGTTCCCACCTTCCCGTAGTTGTCCGGTTTGTGGGAAGGGTCTTCGCCGTATAAGGTAACACTGTCAAATGCCGTACTGAGCCGCTTAGCATCGTCATTTTGCGACAAAAAGTGAAAGCGTCTGTTGGTCCGCTCCGGTGTGCCTTCGCCGGCAAACTGGCGGCGAGGGTCCTCTCCTTCCCGTTTGAACGGGAATACCCCGGCCGTAAAGGGAAACAATCCGGGAGCATTTTCCTTCAGCGACCATTTGACGATCTCTCCCCAATCGCTGAAGCCCGGCAATACCACCTTCGGGATGCGAAGTCCCGACAACGATTCGGTATACAGCTTTGTCACGATCTCCTTGTCGCGGATTTTGGTGACGAACTCGTCCCGATTGTACGACTCCTTCAACTTGGGCCACTTTTCTAAAATTTCCTTGCACTCCGGATGAAGCTTTGCTTCAAACAACGCGATCTGCCGATCGAGAAGAGCGGTGAGATCAGGTACTCCCTCTCCGGTTTCCCCGGATGCCAGCAAGGTCTCTTTGGCCCCGTTCAGCTGGAACAGCTTGCGCGCAAGATTCGACTGCTCTTCCGCAAACTGACGATAGCTGCGAAGTGTGTCGGCGATTTCCTGCAGATAGTTGACACGATTCGCCGGAATAAGCGATGACTTGTGTACGCGAACCGGGGTCGGGTCAAGGTGGTCTGTCTGCCAATCGACCCCCGTCTTCTGAGCGACCGCTCGCATCAGGGCCGCAAAAAGAACATTGGTGCCCGGATCGTGAAATTGGTTGGCAATCGTCCCGTACACGGGAATCTGATCGTCCGGCAGTTCGAATGCGTTGTGGTTGCGCCGGTATGCCTTTTTCACCTCTCTGAGTGCGTCTTCAGAGCCTTTTCGGTCAAATTTGTTGATCACGACGAGATCTGCGAAGTCCAGCATGTCGATTTTCTCCAGTTGGGACGGCGCCCCGAATTCGCTGGTCATCACGTACACGCCTACGTCGGATACTTCCGTGATCTGGGCATCTCCCTGGCCGATGCCGCTGGTTTCTACAATGATCATGTCAAAATCTGCCGCCTTGACCACCCGAAGCGCATCGGCGAGCGCCGCAGACAGCTCCGAACCGGATTTGCGGGTAGCGAGACTGCGCATGTAGACCCGGGGCGAATTGATCGCATTCATCCGAATGCGGTCGCCGAGCAGCGCCCCGCCTGTTTTTTGTTTGGACGGGTCGATCGAGAGGATCGCCACGGTTTTTTCCGGATAGGCATGGATAAATCGCCGCACCAATTCGTCCGTCAGGGAACTTTTGCCGGCGCCGCCTGTTCCGGTGATGCCGACGACCGGGACAGTTCGCTTGGGCTGCGGCAGTTTTTCGGCGACCGGCGCGAATACCGCCGGATCATCCACCGCATACTCTGCAACCGTAATCATCCGGGCAATGGCCTGGTGGCACTGTTCCTGCAGCTGTGCCAGCTCTTCCCCGGCCTGGCGTACGGTAGGAAAATCCGTTTGCCTGAGCATCTCGTTGATCATCCCCTGCAGCCCCATTTTGCGGCCGTCATCGGGAGAGAATATTTTACTCACGCCGTACGCTTCCAATTCACGGATCTCCCGCGGGACAATCACTCCGCCTCCGCCGCCGAAGACGCGAATATGACTCGCCCCCCGCTCCTTCAACAAGTCGATCATGTATTTGAAATATTCGACATGTCCGCCTTGATACGAGCTGATGGCAATCCCCTGCACATCTTCCTGTATCGCCGCCGTCACGACTTCCTCTACCGAGCGGTTGTGGCCCAGGTGAACCACCTCCGCACCGGATGACTGCAAAATCCGCCGCATGATATTAATAGAGGCGTCGTGACCATCGTATAAACTGGCAGCCGTCACAAAGCGAATCTTGTTCTTCGGGCGATACACTTCCGTCTCCATCCCTTTTTGCCTCCTTCTTTCCGCTTTACGTTTGCTTGCCGCTGATCTCCCGCAAAAGCAGCGCCGTCTGTTTTTCCGTATACTCTTCCAGCGAGTAATCCCGCTTCAGCGTCCAGCGGCGGAACACCCACATCTCACCCAGCACCATGATGTTGTGGGCCATCAATTTTACTTGTTTTTCGTCAATGCCAATCGAACCGTCGGCAATTCCTTTGCGCAGAATCTCTTCAAAGATTCCTGTTATCTCTTCTTCTCTGCCGAGTACGTAGCGCATCGTCTCTCCCGGAAGCGACTTGGTCTCCTGATAGATCAGCAGTACCCTGTCGCTCATCTGTTCCATCACGCGAAAGAAGCTGCGCAGTGCCAGTTTTAGCACCTTGAGTCCTGTGCCCTGAAACGTGATCGCTTCCCGCAAGCGGTTTTCCACTTCGGCGTGAATCGCATCACAGACGAGGTAGAGCACATCTTCCTTTGATTCAATGTATTCGTATAGCGTGCCAATGCTGAAGCCGGATGCCCGGGCGATCTCCCGGGTAGTCGTTTTATGAAATCCCTTGCGAATGAACAAATCGACAGCCGCTTCGACAATTTGGTCGCGCCGCTTTTCAATCAACTTCGGATCTTTCACCAGGGACGGTATTGTTTTTCTTCGATTAGACATCTGGATACACCTCGCGAACTGACTGAGCGTTTAGTCAGGCAAATTAATAAGGAAAGCGTCTCTTTCGCTCTATTATACGCCGGAAAGAGCGCTGCCCTCAATCTCTATTTGTCCCTCGGTGCACCTTTCTCTCCTCGAAACAAGGTTTCAGCGATCAACTCGGCAGTGCTGTACGGATCCCTGCGGCGCTCCTCCACATCGGCCAGTTGATCGGCAAAACAGCCTTCCTGTGCTGCTTGCAGCATCTGCTGATAGACGTTGTGGCTCACGATCTCCAACACCTCTTCGCGGAGGTGAGCGGCACGCCGCCTCTCCCAATCGCCGCTTTCATGCAGAAACTGCTGGTGTCGTTCGACTGCCGCCCACAGATCAGCCATTCCCTGTTGTTTGGTAGAAATCGTCCTCACGACAGGGGGGCGCCACGGTGCATCATGCTTTGCCAAATCGAGCATCTGCTCCACTTCGACTTGCAGCTTGTCGGTACCGGGCAGGTCAGCCTTGTTGATCACAAACAGGTCGGCTATTTCCATGATGCCGGCTTTGAACGCCTGTACGCTGTCGCCGCCGCCGGGATTGAGAACGACGATAGTCGAATCGGCGATGTTCATCACATCCAGCTCCGATTGGCCGACACCCACCGTCTCGATCAGGATGACGTCGCATCCGTACGCGTCGAGCACTCGCACCGCATCCTTCGTATTCCGGGATAATCCGCCCAGGCTGCCGCGCGTCCCCATGCTGCGGATAAATACCCCTGGATCCAGGGCGTGATTTTGCATCCGCACCCGATCGCCGAGCAGGGCTCCGCCCGTAAACGGGCTGGTCGGATCCACCGCGACGATCCCGAGCGAGAGTCCCTCGGCCCGCAGGAAATAGACCAGCGCATCCACCAGCGAGCTTTTTCCCGCCCCCGGGGTGCCCGTAATCCCGATCAATTTGGCACGGCCTGTGTGCGGGAAGATCTCCCGCAGCATTTGCATCCGTTCCGGATAGTCCTGTTCGATGCAGGTAATGGCGCGGGCCGCTCCCCGCACGTCACCGGCCAGTACCCGCTTTGTAATCTCCAGCATTGCACAATCCCACGCTATTCTTTAAGAAGGTAGTTGCTGATCACGACGCGTTGTATTTCGTTGGTTCCTTCGTAGATCTGGGTAATTTTGGCGTCCCGCATAAAGCGTTCCACGGGGTATTCCCTGGTGTAGCCGTATCCGCCAAAGACTTGTACGGCTTCAATCGTAACCTCCATCGCCGTGTCGCCGGCGAACAGCTTCGACATGGCGGAAGCCTTGCCGTACGGCAGACCTTGATCTTCCAGCCACGCTGCCTGATACGTGAGCAGCCTGGCCGCTTCGATCTTCGTCGCCATCTCTGCCAGCTTGAACTGGATGGCCTGCAGCGAAGCGATCGGCTTGCCGAACTGGTGGCGCTCCTTGGCGTAGGCCAGCGCGTGCTCATAAGCCCCCTGTGCGATCCCCAGCGCTTGTGCGGCAATTCCGTTGCGCCCGCCATCAAGCGTCATCATCGCGATTTTAAAGCCTTCCCCTTCCGTCCCCAGGCGATTTTCCGCCGGAATCCGGGCGTTTTCAAAAATGACTTCCAGTGTTGGCGAGGAGCGGATTCCAAGCTTTTTCTCCTTTTTCCCCATGCTGAAGCCGGGTGTGCCCTTTTCCACGATAAAAGCGGTAATCCCTTTGTGCTTCAGCGTCGGGTCGGTCACCGCAAAGACGATGTAGATTTCTGCATCCCCGCCGTTGGTGATAAAGATTTTATTGCCGTTCAAGACGTAATGGTCTCCGTCTTTTACCGCCGTCGTCCGCATTCCCGCCGAGTCAGACCCGGAGCCTGGCTCCGTCAGACAGTAAGCACCCAGCTTTTTGCCTTCTGCCAACGGCCGCAGGAACTTCTGTTTTTGTTCCTCCGTCCCGAACTTGAAAATCGGCCAGCTGGCCAGCGAGACGTGGGCAGACAGCGTAACGCCGATGGAAGCGTCGACCCGGGACAGCTCCTCTACAGCCAAAACGTAGCTCATATAATCGGCGCCTGCACCGCCGTACTCTTCCGGCCACGGTATGCCTGTAAGCCCCAACTCGGCCATCTCTTCGAATATCGCCCGGTCGAAGCGCTCCTCTTCATCGCGCTCGGCAGCGGTTGGCGCAACCTTGGTTTCGGCAAAATCGCGCACCATTTTGCGAATCATCTCTTGCTCTTCGGTTAAACGAAAGTCCATCTCTTCTCACCCCTGTTCTATTTACGAAAGCAAGTGCTTGGCTATCACCAGGTGTTGAATTTCATTCGTTCCCTCGTAGATCTGCGTGACTTTCGCATCCCGGAACAGGCGCTCTACCGGATACTCGCGCGTGTAACCGTATCCGCCAAAGACCTGGATCGCTTCCGTGGTCACCTTCATCGCTGCGTCAGAGGCGAACAGCTTGGCCATGGAAGCTTCTTTGCCGCAGGACAGCTTCTCGTTGCAAAGGAAGGCGGCGCGATAAACCAGTTGGCGTGCTGCCTCTGTCATCGTCGCCATGTCTGCCAGCTTGAAGGCGATGGCCTGCTGTGCAGCGATGGGCCGGCCAAATTGCTGTCGCTCTTTGGCATAGCGGCGGGCATGCTCCACAGCCGCTTCCGCTATCCCCAGCGCCTGGGCGGCGATGCCGATGCGCCCGACGTCCAGGTTGGCCATGGCGATGACAAATCCGTCTCCTTCTCGTCCCAGCAAGTTTTTCGCCGGTACGGAAGCGTTGTCAAAAATCAGTTCCGTCGTGTTGGAGCCGCGCAGCCCCATTTTCTTTTCCTTTTTTCCGACATGCAGACCTTTTGTGTCTTTTTCGACAATAAACGCCGATATTCCTTTTGGCCCCTTTTGCGGATCCGTAACGGCAAAGGTGATGTACGTATCTGCCTCGCCGCCGTTGGTAATGAACACCTTGCTTCCGTTAAGCACGTATTCATCCCCTTTGCGGACAGCCGATGTGCGGATGCTTTTGGCGTCCGAGCCTGAATGCGACTCGGTCAGAGCGAAGGCGCCAAGATATTTTCCTTGTGCCAGCTTAGGAAGGAATCGCTGCTTCTGCTCCTCGGTGCCAAAATGCAAGATCGGATTGGTGCCGACAGAGGTGTGGACGGATAAAATAACGCCTGCGGTGGCGCTGACTTTGGAGATCTCGTGGATCGCCAAGATGTATGAAATGTAGTCTGCGCCTGCTCCGCCCCATTTTTCCGGTACCGGAATGCCCATGATGCCGGCTTCCCCCATCTTTTGGACGATTTGACGGGGAAATTCATCATTTTCTTCCATGAGAGGGACGATGGGAGCAATTCCCTTTTGGGCAAAGCTGCGGACCATCTTGCGCATCATCTCTTGTTCCGCTGTCAGGCGGAGGTCCATAATACTCCTCCCTTTCCCAAAATGACCTCAATTTTACCTGTCAATCATACACGTAAAAACCCCGGCCGCTCTTCTTGCCGAGCCAACCTGCCTTCACGTATTTTCGCAGCAGCGGGCAAGGACGGTACTTGGAGTCGCCAAACCCTTCGTACAGCACCTCCATGATGTACAAGCACGTGTCCAGTCCGATAAAATCGGCCAGCGTGAGCGGTCCCATCGGGTGATTCATGCCCAGCTTCATTACCTCGTCGATCGCTTCAGGACTGGCGACCCCCTCATAGACGCAGTAGATCGCTTCGTTGATCATCGGCATCAGCACGCGATTGGAGACGAACCCGGGGAAATCATTGACGCTGACCGGAACCTTCCCCATCTGCTTGGCCAGGGTCTCCACCAGCGTGTAGACTTCCTCTGCTGTCTGCAGCCCGCGAATCACTTCGACCAGCTTCATGACTGGAACCGGGTTCATGAAGTGCATCCCGATTACTTTTTCCGGGCGATTGGTTACGGCGGCGATCTCCGTGATCGGCAGGGAGGAGGTGTTGCTCGCCAGCACCGCATGCGGCGGACAAATCTCGTCCAGTTGACGAAAGATTTCCGTTTTGACCGCCATATTTTCCGTGACAGCTTCTATGACGATATCCACCTCTTTGGCGTCCGCCAAATCCGTCGAAAGGGATATCCGAGACAGGATCAGCTCCTTGTCGTCTGCCGACATTTTTTGCTTTTCAACACTGCGCGCCAGGTTCTTGCTGATCGTACCCAATCCCCGTTCCGCATACTCACGCTGCGCATCGTGCAGCAGCACTTCTATACCCGCCTGAGCCGCCACCTGGGCAATCCCGCTGCCCATCTGGCCTGCCCCCACTACCATCAATTTGCTAACATTCACCCAAGACCCCTCCTCATTCATCTACACGCAGCAGCACCGCGTCACCCTGGGCCGCACCGCTGCAAATGGCAGCGATCCCCAGCCCTCCGCCGCGCCTGCGAAGCTCGTAGGCCAAAGTCATGATAATCCGGGCGCCGCTTGCGCCAATTGGATGTCCAATTGCGATCGCACCGCCGTTTACGTTTACCTTTTCCTCGTCCCAGCCGACCATCTTGCCGCTGGTCAACGTGACGGCGGCAAACGCCTCGTTCACTTCAAACAAGTCTATCTGCCGGAGATTCAGCCCGGATTTTTGCAGCAGTTTTTGAATCGCCAGCGCGGGCGTTATGGCGATGTAGGGCGCTTCAGCCCCGACTGCCGCATGGCCGAGAATCGTCGCCAGTGGTTTTTTGCCGAGGCGGGCGGCCGTTTCTTCACTGGTGATCACCATCGCTGCCGCTCCGTCGTTGATGCCCGGCGCGTTGCCCGCGGTGATCGTTCCGTCCTGCAGATAGACAGGCGGAAGCTTCGCCAGCCCTTCGAGGGAAGTGTCCGGGCGGAGAGCCTCGTCTTGGGAGACGAGCAGCGGCTCGCCTTTTTTCCGGGGAACCTCCACCGGGACGATCTCCTCGGCGAAAAGACCGTTGACTGCGGCCTTGGACGCCCTCATCTGGCTGCGGTACGCCCAGGCGTCCTGCTGCTGCCTGGTAATGCCGTACTCTCGGGCCACATTGCTGCCGTGTACAGCCATCGGCACGCCGTCAAACGGGCAGGTTAGCCCGTCAAACATCATCAGGTCGACAGCTTGACTGTCGCCCATGCGCATGCCGTACCGCGCTCCCGGCAATGCATAGGGGGCATTGCTCATGCTCTCCATGCCTCCCGCTACGATCACCTCGCCATCCCCGGCACGGATGATCTGATCCGCCAGCGTCACGGCCCTCATGCCGGAGGCGCATACCTTATTGATCGTTTGGCTGGACACGTTCCACGGCAGTCCCGCTTTGCGGGCTGCCTGCCGGGATGGAACCTGGCCCGCCCCTGCCTGAACGACCATACCCATGATCACTTCATCTGCCTGTTCGCCGGTGATTCCTGCCCGTTTTACCGCCTCCCTGATCACGACAGAGCCGAGTTCCACAGCACTAAGGTTCTTTAACGCACCGCCAAATTTGCCAAACGGAGTTCGGACAGCACTTATGATGACTGATCTCACGCCATTTCCCTCCTTACAGGGCAGGCAAATACGCCCAATCTGATCGAGCGGTCGCTCATCTATACTTTTATTTTGACCTCATTATCTGAATTAGTCAACAAATCGAAATTGACTGCCGCCTAAAAATGTGCCCATTTGTTCCAGCGAAGGGGCAGTCAGACCGCTGACCGCTCCCTTTCCGCTGGTTCCGTTCCTTTTCTCCGGCAGCTTTGGCCGTCAGATCGCGTCGGCGAGGATCTCGGCGATATCTCTCGCTTTGACTTCAGCCTCTTTTTCCTTCATCTTGATGCCGTCGTTCATCATCGTCAAACAGTACGGGCAGGCACTGGCGATCTGTGTCGGCTCCACCTCGAGAGCCTGTTCCGTACGGGCGACGTTGACGCGGGTGCCCTCTGTTTCCTCCATCCACATCATGCCGCCGCCGGCGCCGCAGCACATGCTGTCGCAGCCGCTTCGCTTCATCTCTACAATCTCTACGCCAGGGATGGCCGCGAGGATTTGCCGCGGTTTGTCATATATCTCGTTGTAGCGTCCCAAATAGCAGGAGTCGTGGTAGGTGATCCGTTCTTTTACCTCTTTGGCCGGGGACAGCCTGCCCTCTTTCAGCCATTGCTCCAGCAGTTCGGAGTGATGATAGACTTCCGCCTTCAAGCCGAATTCGGGATATTCGTTTTTGAACGTATTGAAAGCGTGCGGGTCACACGTGACGATCTTCTTCACGCCGTACGCTTCGAACAGCGCGATGTTCTCCTGGGCCAGCTGCTGGAATAAAAACTCGTTTCCGATGCGGCGGGCCGTATCCCCGGAGTTCTTTTCCTCATTGCCGAGGATCGCGAAGGAGATGCCCGCTTCGTGCATCAGCTTGACGAATGCGTGGGTGATTTTGATGCTGCGGTTGTCGTACGAACCCATCGCCCCGACCCAGAACAGGTATTCAAATTCATCCGTGTCCTTTACCGTCGGCACTGGATACGCTTCGCCCAACCCTTCGATCCACTTGGTCCGGTCTTTGCGGTTGATGCCCCACGGATTGCCCTGCCGCTCGATGTTGTTCAAGGCGCGCTGGGCCTCAGCGGGGACGCTTCCTTCCGTCATCACCAGATAGCGGCGCATGTCAATGATTTTGTCTACGTGCTCGTTCATGACCGGGCACTGATCTTCACAGTTGCGGCAGGTCGTACAGGCCCACAGCTCCTGCTCGGTAATCACGTCGCCGATCAGATTGGTCGTGTACTCCGGTGCTTTGGCCGCCGCTCCTTCTGCGGCTGCAGCAGCTTCGTTCGCCTGCATGGCCAGTTGATTGGCGGCAGCGTCCGGGAAGGCAAAGCTGGGCATCCACGGTGTGCGGGAAGTTACAACCGCCCCCTTTTCCGTCAGGTGGTCGCGCATTTTGACGATCAGATCCATCGGCGACAACAGCTTGCCCGTTCCGGAAGCAGGACACATGCTGGTGCAGCGGCCGCACTCGACACAAGCGTACAAATCGATCAGCTGCACCTGGGTAAAGTCCTCGATCTTGCCCACGCCAAAGACTTCCTGGGTCTCGTCCTCGAAGTCGATTGACGACAGCTTGCCGGGCGGATCGAGCTTTTTAAACCAGGTGTTGACGGGAGCGAACAGCAGGTGGGCGTGCTTGGACTGCGGGACGTAGACGGCGAAAGAGAGCAGGATCAACAAATGGGCCCACCAAAACACGTAGAACAAAGCCGCAGCCGCTGTCGTGCCGATCCCCGAAAAGACAATCGCGATCAGCGACGAGATGGGAGCGTAACCGGACGGCTCATGGCCCAGCCAGATCTGTTCGAAGCCGAGCGAAAGCAGCACGGAGGCCATCAGCGTAGAAATAAAGATCAGGACCAGGCCCGCTTTAAATCCTCGCTTCAGCCGCTTCAGCTTTTCGACGTAGCGGCGGTAGTAGGCATAAGCCACCGCTGCCAGGATCAGAAAGGTGGTGATCTCCTGCATCAGGCTGAAGTATTTGTGAGCGCTGCCAAAAGGGAGCTCGAAGCCGCGGACCAAACCCTTGATGATCAGCTCCAGCGCTCCGAACTGCAAAATGATAAATCCGTAAAACATGACGACATGCATAATTCCGCTCTTCGTGTCTTTTAACAGCTTCTTCTGCAAAAAGACGTTTTGCAGAATCAGATTGAGCCGGGTGCCAAAATCGTCCTTGATATCGGCCTTCTTCCCTAGCTTGATGAACAAGTAGCGGCTGTAGACAACATGGGCAATCAGGTAAAGCCCGTACGCCAATACCAGGAAAAACGCAATGAGATTCAATAAGGACAGCTCCAATTCTCTCAACTCCTGTTCTCTTTATCCTCCGTATTTTTTATATTATCAGAACTATTTAAAAAAATGAACGAGTATTCATTGCGGGTGATCCGCGTTTTACCTACTGAGCGTTCACTCAGTTTCTAATTTAATTTGAATATATCACAAGATCAGTACGGGAGGCCATAATGAAAAAAGGGCCAAAAAGGCCCGAGCGGCGGAAGCGCCTGTTATTTCTATTTTACGGATGGATCCGTTGTACTAACCTGGGGCGTCGCCGACACGCTTGCCGAGGGGTCGAGCACCGGCTGATAATTGGCGGGGATGTAAGCTTCCGCTTTGGGTTCGGTGATCATCTCCCCATTCATGCTGCCGGGGGCCGGGTCGCCGAGGGAGTAGCTGATGATCGCCTGTCCGTCCTCGGTAAAGCGAATCGCGTCAACCTTGATGCTGTAGCCGGTCGTCGGCTTCTGGCCGCGCGACAGCACAACCTTGTTTACCTCCTCAGTCACTTTCTCGACAGTTAAGCTTACCTCTCCCGAGGGAGACGGTTTTTCCGTCAAAGACTCCTTCAGTTGGAGCGCATTGTACACCCAGAGGCTGGCCTCTCCTCGGGTCAGCTCGCGCTTCGGGTAAAATTTGTTGTCCTCGCCTGGCGTCATGATCTTATACAGAACCAGCCGCTGTATCCTGCCGCTGTAGCTCGGATCGATCTCATCACCGTCTGCAAATACGACCAACATCATCACATGTACAATTGGGACATCACCCTTCAACTCCAATGCTTGAATCAGCAGATCGGCAAATTGCTCGCGGGTGATGGTGCTGTTCGGGTCGATGTCCTCGGGAATCTCAAGCCCGTTTACCTTGGCACTGATAAACGCCTCTGCATACCACGCGTCATTGGGTACCTTCGTAAAGAAATCGGATGCTGCGGGAGCTTTTATAAAGCTGACGGCAGCGAGATTCAAATCGAACGCCTTGACGAGCAATTGGATGCTCTCTGCGTAGGTGATCTTCTCCTGCGGCACAAAATGCCCGGCGCCTACACCGTTGACGATGCCCCGTTCCGCTAAAGACGTGATCGGCCCTTGCTGTTCGGGGGTCAGATCGGTAAAGGCGAATGCTGAACTGACGGATAAACTGGATATTAACGCTGCCGTCGTGATGACGGAAAGGATTTGTTTTTTCATCTCTGCACCTTGCCTTTCTTCAATTTCAATCCATATTTTCAATTTTTCTCTATACCTCCGGAGTTACTTTTTTGACGAAAGAAGGTGCTGAACCGTTTCAGAAAATAAACAAACAGCACGCCTTGATTTCAAGACATGCTGCTTTCGCACAGGCAAACGATCACTTGGCCGCAGTTTCTTTTGGCTCCTGTTTCTTTTCCGCCTGTTCCCGGCGTACATCTGCCAGGGACTTCACTTTGGTCGCTTTGATCCGTTCATTGCGAGCAAGTCCGGCTGGCTCCAGATTGTTCGCCTCATCCTTCATCAGGGCGGCGATGCCGACTGCTTTTCCTTTTGCAGCCTGACAGTACTCGCAATTTTCTTCATCGTGGGCGTGGTAGTTTTTCGGTTCCGGATAAGAGGTGATTACCCCTTCAAAGTTGCGCAAAACGACTTTGTCTGACGACTGGGAAATGATGTAGTTGGGTGCAACCGGGATTTTCCCGCCGCCATGCGGTGCGTCTACGACGAACGTCGGAACGGCGTAACCGGAAGTGTGCCCGCGAAGGTGCTCCATAATCTCGATCCCCTTGCTGACAGGCGCACGGAAGTGACCGATTCCTTCCGACAGGTCGCACTGGTAAATGTAGTACGGGCGAACCCGGATCTTCACCAGTTCGTGCATCAGTTTTTTCATGGTGTGCGGACAGTCGTTGATTCCGGCCAGAATGACCGATTGATTGCCCAGCGGCACCCCGGCGTTGGCCAGCATCTCACAGGCTTTGGCTGCTTCTTCCGTTATCTCGCGCGGATGGTTGAAGTGAGTGTTCAACCAAACCGGGTGGTATTTTTTCAGGATGTTGCAGAGGTTTTCCGTAATCCGCTGCGGGAATACGACGGGAGCCCTCGTGCCGATGCGGATAATCTCCACGTGCGGGATTGCCCGCAGGTTGCTGAGGATGTACTCCAGAATGCGGTCGTTAATGAGCAGCCCGTCTCCCCCTGAGAGCAGCACGTCCCGCACTTCCGGAGTATTGCGAATGTATTCGATGCAGGCATCCAACTGCTTCTTGGGCACGCCCATCCCGATCTGACCGGAAAACCGGCGGCGCGTGCAGTACCGGCAGTACATCGAGCACTGGTTGGTCACCAAAAACAACACGCGGTCAGGATAGCGGTGAGTCAAGCCGGGAACCGGCGAGTCATCATCCTCGTGGAGCGGGTCTTCCATATCGTATCTGGTCCGGATCATCTCCTGGGACAGCGGAACCGACTGCATTCTCACCGGGTCGTTGGGATCATCCGGATCCATCAGCAGAGCGTAATAGGGGGTGATATTAAGGGGTATCGTCTGGTTGGAGATACCCACGCCTTTTTCTTCGTCAGGAGTCAGGTTGATTACCTGCTTCAAGTCTTCTACAGTTTTGACCGTATGGGTTAATTGCCACATCCAATCGTTCCACTGTTCCTCCGTTACATCTTTCCACAATTCAACCGAGCGCCAATCACGCATGACTGTTGCCATCCACAATCCACTCCTTTTTCCGTTCTCGTACGAATAGGAAAACGATTTCGAAAAAAGGAGTTGCAAACTTCATGCCAAAGTAAAACGGCGAAAAAAACGGCTATATATTTGCTTTTTGGACGTCTTCAATCCGCTGCAGGTGCCGAATTTTTGGCACCCTCTTGTCTTTGGTTCAGCTTGTATTGAAGGGTCTGCCGTGGGATCCCGAGCCGTTTTGCCGCCTGCAAAATGTTCCCCTGGGTAGCCTGCAAAGCCTGGTTGATCATGGCTTCTTCCGTGGCCTGAAGGACCTCCCGAAGGCTTCCGGCCTTATCCTGAAGCGGCGGGAGAGATGGCACTGCCATGCCTGAATCCTCCCGCTGGACCGCCCTGTCGACGACGTACTGCGGCAGGTTCTCCGGCTTGATGACCACCCCTTCGACCAGATTCATCGCTGCCTCGATGACGTGCTCCAGTTCACGGACGTTTCCAGGCCAATCGTAGTGGTAAAACAGTTGCCTGACGTCGCTGTCGATACCGGTGACGTTCAACTGAAAGGAACGATTGTATTTATCGATAAAATGGCTGGTTAACAGCTCAAGGTCTTCCTTTCGACGGCGCAGCGGAGGAAGCTCAAAAGAGACGACGTTGATCCGGTAGTACAAATCGGCGCGCAGCAGTCCCAGATTGACTGCTTCCTGGGGATTTTCGTTGGTCGCCGCGATGATCCGCACGTCCACTTCCATCGACTGTGTATGGCCGATCCGGCGGATGATGCCATCCTGCAGAACGCGGAGCAGTTTTGCCTGCAGATCGAGCGGCATGCTGTTCAATTCGTCCAGAAACAGCGTTCCCCCATTCGCCAGTTCAAACAAGCCCGGCCGGTCATCGGCTCCGGTAAAGCTCCCCTTCGTCGTCCCGAACAAGATGCCCTCCAGGAGCGAGGACGGCATTGCCGCACAGTTTTGGGCAATGAACGGACTGCCGCTGCGGGATGACGCCTGGTGAATGGATTGCACCAACAGCTCCTTCCCCGTGCCGGTCTCCCCGGAGATCAAGATCGGCGAATTCGTCCGGGCCGCACGCCGCGCCCGTTCTTTGATGAGGATCAACTCGGAGGATTTCGTCAAAATATCATCAAACCGGTACACAGTGCCATCGGAGGAAAAACGCCGGGCTCGTTTCGGCTTTCTCACCTGGGCCTGCAGGTCAATCAGCTTCTCCGACAGCTCACGCAGTTTCCGGATGTCTTTTGCTACCTCGACCGCCCCAACCAGCCGCTGCCCGACTCGCACCGGGAGCGTCGTATTAACCGTTTCGACCCGCATGCCGCGCCAATTGGTATACGTTTGCGGCTGGTTGTAAATCGGCTCGCCGTCTTTGATGACCCGCAGCAGTGTGCTCGATTCCCTGTCCAGCGAGGGGAAGACCTCCAGCACGGGCTTGCCCAGGACCTCCTCGGGGGTTAATCCGTCCAGTTTGGCAGCCACGTGGTTGTAGAAAATGGTGATGCCGTTCGCATCCACCACGTGAATCCCTTCGTCAATTGTCCCTAGAATAGCCTGCAGCATCTCTTTTGTGTCAGAAATGGGCCAGTTGGTCACGGTTTTCCTCCTTCCCGTCCGCCTTGTGCCGAAGATTCGTCACACAACTGCCAACTTTCCGGCAGTTCAAACTTTCTTTTTTCTTATCTTATCATTGTTGACAGGCTCGGGTCATGCATGAAATACGGCTGCGACGTGAAACTAACAAGGAATAAGAAGGAGGTTTGGACATGACAAGCGATAAATACGGCAACACGAAAAACGATATGGGGTATAACGGGAGCGGCATGCACGGGTATACGCTGCATAAAAAAGAGGGGAAGATTGACAAATACGCTGGAAAAGGGACGAAGGCAAGAAAGGCGGAATCCGAGTAAAACGGATCCATCTTATGGAAAAAACGCGGGAAAAGATGAACGGCATCAGGTGCAGTTCATCTTTTCCCGCGTTTTCCTTTTAAATTCGTCTGCGTTACATTTTTTCCGGAGCCGAGACCCCGATCAGGCGAAGCCCGTTTTGTACGACTGTTTGCACCGCCTGGACAAGGGCAAGCCTTGCCTGTGTTTTGCCTGGATCGTCGGTCAAGACGCGTTCGGCATTGTAAAAGCTGTGGAACAGCGTCGCCAATTGGTGCAGGTGGCGAACCACCCAGTGAGGAGCAAGTGAACGGGCGGCTTCCGCCACCTCCTGCGGGAATGCCCCTACCTGCTTGAGCAAGTCGATCTCCTTCTCGGTTTGGATCTGGTTGAAGTCGGCCTGCTGCAAATCAAACGAAATGCCGTTCTCTTCCGCCTGCCGCAGGATGCTGCAGATACGGGCGTGGGCGTACTGCACGTAAAACACGGGATTTTCGTTCGATTTGGAAACGGCAAGATCCATATCAAAGTCGAGGTGGGAGTCAGGGCTGCGCATGGCAAAGAAATAACGTGTCGCGTCTGTCCCGACTTCTTCCATCAAATCCCGCATCGTTACCGCTTTTCCGGTACGCTTGGACATCTTCACCTTTTCGCCGCCCTGATACAGGCTTACCATCTGGTTGATGATCACCTCGAGCGTATCCGGCTTGCCGCCCAAGGCCTGGATCGCCGCTTTCATCCGCGGAATGTAGCCGTGATGGTCGGCGCCCCAAATGTTGATCAGCTTGTCGTAGCCGCGCGACAGTTTGTCTTGGTGGTAGGCGATGTCGGGAGTCAGGTACGTATAAGAACCGTCGTTTTTCACCAGGACCCGGTCTTTGTCGTCGCCGTAGTCCGTAGAGCGGAACCAGACGGCTCCATCCTGATCGTAGACAACGCCTTTGTCCCGCAATACCTCTACGATTTTCTCGACAGCCCCCTTCTCGTACAGAGAGGTTTCGGAAAACCAGACGTCGAATTGGACGCCAAAATCAGCCAGGTCGTGCTTCAGCTTGGCCAATTCCCGGCTTAGGCCGTAACTGCGGAAAAAGGCGAACCGCTCTTCTTCCGGAAGGTTTGCGTATTTGTCTCCTGCTTCTTTCGCCAATTCCTGGCCAAATTCTACGATGTCCTGGCCGTGGTACCCGTCCTCCGGCATCGGAAAATCTTGTCCCAGCGCTTGGAAGTAGCGAGCCTCGATCGACTTGGCCAAATTGTTGATCTGATTCCCGGCGTCGTTTATGTAATACTCGCGGGTGACCTGATAGCCGGCCATATCGAGCACGTTGCACAGACTGTCTCCTACGGCGGCTCCGCGGGCGTGGCCCAGGTGAAGGCTTCCTGTAGGGTTGGCGCTGACAAACTCGACGTTGATCTTCTCTCCTCGTCCAGCGTCTGTCCGGCCATAGTCGGCTCCTGCCGCGAGGACTTGTCCGATCACCTCGGTCAAATAGCTGTTGTTCAGATAAAAATTGATAAAGCCCGGTCCGGCGATCTCTACTTTCTCGATGGAGGCTTTCGATTTATCCAGTTGGGCCACGATCGCTTCGGCAATTTGCCGCGGCGGTTTTTTGGCAACTCTCGTCAACTGCATCGCAATGTTGGTGGCATAGTCACCGTGGGCTTTCTCCTTGGGAATTTCCAACACCACTTCCGGCAGCTCGCTCTCCGCAACCAGGCCGGCCAGCACCGTTGCGCGACCAATCTCTGCCTTCAATCTTTGCTTCATTTGTTCGACCACGCTCATGCTCATCCACTACTCCTTCCATTCAATCCCTAATGTCAAAACAGATTCTCCGAGGTATTCATCCTGCAGCCAAAGCTGATAAGCAAGCGAGATGCCAGTCGGCCTGTCACCCGTTCGCTCAATCCGCAGCTTTCTCGTATGAGTCTTCAGCCAAAAGCGGCCATGCGGGGTGACGTAAGCCGATTCTGTGCTGCGATTTTTGCTAAACACCTGTTTCATTTGCAGAGAGCCCTGGCGAAGCAGGGTCACATCGCTTTCGGCGACTCTGATGACAGCGCCGACCTCGCCGATCCCTTCCAGGTCCTCCTGATAGGAGAAGTACCAACCGGCCGCTTTTTCTACCGCCTTTCCTTCGTATCGGTTATCCGTGACCGTCGTCTGTCCGCCGCTGCTCTGCCTGATTGTCAGATGTAGGGTAACCTCTTGCATGACCTGTCCTCGTTTCCCTGCCCGTATTTCCTCATTGTTTCATTGTACCAAAAAAGCGCTCCCTTACAAGAAGCGCTTTCCCAACATCTATTTCACAAAGCCGAGAATCAATTCACGCACGATTTTCGAAGCGACGATCTGGGTCATTTCACTGTGGTCGTAGACCGGGGCCACTTCCACGAGATCACAGCCGATCACGTTTGCTCCATTGTTCGCCATGTAGTGAATCGTATCGAGAAGCTCTCGTGAGGTAATGCCTCCCGCCTCGGTCGTGCCTGTCCCCGGAGCCGCTGAAGGATCGAGCACGTCAATGTCGATCGTCAGGTAGATCGGCCGGTTGCCGATCTGTGGCAGTACGCTCTTGACCGGTTCCAGCACATCGTACTTATACAGATTCATATTCTCCTTCGCCCATAAAAACTCTTCCTTCATTCCGCTGCGGATCCCGAAGGAGTAGACGTTTTTCCCTCCGATCAAATCACACGCCTTCTTGATCGGCGTGGAATGGGAGTACGGGTACCCTTCGTAATGGTCGCGCAGGTCGGTATGGGCGTCAAAGTGGAAAATGACGAGATCCTGCTTGTACCTCTGATATACAGCCTGAATGACCGGCCAGGTCACCAGGTGCTCCCCGCCCAGCCCGATCGGCATCTTGTCGTCGTCTAGTACCTTGCTGACGAACGATTGGATGGCATCCAGGCTTCCTTCCACATTTCCGAAGGGAAGCGGGATGTCTCCGGCGTCAAAGTACTTGACGTCCTCCAATAGACGATCCAGGTACGGACTGTACTCCTCCAGTCCAATCGAGACCTCGCGGATACGTCCTGGACCGAAGCGGGAGCCGGGACGAAAGCTGACGGTCCAATCCATCGGCATGCCGTAGATGACCGCCTGGCTTTCTTCGTAGTTGTTGTGACTGCGGATAAACACCTTCCCGGAATAAGCCTCATCAAAACGCACAGTGATTTCCCCCTCTTAGTCGCGAGTCAACTCAGCCACAAACTTCGGCAGGTTAAAGACCGAACGATGCAGCTCTGGAGTGTAGTACTTGGTGTCCAAATCCTTGATCTTGCTCGCATCAACTTCCAACGGATCGTGTTGTTTGGAGGCAATCGTGAAGCTCCACAGTCCAGAAGGATAGGTAGGAATGCTGGCTGTGTACAGGCGGGTAACCGGGAAGATCGATTTCAGATCCTTGAAGACGCGTTTGATCAAATCCCGGTTAAACCACGGCGATTCTGTCTGTGCCACCATAATGCCGTCTGGGGACAGCGCGTCGTAGATTCCCTGATAGAAGCCTTTTTCAAACAAACCTACCGCCGGGCCGATCGGCTCCGTCGAGTCTACCATGATCACATCATATTCACCTTTACTCTCATGGATGTGTTTGATTCCGTCTATTACCTTCACATCCACACGCGGATTTCCAGACAGTTCGCTGGCGATTTGCGGGAAGTACTTTTTGCAGGCCTCAATGACGCCGCCGTCGATCTCCGCCAGAACTGCTTTCTCCACGGAGGAGTGCTTGACGATTTCGCGGATGGCTCCGCCGTCTCCACCGCCGACGACCAGTACCTTTTTCGGATTGGGATGGGTGTTCAGTGCCACATGAGTAATCATCTCGTGGTAGACAAATTCATCCTGGTCAGTCGTCATCACCATTCCATCAAGGAGCAGCATGCGTCCCAGCTGTTTGGTATGAACGATATCGAGCTGCTGAATTTCCGTCTTTTCGCTATGTAAGGTCTCCGTTATCTTCATCGTAATGCCGAAGTTTTCCGTTTGCTTTTCCGTATACCACAATTCCATTTCCATTTTGGCACTGCCTCCTCATTACTAGCCTTCAGCTTATCAAGAAAATTATAGTGGTTACCTCCAAAAATGCAAACCCATTTTTATTGAAAATAGTAGGGAAGTATAGACAAAAATAGATTTTCCCATACTGGTAAAGGATTCTTCTACAGTATCGCCATTTTGAACGGAAATCCTGCAGATGCGTGTTAGCTTTGCTGAAAGGACGTGATGACAATTGGAAGTGGTCCGTGAAAGCGAATGGATACGCTGGCTTCGGCGAGCCAAGCGGCTGATCAAGCTGGCTGTGTACATGACCCTGCTCGGTTCTTTTGCCATTTTACTTTTGCTCCTATTCTTGCGGTCACAGCCGTTGCCAGCCGCGGCCATTCATCAAACGACCATCATCTACGACAGCAACGGAGAAGTCCTCGACTCCCTGCACCAAGGGGAAAACAGGACCGTCGTGCCGTTCAAAGACATTTCCCCCTGGCTGGCTCAGGCGACCGTAGCCATTGAAGACCGCTATTTTTGGCAGCATTACGGCTTCGACTTGAAACGCCTGGCAATGGCTGCTTACGTCGATTTAAAAAACATGAGCAAGGCACAGGGAGCCAGTACGATCACCCAGCAATTGGCAAAAAACCTCTACCTGACCAATGACAAGACATGGGACCGAAAAATCAAAGAGGCTCTGCTTAGCGTTCAGCTGGAGCTAAACTACAGCAAAGAAGAAATACTGGAGAAGTACTTAAACCAGATCTACTACGGCCACTCGGCATACGGGGCGCAAGCGGCGGCCCAAACCTATTTTGGCAAAGATGCCAAAGAGCTGACGTTGGCGGAAAGCGCCATGTTGGCGGCCATTCCCAAGGGGCCGACGTACTACTCGCCGCTGACGAATTACGAAAATGCCAAACAGAGGCAAAAGCTGGTGCTCGAAGCCATGCAGCGCGACGGCTACATCACCGCCGAGCAGGCCGACCATGCATATGAAGAGAAGCTGGTCTTCACCACCAAGGAAGATCGAAAAGATCCTTCCTATGCTCCGTACTTCCGGGACTACATCGCCTCGCTGGTACAGGAAAAGTACGGCATTGACGGGGAAGCCTTCCGCCACGGGGGACTCAAGATCTATACGACTCTGGACCTTGACATGCAGAAGAAGGCGGAGGAAGCGATCGCCAAAAACTTCTCCAACGGCAATCCCGATCTGCAGACCGCACTGATCGCCATGGAGCCGTCCACAGGGAAAATCAGGGCGCTCGTCGGCGGCCGCGACTACGCCAAAAGCCAGTACAACCGCGTCTTCAGCCAGCGGCAGCCGGGCTCCTCTTTCAAAGCCTTTCTCTATCTGGCAGCTCTGCAGCAAGGATACACACCACTGACGGAGATGAAAAGCGAGCCTACTGTTTTTACCTATGACAACGGCAAGCAGTACATTCCCAGCAACTTTGGCGGCCATTACTTCTACGACTACATTACCATGCAGCAGGCCATCGCTACTTCTGACAACATCTACGCCGTCAAGACGATTGAGCAGCTGACGCCCAAGGCCTTAGTGGATGAGGCCCGGGCCGTCGGCATTACCAGCCCGCTGCAGGAGGTGCCCTCGCTTGCGCTCGGGGCCTCCCCGGTCTCCCCTTATGAAATGGCGATAGCCTACAGTACGATTGCCAACAAGGGATGGCGGGTCGAGCCGATTGCGATCGAGAAAATTGTCGACAGCGACGGCAGCGTGCTGGCAGAGGAAAAAGAACAGAAAACCCAGGTCGCCGATCCTGTCGCCAGCTTCCTGCTGACACAGATGATGCAGACCGTTTTCGAACCGCAAGGAACGGCGCACCGTGTCGCCGATCGGCTGAATCGCCCGGTAGCGGGAAAGACCGGCTCCACTGACTACGACGCCTGGCTGGCCGGGTTTACGCCCCAGCTAACGACAATCGTCTGGGTCGGCTATGACGAAGGGAAAAAAATCGACCCCGTCAAAGACGCGATGCTGGCTGCCCCGATTTGGGCCGATTTTACCGAAAGCGCCCTGCAGGATCAGCCGCCTGCCCTGTTTGACAGTCCGGTCGGCACCGTTTCCGTCTACATCGACCCGGCTAACGGCAAGTTGGCGACGGAGCATTGCCCCAACCCGCGCCTCGTCTACCTGGCAAAGGGCACTGAGCCCACGGAGTACTGTACCGAACACCTGCCCACTCCGGAAACGCCGCCAAAGCCGCCCAAACCGCCGGAAAAACCGTCGTTTTGGCATCGCATGGGCAAACTGTTGACCCCGTAATCCAGCGGCAGAAACCCGCACCTTAAAAAATGCAGCCCTGCTCCTGAAAGAGCCTGGCTGCATTTTGATTTTGTTTACCCTTTGCCTTACTCCTCGCCGCCGATTACCCCGTTACCATCGGTAAAAACGTGATCGTTCACAATCTGAATCAAACCGGCCCGGTCCAGCTCATCAAGCACCTCAAACAAGCTCTCCCGCTTGCCTGCCGGAAGTCTGCGGATAAACAGGTTGATTTCTTCAGGTGACACATTGCTTTTAAAGTGCACGCCGCCGTGGCGGGCAAAATGGTCGTTTTCCTCATGGACTCCGCCGAGCTCCGAATGATCACCGTTTATTTGCACCATATGACACCCCTTTTGTCGAGTTTATGGACAAGACTCTGTTATAGGATGTCACCTTTTTACCATTTGATAACCGGAAATTCTGATTCGACAAAGACAAACAGGGAAAGACGACGGTATCCTTCCCTGTTTGCTGACCTAGTATAAGATGTATGCAGTTGCATCGTTAGTTTACCTGAGTTAAATTCCCGGTACAATTGATTTCACAATTTGTTCACAGATTCGACCATTTTACCTATCTGTTTGGCCGCAGCGCCCCCTAGGACAGCCCTTCCTTTAATTCATCAGAAGAGTTGTTCCACATCTCCAGGTTATGTTCCATCAACAGCTTTTTCAGGGCCTTCTTGCTCGTCTCGTCCAATTCCGACACCATAATCCGCCTTTTCATCGAGTAGTCCATGCGATTCACATGGTCTGCCAGGATTTTATAGCCGCGTCGGGCCTCCCGGTCGATCTCCATGTAGCAGGACGTAACCCCGGCGTAATACGGTCCGGACTCGTTCCGGTCTACGGTGACCCAGACCAGCCAATACGGCTTGCCATTCGGCACCTCGTCCTTGTTGGCCGTCCATTTAATCCCTTTTTCCACAGCGCTTTTGGCGTGCATCGCTCCCATGTCGATATAAGCCTCGTCGCCGTCGATAATGACGGAGGCGACCGAATTCAGGTCGATGACTCCTTTGCCGTAGCCGCCGTGTACTTCCGTCTTGCTGCTTAAAATGGTAAATCCAGAATTTTTCTTGTTATTGTTCAGCAAATCCATAACGGATACCTCCATTAGCCTCTTCCCTTCATTTTACCCCGAAACATGAATTGTGTGCAATTTACTAACCGGCAAACATGCTTTGGAAGCATGGAAATATCGCGTGGAGATTTCCCCTTTCAACTTTTCGACTGCCGTTTGGCGATGTTTACGAACATACTCAATAGAGCAGCCAACAGCATCTGTACGAGCAGTATTCCGATGACGAGCGGAACATTGCCAAGGTCATATGCTCCTGAAAGAAGCATGACTCCTACGGTTGCAGCCGCCATGACAACCGGCGGCAGCCACACCCTTTTGTAGTGCAGGCCGGCATAAACGGATGCGGCAAGCAGCACGATAAATACCGGAAACAACAGCAGCAGCACTCCGGTTGAAAGCCCCTCTGTGAATTCCCCCCACATGGTCATTCCCTCCAGCTATCTCACCCTTTGGATGTGATCATTTTCTCCTTTATCTTTCTGCAAATGATGGTAAACAGCGCAGTGTATATCGTCGTAGGAATCGAGAGTCCGATAAAAAATCCGTAGTCCCCGCCTCCTGCGGCAGAAAAGACAACGATCAGCAGAAAAATCATCAGACTGATCAGTGGTCCTACCCAGAGCCGCTTTGCCAGCAGGGAGAGAATCACCGCTAACAGAAATATCCCCCAGTTCAACAGTACGCCGCTAAACGCTCCAACGTACAGACCCGTAAAAAAGTAGTTCACCAACGCTCACCCTCGACATGATTTTGATATTCTATTCAGTTCGGGCTTGATAGCGCTTTACAACCAGCCCGGAATTGACGCTGCTCAGCGTCCTGATCTGTTGTTTTTGCTTTACCTGCAAGCTTCCCCGCTCTTTGTCCTCGAAGACGACCAGCGTATCTCCGTGCACCTCCACCTGGAAGGAGTTCTCCTGCGTTTGCTCGATTCCTTTTTTTGTAATGACAAGCTCCTCACCGGCCTGTGAGAGTGTCACCTCCGGAAATTCTCCGTCCTGGCGGTAGATGACGAGATAGTCAAAGGATTTGGTCTTTTCCGACGCCAGTCTGATGCCTGGTTGAACCTCCTCTTTCCCTGAAAGCAGCCGGGCTACCTGCTGAATCACAGAGCGGTTAACAGGCAGTTTGGCATGTTCCTCCTGTACATAGTATTTCTTTGCCACATCACTCTTGCTGTAGGCTGCGCTGACAAGGGGAACCGTTCCGTCACCGCCTGCCACTCCGTAAAATGGGATAAAACGCTGGCTGGCCTGTTCGAAGTCGTAGCCCAACAGGGTCTTCTGCCCATCGCCGATAATGGCGTACTGCTGTACGTTAAGCTGCGCCTGATCCCACTTCTGATGCAGCCGGTCGCTTTGCTCCGCGAGCGGACGATAGGTCAGCCTGATCCTCGGATCGGTCAAAGTTTCGTCATAGGTGTACGGCCGCTGTACATTTACGCCGATCAAGTTGAGGTATCCCTGCTTTTTGACGTACTCGCGCGACGGCAGCAATTCGTAGACGGCCGGAGCGTATTCGGCGATGGCTTTTCCCGCATCTGCGCTGAACAGGCTGATCGAGTTATTCTCCGTAATCTTTATGCCGATCCCGAAGGTATAACCCATCTTGATCGCCTGATACGCTCTGGGTGAACCCAGAAAGGGCGTGCCCATGTATATAATCCTTTTCGTTTTGTGTTGATATTGCGTATTTTGCAGCAGGGCCTCCTTGGTTACGAGGCCGCCCATACTGTGGACCACCAGCTGAACCTGCTTGGCCTTTGACTTGGCGATTGCCTCATCGATCTTTCGCAGCAGGCTGCCGGCGTTGTCCGCGCTGCTCATCCGCCAGTCATAAGGGAACCCGAAGAGTGATTCTCCTTTTTTGTAGCCCATCTTCTGCAGGTGTTCAGCCATGCTGTTGTACTGCTCCGCCTCTTTTTTCACGAGCGAATGGTACGACAGATACGAAATACCTCGCAGCCCGTCGTCTTCCGCTTCCGGGAGGATTTGAATCCCGTTGTTTTTGGGAACCATCTTGACACTTCCTGGAGACTGAGGCGTCAGCGCGAGCAATCTGCGGTGTTCGCTGTCCTTGGGACCGAGCATGGCCGTAAAATTGAGCCAGGCTTCCGAGGTTTTCCCCCGTTCATTTGCCAGCAGGCGGGATCCGCCGATGCCGGGAACCAAGATGACCGGAATGGTATGTACTGTCACGGACAGCTGATACTCGTGATCTGCAAGTTCGGAGCGCTTGTCCATCTTTATTTTGATGTAATACGTCCCGGGATCGCCGTTGTACGTGATCGATTCGTTCAAATTTTTTGCATACTCCGACTGCGCAATCTGTCTGCCGTCCTTGTCCAGCAGGTACAAGTCGAGGTCAACGCCTGTGGGCATGCCAGTCAACAACAGCTCGATTGTCGAGGCCAAGGGCACCTGCAGTTTAAAGTAGTCGATGTCGTCCTTGTCGTGGATGTTGGCCCGCAACACGCTGTTTGGCTGGATTTCTACGGCGTCCGCCAAGCTGTTGTTCGGCTCGTACTTGTCAGGTACGATCCTGCTCCCCTCCGGGACAAAATCCGCCATTAAATGGTAGTAATCTTTTTTGCTGAAACTGCCGCCTGCACCCCGTACCGCAATGTAGTACCACTGTTCCTGCTTGACCCTGATTCCATCGATCCGTTCGTCTGCCGATCCTTTTCGCTCCGATCTTCCCAGTTCTTTCTGTTCAGAATCGTACAGATAGAGGTTGTAATCTTGTCCGGCGGGAATCTGGTCCAGCTTGACCTGCAGCGTACCGTTGCCGGGAGCCCTGATCTTCCAGTAGTCGACATCATCGGCACTCTGTATGCGCCCGTAGGCATCGCTTCCGGAAAAAGTCCAGTCCGCTTGTCTCGGCGTATCGTTCGGCTCGATCTCAAACCGCTCATACCTGCCAGTCGCGCTGCCGGAACGCTTCCCTTCCTGCCCGATGAGCTCGGTGATCGCGTCTTCGTCCTCCGTCCCGTACACGTCCTTATAAAACTCCTTCTCTTTTTGATCGAGCGGGACGCGCGCTTCCGGCTGCACGCTGCGCTTCCCGTGATCCTCAGCGGCCATCAACGCAGATGCCTGCAGCACCGGCAACATCGCAAACGAAAGGACCAATAACAGCAGCAGCACCTGTCTAATCCGGTTGTTCAATGAAAACCCCCCTTTGCTTTCCTCACCACTAAGGTAGGAAAAGACAGATAGGGGGCGCAAAGAATTTTAGTGGGTGGTGTGATTGCGGATGCCTTGGCGTTCCCACGCGTTGGCGATGATCCGAAAGACCGCTCGATAATCATCCGGGTCGCGTCCGGTTCCACGTGTCTTATCGGGATAAGCAAATCCTTTATTCACCTGAAAACCGAACTGTACAGAGAAGTAGACGGCGTACCGCGCATCCTTTTGAAATCCCTTCTGTTTGTCTCCCATAAGCGGAGTATCTACTCCCACTTCCCGCAGTCCCAGCTTCTCGATCATTTGCCCGGGACCTGTCCACAAGGTGGACGACTTTGCCGTCAGGGACAGCTTTGACTGCAGTGTGGTTGACTGTCTGCCCGTTTCGGAAATCCAGGCAGCCGCCGACTCGATACGCGGGTACTTGCCGCTCACTGGATGCTTGTGCCTGGACTCCAGCTGCAGATGGGCGAGAATGCGTTCCCCCGCGTAAAAATCATCAGGCTGGCTGTCTTTATACCGGTCCCGTTGATGGTACTCACTCCACTCGGCCGTGTGCAGAATGATCCCCTTGGCATTAGGCTCGAATACCTCAAAACGGGTTTCATCTCCCTTCACTACGATGGCAAACAAGCCCTCAATCCTGTCAGAATCCCTGCCTGGTGTACACACTTTTTCATCCGGCAGCGGTTCGCCGTCCTCCGCTCCGCTGTTCGTCACGCATTGCTGGAAACTCACCATAAAATCTACCTGGTACGGAACCAGTATGGTGAAAGTATCCACGGCAGCCGTGTATTTCGTTGTCTGCAGCGTCTGCCGCCAGGTCGTCTGTGTGGGAACGGTCGTCCCGGTATACTGATTGGATTGGGAGGCTTGCTTGGGATTCAGCGAGAACCGCTGATCTTGGCCAGGGCCGGTTACTCCCAACTCAACGCTCGGCCAGTTTGTCCCGACGCTCGTTTTGCCGCTCCACTTCGGCGGGTCGGCCGTAACTTCCACGTCCTCATTCTCGGCGCCTGAATACTTGCTGTACAGCTCGCTGACCTTGTTTTGAATCGCCGCGTTAATCTGAGCGTCAATGGCGGAAAAAGCCGCGTCGATCCTCCCCTGGTCAATGACTACTTCAATCCTGGCCGGCTCACGCTCCCATACCCCGTCTGACTGGCTGACCAATAGGCGGTTCTCCGAGTCGTAGATGTTGATTTTTACTTGGCCGCCGTCTACGTCTCCCCCGGGCGGCGGCTCTGGCGGGGAGGCATCGTCTGCGATCACGACCGTTACCGTATAGGTACATCCAATGGAGTTTGGATAGAAGTTATCGTTTACGACTGCCTTGATGGTGTACGTGCCTGGTGGAGCATCTAGCTTCGTATACCCTGCATCTTTCATGTCCTCCAGATCATTGGGATGAGAAGCGATCCAGTCAACGCTCACCACTGTAACATTTACGGCCGTATTCGGATCTGGCGAAACCAAAACCCCAAATGATGCCCTACCGTTACTTGCCTTAATTTGGATGGTTTGTCCATTTACATTGTTATGTCTTCCGCCTGCCGAATCGTATACATGAATGTATAGACTGGAACAATCTCTCTGATCGGTAATTTCAACCGTAAAGGTAAAGGTACAGTCATTCAATGACGGGTACCGCGAATCGTTTACCTTGGCCGTAACGGTATAACTTCCCTTCTGCAGCCCGGTCATGGTGTACTCTTTGTTTTTATCCGAAGCTGTATTCGAGAATGGTCCACTCCAAACCGCGTTAATAGGCTGGGATGCATCCCCTGATTTGGACAGCCAAAAGGTGACTTCTACTTTATCCCCGACGATCTTTTCTTTCCCGCCATTGGGTATATCATAACGAGACATTTTGATTGTAGGACTTTTCATGTGCATGGCAACATCGGAACAGTTCAGCCCTTTTAGCACAATCTGGAACGTCTTCCGGCAAGGCTCGCCGTTCACGTAGACTGTGACCTCCAGGGTGTAGACAGCATCGACCTTATCGTCAAACGTATGGGAGAACGGATTTTTGCCTAGGACTGTCCGAAGCGTAGTCCCGTTTTTCTTGAGTACCCAATCCCCCGTTACTGTGACGTTGGATTGCGGATAGACCGCTTGCAAGACCAATTCATTCGTCTGTCCTCTCTCCATGCGGATGGTATAAGGGCTGGATCCCTGGAGTCGGGTATCTTTTCCATCCACTGTCGCATGAAAGAATATTTCCTCACATTCAATGGTTTTGACATTGATTGTGACGGTCTTGCTGCAGTCAATCACCCCAACGGATGAGTTGATTTGATATTTCGCCGTTAAGGTGTACGTGCCTTTATCCGTAAACTTGTAAATGAAATTGGTGATATTGGTTGTCGATTTTAACACCTGACCGGCACTATTCTTCAAGGTCCATTCAGGTGACGAGATCTGTTTCTTATCGTAAAATGCTTCAAAGTAAACGTTACTGTTTCCTGGCATGATCGTTAGAGCGTAGTTTCCATCTGAATCCTTCGTCATAGGCAGCTCCGTTTGACCATCTAGCCAGGCTTCGATTACAGAGTTTTTACAGATGTTATCTGCAGTGCCGACAACCCGAACTGTAATTTCCCAATGGCATTCCCGCCACTCGTTCTCGTACTGGCCGTCGTAGCGCAACTTGATCCGGTAAATGCCCCCTGGCTTGTCAAAAACGATAGACCGGTCATCAAAACCGGTTGCCGGAAGCTTCAAGTTATTTGTCGGAACAGTTCGAATCTTGTCTCCCCAGACCATATCCATGATCACGGGCGTAGTGTCCCCTGGACGGTACACTTCCCAATACAAATAGGCATCTGCCATCGTGCCGTCTGTATCCCGAAAACGGGCATACAGGCTAAGGCTTCCTCCCAGGTCGACCTCAATGGTTGATCCGTCAGAGATTTGCTTGCCGTTTTTGGAGTTTTGGTAAACGATCGGGCAGCCTACTTGTCCATCCCACACGAAGGTCTTGATCCAGCATTCCTTGCCGTCCTGGCTGACGTACTTTATAGTGATTGCTTGATTGCGGCTTACGGAGAAATCATGGGAGCCTACGTTCTCTGCGACCTTGACGTTGTTGAGGTAGAAGGAACCTTTTTGGGAGCCTGGGGCTTCCACGGAAATGAGATAGACATCTGTGGGGAGGGCGTAGCCTGGGCTGCCACTTTGTAAATCAACGTTCCGATTCGTCTTGCTGCCAAACATCCAGACGTGGAGTGATAGCTTTGATTGTGCGGGATCGCACTCAGCTACGGGTGGTGCTTCGGGATAAATATCCTTTGTCCAGCATTCTTTCTCATCTTCGGACTTATAAAACAACGTTGTAGGGCCTTTGATGAGAATGTTCGAAAAGGTGTTGCCACTCATTTCAAATCCATCTATCTTCAACGTTCCGGAACGGGGAAACGAAAGCGTGATCGTGTTTACTCCTGCTGGCAGCTTGTACTCTCCATTACTGGGAATGGACTTATTGGATTGACCGGGGAGTTGAAGGGTGGCGTTTATCCAATCCGTACAGATCTGTGTTGCTTCAACCTTATACTTGATCTCAATCGGAGTGGAGCGGCCATAATCGTCCCTCGCCTCAAAGGTTAGTGTATGTGTATCGCCGGATTTAAGTAGGGCGGGATCGCTGATCGTGAACTTCCAGGAGTACGGTGCGGCTCCGTAGGCCATTTCAGTTGACGTGCCGCCCAAACTAGGTTGGTCTTTTGAATCAATCGCCGTTTTTAATGTGTTATGGGTTCCACTATTGCCATAGGTAGTCGTATTGACAACCACATTAATGGGTTTATCTGCTTGAGCTATAAAGAGCTGGTTTGTTACCGTTGAATTGGAAACAACGGGTGTCCCATTTAGGGTAATTGAGTTATAGACCGGCTTCGGAGTGGTTTTCCATACGGTACTGAACAATGGTCTGTTCACGCCATCACCAACCCTGGTTTCTGTGAAGCCGCCCCCGCCGCTTAAACGGACGAGTCCGCCAAAATCAACCCAGGTTTCTCTACCATTTACCGTATATTTTTTCAAAATAGGATTGATTTTTCCGTTATTCCATATCCAATCAGCATTTCCATTGGCTGCATCGGCCACTTTCTTAATGGCTCCATAATCCCATGGAACAACGTTGTAACCAGACTGCCTGCTTAGATCCCACTCTCCATCTCCTTTTGACGAATCGGGTTGAAGGTCAAAAGTGACGCCGTTAATGGTATTCCCTGCTGGCCCACCATTCAGTGAAAACTTTTCCTCATGCCACAAGGTTTTTGCTTTTCTCTGATCAGGGTTTCCTAATCCTGTTGGGCTCAGATCACCATAAAATAAAACTGCGTCCGCTAAATTCAAGCTATATGGGTATACCCCGTAATCTGGTGTACCTGAAGCAAAAGATATACTCGGAAAATTTACCAAAGATGAAATGAAGATGGTAAATGCTAGGATAACACTAACTACTTTTTTCATTTGTGCCTCTCATTTAACCAGTAGGTGTCAAGTGACGGTACATCTATACTCACTCCCCCAACACCCGGAACCCCTTTGAACATTGAAAACGAAACATATCCCCCCTTTCCATAAAAGGGAATGCGTATTGTGTCACCTGCCTTGTATTTTTTATCTATTTGATAAATATCGTGTTCCCTTACACCATACAAACCGTCACTAAGGTCTTTATAGATAAAAAGCACACTATAGCCATCTGGGATTTTAGGCATCTCAGTAATAAATACATTTCCTTCAATTCTTGCTTTCTTTGCTACTAATTCCATAGCAGGTTGGGCAACTGGATCAACCGGCATTAGTGGGATATTTGTTGGTCTAATTGGTATCTCCTCTAAAGGTGTAATCGTTACCGTTTTCAGTTCAGGGTCCCAATCTACCTTTTGATCAAACGTTTCACTGACGAACCGTAACGGAACGAAGGTACGCCAATCTTTCAATATGGAAGGTGCATCCAAGCGAACTGTCCGGTTGTCAATATCAACCGTATTTTCACCAATCACCAAGTAAATCTTGGTTCCTTGTCGTTCCATCGTGACCATATTTTTTGTTCCATCCCACTTCACATTCGCTTGGAGTGCCTCACTCACAAACCTCACCGGCACCATCGTCCTGCCAGTTTTAAGATCAAGATAAGGCTTGGCATCAGGAAATTCGATTTCTTTCCCCTCAACAATAACCTTAATCTCATCTGTGGAACTACTAACGGTTTCTTCAGCTTTTGCGGTTTGGCCAAAGAACCCCAAGCCCGCGACTAACGACGTGACAACCAACAAATTCAAAAACCGCTTCACACTAAATCCCCTCCACTTTCCATTCCTTCTCCGTATAAAACTCATCCATTTTCCTGATCAAAGAAGCCGCCTGCTCATACGTCATATTCTGCTCGCCATCCCCCGCCGGTTTCGCCCAGGATTCGACTTGCTCCCAGGAAACCACCTGCTCATTCGCCTTGCGATTGATCCCCAGCATTACGAGCTTGGCTGCCTCTTTCAGCGTGAGCGGGAGATCCGGTTTGATCTGACAGGAGCAGTCGATCACGCCTTTCGCCTGGGCCAGTGCGTAATACTCGGAGGACCAATGGTTCTCCGCCCCAGCCGGGACGCGAAGGCCGCCCTGCTTCTCCCCGTATACTTCCATCACCATCTTCATGAACTCCGCTTGCGGGATCTCTGCTTTGGGATCGGTGCTGTCTTTGAGATATCCGACTGACCTTGCCCAATCCATACTCGAGGTATGTACGGCAGCCGCCGGTGTCGATCCAGCACTTTGGGTCGCCATCGCCATCATCCCGCCAAAAAACGAACAGAGTCCCACCGCCGCCAGCACCAGTGCAAACCCAAGCGATTTCATTGGATTACGTTTTCCTTTTTTCATAGCCATTTCCTTTCCTTTTCCCTTTGGAGATCCAAACGACACGTGTTTCGCCGAAAATTCAGTCATCTACTGCCCGCGTAGGCTCCTGCTCCATTTTCCACTATAATGTTGGGACAATAAAAATTGATGCCGCAATCCTGTGACGTTTCACAAATAAAAAAGATTGACCCGCCAAGGATCAATCTTGTATTCCTGCCTATTATTGTCTAATCATTCCACGAAGCTCACCCATAAACGAGAGCGCCTTTTGAATTTCCTCTTCCGTATACTTCTGCATGCTTTTCAAAGTGAAGACTTTGCTTTTCATCTGTTCGTAGGGAAGGTGCTCAAAGTAGAGGACCGTCGAAACCAGCTCCAAAAATCGCGAGTTTTCCTGGTTCATCCGGGAGATAAGCCGCTCGCCGTAACCGATGTCCACGTTGTGGTACTGCAAAAATTCGCGCCCGTCCTCGTTTAACTTGTAGCGGTAAAGGTCGATTGCCCCTTTGCTTTCTTTGGTCTCGTCCAACATGCCGAGGCTGCAGAGCTCATCTACACGGAGTGTCAATTCCTCAGAGTACGGCCCGTACATGTGAAATTCAAAGCGTTCGTCGAAATCCACCTGCAGTTTTTTCGCTATGTACACCATCTTATGCAGCTTCTTTCGTCCCGTCACTTCACCCGCTACCTCGACGAGCCGCATAATTTTGGCATGTGCCTTAAGCATCCTCCATCACTCCTAGACGTTCTCGAATCAAACCGGCGGCATCTTCCGGCAAAGACATCAGCTTATCATAAGGGAAATAGAGTTTATGATCAAAACGGCGCTTTCCGCTAATCGCCTGGACGATATCCGATTTTCGCGACAGCTCGACCAGGTCGCCTGAAGACATCCGGAGCATGATCGGGATTCGTTCCTGCTCTTCGCCAGGGCGATAAAAGTCATAAGGAAGGTCCGAGGTCGAGTCAACCTCTACATAATACGCCGGGTCAATTCCCGCTTCAAGGAAAAGTTTTTTGATCTCTTCCAGATTGATAAAGTCCCTTGGATTATATTCGACGTACTGAAACAGATTCCTGTCCATAAATCGGGCGCACAGATCGGAGAGGATCGGATCTTTTTCCAATCGCCACTGCCCCATATAGTAGAAAGCTACGTTCTCATCTAGCGTCAAGTAGTCGGCCAACGAAATTTTCCCGCGAAAAAACGGGAGATAATGCCTAGGTTCCTGCTCAAAAATGTATCCGGAGTCATACAACTGCCTTGCCCTTTGGAAAATTTTGCACAAGATCACTTCAGCGCTGCGGGTTACCGGATGAAAGTACACCTGCCAGTACATTTGATAGCGGGACATAATATAATCTTCCACCGCGTGCATGCCGCTAAACTTAAATACGACGCCGTCTTCGTGAGGGCGCATGACCCGAAGAATCCGTTCAATGTCGAAGTTGCCGTAATTGACCCCGGTGTAGTACGCGTCACGCAGCAGGTAATCCATCCGGTCGGCGTCGATCTGACTGGAAATCAAACTGACGATCAATTTATTCTCATAGGTCTTCCCGATGACTTCCGCTACCTTCTGCGGAAAATGCTCGCCCACGGTACGCAGAATCCGGTTGATCTCGGTATCGCCGGTTAATATCTTCCGCGACCACTCTTCGTGGTCAAAGCGAAAGACCTTCTCGAATGTATGGGAAAACGGCCCGTGCCCGACATCATGCAGCAGTGCAGCGCAGAGACACAGCAGCTTTTCTTCGCGTGTCAGCTGCACCCTGCCCTCAAAGGTCTCCAAAATCCGCCGCATGATCTCGTAGACGCCGAGCGAATGATTAAAGCGGCTGTGTTCGCCGCCGTGAAAGGTCAGATAGCTGGTGCCGAGCTGCCTGATCCGGCGCAAGCGCTGAAACTCCCGCGCATTGATCAAATCCCAGATCAGCTTTTCCCGCACGTGAACATAACGGTGAACGGGGTCTTTAAAGACTTTTTCTTCACTTAAAAGCTGTGGTTCCTGCATCGGGCATGCCCCCTTTTGCGACCAGCGGTATTTTCTGGGTACAGTATAGCACAAAACAATCATTTTCCTGCGAAAAAAAGAGGCAGGCAGCTAAACTGCCGCTGCCTCCTCCGTCCTTTTTGCCTTTCTCTTTTCCTTGCGGATTGCCAGTACCGTGTAGAAAGAGGGTACGACGATCAATGTCAGCATTGTGGAAAACAGCAGTCCAAAAATGATCGTCACGGCGAGCGGTTGAAACAGCACGTCGCCGGAAATGACCAGCGGCATGAGACCGGCCACTGCTGTAAACGTGGTCAACAGGATGGGCCGAAGCCGCGCTTCCCCCGCTTGAATCACCGCATGCTTCAGCTCTACGCCGGCATGCCGGGCGTCCTCGATAAACTCGATCAACACAATTCCGTTGCGGACGACAATCCCGGATAGCGAAATGACTCCCATCATCGTCATAAAGCCGAGCGGGATCTGCGTGAGGAACAGCCCAATCATGCTGCCCGCAGTCGAGAGGTAGACGGTGCTCATCACGAGAATCGGCAAACTCAGCGAATAGAACTGCATCGCGATCAAAATGACGATTAAAAACACTACGATGACAGACAATTTCCCCATGTCGATAAATATATCGGCCTGTTCGGAGGTTTCCCCGCCTGTCTCCAGGCGATACCCTTCCGGCAAGGACATTTCCTGCAACAGCGGCTTCACATCATTCATGACCTCTGTGGCGGTCCGTCCCTTCACATCGCTGTAAACAGTCACGGCCCGCGTCAAATTGCGGTGTTTGATCGATTGGATGCTGAATTCCGGCTTGATTTGGGCGATTTCGGACACGGGTATCTGCTGTCCTAGTGCGTTCGGCACTGTCAGGCGCTGGAACAGCGTTGACATGTCACTGCCCTGTTTATCGGCGTAGAGATGGATATCGTACAGATCTTTGCCATTGTCAAACTGGCCGACGGGGATTCCCTCGCTGACCAGCCGCAGCGTCCGTGAAAGATCGGCCGAATTGACCAGCTTCTGATCCATCAGTTCGCGGTTTACTTGAAACTCCAGTGTATAGCGTTCGATGCCAAGGTTGTCATTCACTTCGTACGTGCCGGGCACTTTTGCGATTCTTTGCTTCAGTTCTTCGGCTAGTGAACGTAAAACGGCCATGTCCTCCCCATAAATACGGATCACAATTGGATCACCCACCGGTGGACCCGCTTCCAACTGCTTCAAGACGATATTTGCCTGTGGATACAACCCGACTAGCTGCTTCCTCCACTCCTCCAGCTTTTCTTCCAGCTTCACCTGTTTTTTATCGAACCTTGCGACCAACTGGCCGACCTCGATGCCGTCACCTGCTCCTGTGTCTCCGCCGAACATCTTCGGTGCGCTTCCCCCGCTGTATCCCGCGACCGTTTTAATCCCGGGCTGTTGAAGCATCCAGTCCGAGATGCCTTTGACAACCTCGGTTGTCGCCTCGATGCTGCCTCCAACCGGCAGATTGACATTGATTATAAATTGGTCGCGATCATCGAGAGGAAACAGTTCGACGGGCGTAAACGGCACCAAACCGTATCCACAAGTCCCGATCAGCACGCCGATCAACCCTGTCCGCAGCGGTCGCTTCAGTGCTTTGGGCATCAGCTTGTCGGCATACCATCTGGTCAGGCTGTTGATCTGCTTGCCCAGTAATCCGGGCGTTTTGCGGTATCTGTCTGCACTTTTCTTTCGGCGCTCTTCATTCCACTTGCGGTATATGGGGATAATCGTCAGCGACATCACCATAGATGCCAGCATCGCCGAAGAGATAATCACCGGCACCGGTTTGATAAACTGCCCGGCATTCCCCTTCAAAAACATCAGCGGCATGAATGCGGCGATCGTCGCCAGCGTGGCCGTCACGATCGAAATAGCCACCTCTTTGGTACCATTTACCGCCGCTTCAAAGGGCCGTTCACCTAAAACAGACAGGCGGCGCTCGATGTTGTCATTCACCACGACGGCGTCATCGACCAGGATGCCGAGCACGATAATGAGGGAAGCGATCGAAATCATATTCAGCGAAATCCCCAGTATCGGCAGCAGGATGAACCCAATCGCAATGGAGATGGGAATAGCCAGGGCCACGACGAACGAGGTCGTCAGATTCAGCCCAAGTGTACAGACGACGAGAACCGAGATGATAGCGATCAGCATCTCGCGGGAAAGCTCGCCAAACAACTCATCCACACGCTCGTTCTGCGAGTAGATCGAAGTTTTTTCGGCCCAGACCGGCAGCGACTTTTCCAGTGTCTGCATCATTTCGTTCACGCGCCGCTGCAGCGAGGGGACATCGCTGCCTGTCTCCGCGTTGATGCTGAGCGAAATGGAAGGTCTGCCGTTAAAATACGCGTAAAGATCCGCTTTTTTCGTGGTCAGCACCGCTCTCCCCACATCTTTGAGGTAAACCGGAAAGCCCTCATGGGTACGGGAGATGATAATATTGTTCAACGCGGCCGCATCGTATGTATCGGATAGTTTTAGCTGGTAGGTCCGATCTTGGACAACCAGGTCGCCCAGCGGCGTCTTTTCGTTTTCCGCCTTGATCGCCGACATGACTTGCCCCCAGGAGATCCCGTACTGCTGCAGTCTCTGGGTGTCAATGTCGATTCGCACCTCCTGATCAGGCAAGCCGGTTATCCCTACATCAGCAACTCCGGGGATGGTCCGAAGCTGTTCCCGCCAATTTTTCACCAGATCCCGCAAGCTGTAGACCTGTTCGAAGGTATCGGCGGAAAGAGCAATGGTTTCGACAAAGGTTCGATTCAGGTCGTCATTGATGATCGGCTGTTTGGCGTCGTCGGGCAAATCCGCTTCCGCGTCTTTCACTTTCTTCCGCAGTTCATCCCATTTTTGCTTGGGATCTACGCCGTCTTTTGTTTCCACAACAATGGTCGACAACCCTAAGCTGGAGGTTGACGTGACTGATTTCAAACCCTGCAGCTCATTGATTTTTTCCTCGATTTTTTTCGTCACCGTCTGTTCTACTTTTTCAGGTGAGGCACCCGGCAGGGCGGTTATCACCATCGCCATGTTGATGATGACTTCCGGCTGCTCGCGCTTGGGCAGTTGGAAAAAGCTGAACAATCCGATCATGATCAGCATGACAAAGAACAACAGAGTGATTTTGCGCTTTCTGACGGCATAATCGATCACGGCTGGCTACCCCCTGCCGACTCGACCGGGTCTTTGTCAAACAGGCGATCCACGCCTTTGACGATCAGCAAATCACCTTCCTGCAAACCGGAGGAAATCTCCAGTTTATTATCGTGCAATTCTCCGATGGTCACTTGCGTTTTGACCGCTTTTCCGTCCACCGCGAGGAAGACGAACGGCTTCTCTTCTCCCCGGCTGATTACCGCCTCTATCGGGACAAAGATGCTTGGGCTGCCTGTCAGTTCGCGATGAGCAATGACAACCTGCCCCGCATACCAGTCGTGCTGCGGGTTCGGCACGTTTATCTCTACGCCGATCGTCCCTGTGCTTTGATTGGTTGCCGGGTAAATTTTGCTCACGGTACCATCCCGCTTCTCCCCGTAGAGCTCAAGCGTTACGCTGTCGCCTGTCCTCCAGGCTGCGATCTCCTTGTCCGGTACGGGGAGCACGACCTTCAAAGCATCAATATTGCCAATCTTGTAAATAGGCGTGCCGGCATTAATCAGTTCGCCAACCGAGGATAATTTGGCGATGACGGTCCCCTCGATCGGCGCTTTCAACCTGGTCTTGTCAAGGGAAAGCGCAGCCTGCTCCTTGGCAATAACGGCAAGATCGTAGGCAGAACGCGTCTGCTCGCGAACCTCTTGACGGGCTCCCTGCGTCACCAGTGAATACGCCTGCTCCGCCGTCTGCAAATCTTTCTCGGCAAGCACGAATCGATTATGCATGTTCTCGTAGTCATTTTGGGAGATTGCGTTCTGCTGGTAGAGGACTTGAAAACGCTCATAATCGCTTTTTGCCTGGTTGTAAGCGACAGTCGCTTTGTCGAGAGCGGCTTTTGCCTGCGTAATCTCTTGTTCACGCGCCCCGTTCGTCACTTCTGCCAGGCTGGCCCCCGCTTGCACTACCCCGGCATTGGCGCGGGCGAGCTGCAGTGACAGCTCACTGGTATCAACCTGGGCCAAAACCTCCCCTGCCTTTACCTTGTCTCCTTCGCTGCGGTCAAGCCGTGTCAAACGGCCCGGCACCTCAAACGAGACTACTGCTTCTTCGCTGGGTTCAAGCGTCCCCGACAGTTCAAAAGAACGGACCGACGGCTCTCGTTTTACCTGTGAAACCTGTACTTTTTTCACTTCCTGCTGCAGCGGGTCAGCACTGTCTGACCCCTGACTGCTGCACGCGGTCACCAGCATGGATCCGATGACAACGGCAGTGATCCATCCCTTTTTGCACAACATGGCATCCACCCCATCTTTTGAACCCGTCACGCCAATTCTTCTTCGATGGCGGCTATCAACTGTTTGATTTGAGCGAGTGCAGGTCCGACTTCCAATGAATAATAGTTTTCTTTCCCTTTTTGTTGAATTTCAACGAGCCCGGCATCCCGAAGCAATTTTAAATGATGAGAAATGGCGGGGCGTGAAAGCGATAGTTGTTCTGTAATCTGTTTGACATTCAATTGTTGGCAGAAACCGAGCAGCAAGATGATTTGCTGCCGGGCCGGGTCACCCAATGCATGAAACAACGGCGTGCATTTTTGGAACAACTGCAAGCCCGGACAGTCTGCCCACGGGTCTTTCTCCATCAATTAATCTCCTCTCCGGAAAAGGTAAATGGGACAATCATGTTTATACGTTTAAACCTATCGACCTATTACATTATATGCGGTACAGATTTCCTTGTAAATATGTTCCTGTTCCTTTACAGCACATTCTCTCCCCATCGTTCCCGAATCAACTGCGCCAAATCTTCCGGGAGTGATGCCGTGCACTCTACCTGTTCACCACTGAGCGGATGGGAAAACGACAACTGGTGGGCGTGCAGGGCTTGCCGGCGCAGTCCACTGTGTTTTGAGCCTCCGTACAGACTGTCGCCGACAAGCGGATGGCCAAGATGGGCAAAATGCACCCGGATCTGGTGTGTCCTGCCCGTCTCCAGTTGGATTCGCAGCAGCGTGGCGTCTGCTTGCCGGGCCAGTACCTGGTAATGTGTGATCGCTGCGTCGCCCCGCGGGCTGACCCTCCGCTTCGATGGATGGCGCGGGTCGCGGCCTATCGGCGCCTCAATCGTTCCCCGTTCCGCTTCAACGCTTCCCTCTGCTACGGCAAGGTATGTCCGTCGCAGCTTGCCTTCCCTGATGAGCTGGTCGGCCAGTCGATGAGCATAACTGCTTTTAGCCAGAAGGACGGCCCCCGATGTCTCCTTGTCCAGACGGTGGACGGAATGCGGCATTGCTGTGCCTCCGCTTTGCAGATACGCAGCGAGCCGGTGAATTAGCGTGTCCGTCTGCCCGCTCTTTACCGGGTGAACCAGCATGCCCGCCGGTTTGTTCGCGACCATGAACCACTCGTCTTCAAAGAGGATCTCAGGCACGTCGAGCTCCTCCGAATGTCCGGGCGGCAGCGGAGCCGGGGAACGAGGCTGGTCGGCTATCTTAACGGAGACGATGTCCCCTTCCTTCACCTGACGCTGCAGATAAACGGGTTTGCGGTTTAGCTGAATCCCTTTGCTCCGGGTCAGCCGCTGCAGCATGCGGCCGGAGACGGATAGTTTTTGCCGGGCTATCTGCTCTACTGTCAAGCCCGCATCTGCCGAAGCTGCAGTATACGTGAGCCACGATGACGATGACAATGGACTTCCCCCTGACGTCAAAGAATTTCTCTGTACATTGTAGCGAATCACGGCCCGGAAGCAAAACAGCCCGGACACTTACGCCCGAGCTGGATCAAAGCTTGCTATTACGATTTCAAGTTTTCCGGGTTGAGACCGAGTAATGCTTCATGGACAAACCGGCCGTCTTTGCGGATCAACACGCCGTCAAACCAGATTTCCCCGCCGCCGTACTCGGGACGCTGGATATTTACCATATCCCAGTGTACTGTGCTGCGATTCCCGTTATCGGCATCCTCGTAAGCCTGCCCGGGCGTAAAGTGGAAACTGCCGGCAATCTTTTCGTCGAATAAGATATCGTTCATCGGGTGCAGGATGTACGGGTTGACCCCGATGGCGAACTCCCCGATATAGCGGGCTCCTTCGTCGCTGTCCAGGATTTGATTGAGCCGTTCGGTATTGTTAGCGCTCGCCTCCACGATTTTCCCTTGCTCGAAGGTGAGCCGCACCTGGGAAAATTTTGTTCCGTGGTACTGGCTCTCGGTGTTGAACGTAATCGTTCCCTGCACCGAATCACGCACGGGCGCGGTAAAGATTTCGCCGTCCGGAATGTTGTTTTCCCCGGCACAGATCACGTTGGGAATCCCTTTAATGGAGAAAGTCAGATCGGTTCCCGGTCCGACCAGCCGGACCTGATCGGTTCCATTCATCATTTCCCTCAGCGGCAGGAAGGCAGCCTTCATTTTTTTGTAGTCGACCGTGCAGACATTGTAGTAAAAGTCGGCAAAACCGTCTGTAGACATGTTGGCCTTTTGCGCCATCGATGGAGTCGGGTAATTCAGCAGCACCCATTTGAGGTTGGCGGTGATGTGATCGCTGATCGGCTTCATCACCTTTTGCTGGATAAGCCTTTTCTCCACCGGCACATCCGACATCTCGCTGTCATTGGAAGCTCCGGCGATCACGATGAATGCCTGCATCTCCTGCCACATCGGCTCCTCCCAGCGTTTGATGAACCCGGCCCGCTCTTCCGATGTGTGCATCATCAACTCCCGCTGAATCGCCATATCCAGGAGGCGGACATGCGGGTAAGCCCCCCGTACGTACGCCTGCTTGACCAGTTCCTTGGCCAGCGCGGCTCCTTCCCCCCGCACCTCGATCATGACATTTTCCCCTGCCCCGAGCCGGACAGAGTAATCCAGCAGATTTTCCGCCAGTTTTGCGATCCGTGGATCCAACATAGACAACCGCCCCTTTCTGTTGATTCCGCGTTATTGTATCACATGCAGCCCATTGGGGAATCGCTGTTCAACGAATTTTATGATGTCGGCTTCCGCATCCTCCAGCCGGGTGGCGTCCACCTCGTAAAAATCCCCGGTATAGCCATCGCTTCCCTGCTTATGGGTATAACGCGGGTCGTAGTAATGGACCAGCAGAGAGGCGATCGCCGTCTTGTAATCCCCTGTTTCAAGCGCCTGCCGCAAAAGATGGGCCTGCTCCGTGGGAATTCTCCGGGCGATCTTCTGGAAGGCATCCATCGTATTCTTTCGAAAGTCAGGGCGCCAGGAAAACGGCACGATGTACTCGTCGTACAAACGCTGCACTCTCACCTCGAGCGGCGCAGTGATGTCGAGGTGAATCGAATCTGACTTCAACTCGTACAGAAATGCGGGTACGATCGCATTTCCGATGCGTTTGCTCTCCGCCTCCATAAAGAAAAACGGGGCATCCTTGTACTTTTGCAGCGTCTCAAACAGGCGTGCATCAAACATTTTCTGGTTGGCCGGACGCCCTTTGCCGATATGTCCAAACACGGAGCCGCGGTGGCCCGCCATCCGTTCCAGATCCAGCACTGGCAGGCCCTTCGCTTCCAGACGGCGCAAGAGCTCGGTTTTCCCTACGCCGGTAAGACCGTGCAGCAGAATCAGCGGTACCTTTAATTCGAAAGGTTCGATCGTCTGTACCACGTGCTGGCGATAGGCCCGGTATCCGCCGATCAACCGCCTGACCGGGATTCCGGCAAAGGTGGCAAAAGTAGCCATCGCCCGGCTGCGCATCCCGCCCCGCCAACAAAAGATCGTCGGCGGCTCACCTGCCTCCAACTCCCGCTCGCGAATCGTCTGCATCAGCATCTCCATTTTGGGAGACACAATCTGCATCCCGAGCCACTGGGCGGCGGCTTGTCCCTCTTGCTTGTATTTGATGCCGACCTGCGCCCTTTCCGCATCGCTAAATAATGGTATATTTACAGCCCCGGGAATCGTGTCGCGGGCAAACTCACTCGGAGAACGTACGTCAATCAAATTGCCGTAGCCTTTTATCAACATCTCTTCCACATTGATTTCTTGCAATGAAAAAATCCCCTTTATTCTGGTATGCTAGAGAAGAAGCCAAGTATCTTTGGATTGATACCCTTACCTTACATTATACATGAATTAAAGGAGGTCAAAACGTGAGTGCTTCTGTAAAACTTACATCCCTGACGACCAAAGGGGGCTGCGGCTGCAAAATAAGTCCCGACGCGCTCTCCTCTGTACTAAAGAACCTGCCCCGCCCGGGACAGGACGATCCCAGGCTCTTGGTCGGGGTGGAAACCTCGGACGACGCCGGCGTGTACCAGCTGACCGATGAGCTCGCCATTGTGCAAACCCTGGACTTTTTTACCCCCATTGTCGATGACCCGTACTGGTTCGGGCAAATTGCCGCCGCCAACGCGCTCAGCGACGTATTTGCGATGGGAGGAACACCGATCACCGCGCTCAACATCGTCGGATTTCCGATCAGCAAGCTGGATCCGGCGATACTGACGGAAATCCTGCGCGGCGCAGCCGACAAGGTGGCTGAAGCAGGAGCGGCATTGGTCGGCGGTCACTCGATCGACGATCAGGAGCCAAAATTCGGCCTCTCCGTTACCGGGACCATCCACCCTTCCCGGATTCTGACCAACGCCGGGGCAAAGCCTGGCGACGTGCTGATCCTGACCAAGCCGATCGGCGTCGGAATCCAGACGACCGCGATCAAGCGAGATGCCCTGACTCCGGAAGCGACCCAGACGGTGATGTCGGTCATGGCCACCCTGAACAAGCAGGCCGCCCAATGCATGCTCGCCTTTCCGGTTAACGCATGTACGGACGTCACCGGCTTCGGCTTGCTGGGACACGCGCTGGAAATGGCCGAAGGGAGCAGCGTAGGCATACGCCTTCACACTGCCAATGTACCGATATTGCCCGGCACGCGTGATTTGGCCGAGCGAGGCATCGTCCCCGGCGGCAGCAAGTCCAATTTCCGCTGGGTAGCAGACCGCGTCCGCTTCCCGGAAGAGATGGCTGAAATCGACCGCCTGATCCTCTGTGATGCAGTCACGTCAGGCGGCCTGTTGATCAGCCTCCCGGCAAATGAGGCCGAAGGGCTGCTCGCTTCCCTGCATCAGCACGGAGTCGAGTGGGCGCGGATCATCGCCGACGTCACGGCTGACCACCCCGGAACGATCGTGGTCGAGTAAAGAAAAAAACAGCGCCGCCCCTGGTCATAGCCCCGTCAAGTAGACAGTAAAAAAAGACGTTAAATTAAGCGGCGATCGATTCCCGGTACTCAACCGGGGAGAGGTCGCCAAGTTTTTCCTGGAACCGTTCTGTATTGTAGAACTGAATGTATTCAGCGATCAGTTTTCGGGCGTGAGTCATATCCTTTGGCTTCTCCAGATACAATTTCTCCGTCTTCAAATGCGAGAAAAACGATTCAACACAAGCGTTGTCGAAGCAGTTTCCCCGCCTTGAATGGCTTCCTATAAGGCTAACGGTTTCGTTATTATGTAGATCCAAGACCACAGATAGATACATTCATCGACTTTATCCAACTTCCCTCCCCGTGCAGATTTGGATTGAGCTTTTTTAGGTATTCAACCTGCGCTTTCAGGTAGTTGTTCTCTTCCTCTATACTGTTGAAATGCTTCTTGATCCAGCGTCCCCGGTAATCCTCAAACGTCTCTCCGTTCTGGTGTTTGTTGACCCACTCTACGATTTGAGAATGGCTCCTAATCCCTAGCTGCTTCATGATCATGGTGTAACTCCATTGTTCCTCTAAACGTAACCGTACAGCTTCTCTTTTCGTCTCTTCTCCATATCTTAGAAACTTCTGACCCTTCTTCGGTGGCAAAAAAATCCCCTCCGGTAACAGTGTCCTTAAACTCCTTCATAACATGGTGTCTTTTTTCACTGTCTACCGTAAGGGGATAATACCACCGCTAGAGCGCTGTGCCTGTCTTTTGTCTGCGGTTAATCAATGAAGCGACCAAAGCAACCGATTGAGGATTAATAATTTTTTCTTATAATTCTATCTAAATTTATTATTTAACTGAATCATCCAAAAATGCTAAAGTGTTTATAATATAAAAGTCTTATCGGAGGTGCCTATGAAAAAATTTTTTGCTTTTCAAGTTTTAATTGCTTTGTTCATTGGAGCTCTAATCGGTCACTTTTTTCCTGAATTCGGGCAAGCTTTAAAACCAATTGGGACGGCCTTTATTAACCTTATAAAAATGATTGTTGTACCAATTGTTTTTACTACCATTGTAATTGGGTCAGCAGGTAGTGGGAACAGGAAAAAAATGGGCTCATTAGGTCTTAAAACCATTATTTGGTTTGAGTTTATTACCACAGTTATTTTAGCCATTGGTCTTTTGCTTGCTAACCTATTAAAACCCGGTGAAGGACTTAATTTGTCTCATCTTGCCCATAAAGATATTACGGCATTAAATGATAGCGCTTCCAAAATAATCGACTTTAAAGCAATGCTCGTTAACATCATTCCAAGCAACATTGTTGATGCGATGGCAAGAAATGATTTATTAGCCGTGCTATTCTTCGCTATTTTGTTTGGTATGGCTGCTGGAGCAATCGGCAAAGCATCAGAGCCTGCAATGAAATTTATGGAGTCAGTTGCAAACATTATGTTTAAATTAACACAGATGGTAATGACAACCGCACCGATTGGTGTGCTTGCTCTTATGGCAGCCTCTGTAGGCCAGTATGGTTTAGTCCTTTTACTGCCTATGGCAAAGTTGATTGGTGTTGTATATCTAGGACTTGCTATTATTATTTTCGGTCTGTTTCCGCTCATTGCTTACTTCCTTAAAATTCCTTACTTTAAAGTGTTTCGGATGGTATGGGATTTGTTTCTTATCGCTTTTTCAACAACAAGTACCGAAACCATTCTACCGCAGCTGATGGAAAGAATGGAGTCATACGGTTGTTCGAAACGCGTTGTTTCATTCGTTATTCCGTCCGGATTATCACTGAACTGTGATGGATCGACATTGTATCTTTCTGTATGCTCTATTTTCCTAGCACAAGCATTCGGCATCCCGATGGATTTTGGACAACAGTTGATTTTAATGGGCGTTCTTGTCGTAACATCTAAAGGAATTGCTGCTGTTCCATCCGGTTCACTGGTAGTACTCTTAGCTACCGCCACTGCTGTCGGCCTTCCTGCAGAAGGAGTCGCAATTATCGCAGGAATTGACCGTGTGTTGGATATGGCACGTACTGCGTGTAATACACCTGGACACGTTCTTGCATGTATTGTTGTTTCGAAATGGGAAAAAGAGTTTCGTCAGGAAGAGGAATGGATTCATAATCAAGCGAAACAGCCAAACATTGGACAAGCATAAGATAAAAGGAGATCATATGTTTTTCCAGGGGGAAGAACTGTGATCTCCTCACTTTTTTGGTTGTTTTATTGACGAAGGGAAAGACTTATGAAAAGCCGTTAATGAGCGCCTCGTCTGTCAATTTCGGACTGATAGAGTTTTCTACTTTTTCAAGTTCGAAATTAAGACCAGAAGCAAGGAGACGGAGTGATTCTTCAAGGCCGACGCGGCCGATTTTTCCTTCAGAGGCAAGATTATTAAACTCTTCCTCTGTCATTCCGACTCCAACTTTTTTCTGTAGTGAAAGTCGGCGTTTTTTCACGTCTACCGTAAGGGGATAATACCACCCCCATCTACACAGGGGCGGTGCTGTTTTTGAGTTTATCTGTGTATATCCGCCCGCGGGATCTCCCGTTTTGGCACCTGCCGGACCGCAGCTTTTCGACCCAAAGCCACCAGGATGACGACAATGACTGCTGTCCCTATCGTCTGGCTGGAGACGATCTCGCCAAGCAGGAAAGCAGACGCCATTATCGTCATAAACGGCTGCAAATACTGCACCTGGCTTACTTTGGCGACACCGCCCAGGGCCAAGCCGCCGTACCAGGCGAAAAAGGCAAAGTACTGGCTGATCAGGCAAACATAGGCGAAACTAAGCCACGCTGCCGGGGTGGCAAGGAGAATTTTTTCAGAAAGGGAACTTGCTACCGGCCAGATCAGGAACGGCGCCGAGATAACCAGTGACCAACTGATGACCTGCCACCCGCCCAGTTCACGGGCGAGTCTTCCTCCCTCTGCATACCCGATTGCGGCAGATATTACGGCCCCGATTAACGCCAGATCGGCTACCTGCAATCGGCCAAACCCTGCGCTAAACGCGTAGAATACAACTGTCGCGCTCGCAGCCGCACTCGCCAGCCAAAAGCCGATAGACGGCCGTTCCCCGCCCCGCAGGGCAGCTACGGCCGCCGTGGCAATCGGCAGCATCGCGATGACCACCGCCCCGTGTGAAGACGGGACCCGCTCCATCGCCCAGGAGGAGAAAAAGGGAAAACCGATCACCACTCCAAAAGCGACGATCGCCAGGCTTTTGATCTGCGTCCAGTTGGGGATACGCTCTCGGCGAATCCACAGCACAAGGCCGGCCAATACTGCAGCTACCAATGCACGACCCAACCCGGTCACCGTCGGGTTAAAATATTCCACCGCAACACGGGTAGTGGGAAGTGACAGGCTGAACCCGACGACACCCAGCAGACCGTAAAACATGCCAAGCCCTTCTTTTCCCTTCTTTGCGTTGCTTGCCGCTGAAACGTCCGTATTTGGTTTCATCTCACCGATACTCCTTTTCCCTTGTTCTTTATCGTGTATCACCATCCTACCTGCCAGCTTGGAATCCTGCTCCAGCCAATTGGCTGTCATTTTGACCAGCCAATTTTCTCTTTTCTTCTCATCAGCTATCGGTTTATGATACAGGTATCAAGAACAGTCGGAAAAGAGGGACAATATGCCTTGGAAGCCTGATTTGGCAAGCGATGAGCCGATCTTTCGGCAAATCGCCCGCCACTTTGAAACGAGCATCATCCGAGGTGATCTCCCGCCGGGCACTTCACTTCCCCCGCAGCGAAAGTTGGCCCGCCAATTCAATGTGAACCGCAGCACGATCACGCAAGCCTACGATGAACTTCATTCGCTCGGACTGGTCCAATCGCAGCAGGGCAAGGGAACCTGGGTAAGCGAAAACATGTGGGGCGTTTCTTACCGCCGGATCCCCCATTGGCATCAGTATACAAGCGGAGGAGCCTTCCTGCCTTCGCGTCCGCTGGCAAAGCTGATCCGCGAGGCGAGCCTCTACCCCGGCGTAATCAATTTGGCAGAGGGCGGTTTGTCTCCGGAGTTAATGCCTACGGAAGATATCGAAAAGCTGCTGCGGCAAATTTCATTGCCCCCCTCTCTTAGTTATGCCAACCCGAGGGGAGACGGTGAACTGCGGGAGACCCTGGCTGTCCATTTAGCCGAAGAGCACGACATGCACGTCGATCCGGACGAAATCCTCATCACGACGGGAGCGCAGCAGGCCCTGCACCTGATCGCGCAATGCCTGCTCAGTCCTGGTGACGCCATCGCCATGGAGGGGCCTTCCTTTGCCTATTCCCTGCCGTTATTCACATCAGCGGGGCTCCGCCTGTTTCAGCTGCCGCTTGACGAGCAAGGCTTGCAGCCAGAGGAAGTCATTTCGCTGCATCGAAGACACAAGATCCGCATGATCTTCACCAATCCTACCTATCAAAATCCCACCGGCACCGTACTTGGAGAAGCCAGAAGGAAGCGTCTGCTTGCCATCTGCGAAGAATTGCGGCTGCCGATCGTCGAAGACGACGCTTACGGATCGCTGACGCTCATCGGCTCTGGAAAACCTCCCCGCCCTTTGAAAGCAATGGATATGGGAGGATCTGTCCTCTACATCGGCAGTCTTTCCAAAACTCTCGCCCCGGGGCTGCGGATCGGCTGGCTGGCAGGACCGAAATCGGTCATCGAGCGGCTGGCGGACGCCAAGCACGTGATGGATTCGGGAACGGGGATCATCTCGCAAAAATTGGCTAAGGCGTATCTCTCATCGCCATTACGGCAGCAGCGTCTCGACGAACTGACTGTCGCTTTGACCGAGCGGCGGGACTGCATGCTGGAGGCGCTGGAGGCAAACCTCAAGGAGTTGGCGGATTGGACCCGCCCCAAGGGAAGCTTCTACGTCTGGTGCCGCCTGCGCAAAAGCGTCAATGAGGCGGACTTGCTTGAACTGGGGATCAAACACGGGGTTGTCTTCTCTCCCGGCGGGATCTATGGGGCAGAACGGGGATATATCCGCCTTACTTATGCCCAGGCCGATCGCCGGGACATTACGGATGGAGTACGTTGGCTGCGAGAAGCGTTGGTTGAAGCAAACACATTTCTTAAATAAGGCTTTGCTCGCATAACTCAAAAAGAAATGACCGCCCTTGAGTTGGCAGGCTAAGGCGGTCCTGTATTCGTTATAAAAACCGATAAAAAAATTTTTCTTGCGTTTTTCACAGATTATGACATATGCTAATCATGTAAATATTATTTATCGAACGATAACGGGAGTGTTGTACTGATGCGAATTCCTGCAAAATCAATGATTTGATGGGGCCTTTTCGGGGGTCCCGTCCCTCAGAAAACCTATCATATCGATTGAATGGCAGGATGCATTCGTCCGCTTCCGTTTCCATACGTGTCACTGTGTGGAGGCGAACGCTTCTTTCCGTGTATGTACTACACCGGATGGGCTTTCGCCTTCCCTTTTTATCCAAAATTTCCAAAAATGGGAAATAATTGTGGCCGTGATCCCAATTGGTTGGGCGGTTAGCGAAAATCCTGCAACACCGAAACAAACAGTTGGGAGGAGAAAGACGTGTTCTGGTCGACGTGGGATTTAAATTTAAAAGTGAGATTGATCGGGGAAACGATCTTCCATACGTTTTACTGGATGTTTTTTCCCTTTATGGCGCTTTATTTTTCCGATGCATTCGGCAAGGATCTGACCGGTATTTTGTTGATGTTCCCGCCGCTGCTCGGAATCATTGCCAGTCTGTACGGGGGACAGATATCCGACCGGGTCGGCCGCAGGCCGGCGATGCTGTTCGGCGCTGCTACGGAATGCCTGATGTTTGCCCTGTTCGCTCTCTCCTGGTCACCCTGGGTTGACTACGCCGCATTTATCGGCTTGAATATCGCAAGCTCCATTTACTGGCCTGCCAGTTCGGCGATGGTTGCCGATTTGACCAAGGAAGAGGATCGCCGCGAGGTCTACGCCACTTTTTACACTGCAATGAACATTGGTGTTGTGCTGGGGCCGGTCCTGGGCTCGTTCTTTTTCTTCCAGCACCGTCCGCAGCTGCTGCTGGTCTGCTTTTTTGTCAGCCTTGCCTTTACACTTACGCTATTTTTTGTCATCAAGGAGTCCCTGCCTAACAAAGGGCATGCCAAACAAAAGGCTGGCAGCCTCAAGGAACAATGGCAAAGCTACGCCGTGATTTTCCGCGACAAAGTGTTTGCCTTGTACATCCTTGCGGGAATACTGGTAGCCGTCACCTTCATGCAACTGGATCTGTACATGGGCGTCTACTTGAAGGAACACGTTCCCTTGCAAAATCTTATCTCATGGGGGGATTGGTCGTTTTCCGTGGGCGGAACCGAGACTTTTGGCTGGATGATGAGTCTTAACGGGTTGATGGTCGTCCTGTTTACCCTGGCGGTCACCCGCCTGTGTGCCGCATGGAGCGACCGCCGTTCGTTGATTATCTCCTCAGTATTATCCGGGCTTGGCTTGTTTGCCATGTCTTTGACTGTGAATATCTGGCTGTTGTTCGCCTGCATGGTTCTTTTTACGGTCGGGGAATTGATTCGCACGCCGGTCACGCAAAGCTTCGTCAGCAAATACGCTCCGGAAGATCAGCGCGGACAGTACATGGGGGCGTCCACCCTGCAGTTTTCCATCGGGCGGTTTATCGCCCCCCTGACTATAGCTCTGTCCGAGTGGTTCGCCCCGATCGGGGTCTTTGGCATCATCCTGCTGTTGGCGCTGGTGGCTGCAATGCTTTACCATCGGATGTTTACCCTGCTGCCCGCCGTCATGGTAAAGGACACAGGAACGACGCGGCAACAGGATTCCGGCCAGCGGCAGGAAGAGATCATTTAATCGGGAGATCCGTCAGACCTCGGCTTGGGCGGCCTGGGGCCGAAAAATTGATAGTAGTCTACTTTGATATTCCCGTTGTAAAGCTTCCGCTTTTTGCTGGCTTTTCGCCCGAAGTGCTGCTCAAACTGCTCGTCCGAAGTAATGATGTAAAACGACCAAGTATCGAGCTGGCCAAACACCTTGCCCATTTCCCGATAGAGCCGTTCCACCTCGGCCCGTTCGCTGAGACGCTCGCCATAGGGAGGGTTGGTAATAATGCAGCCGTATTTTTTCTTGGTCCGCAGATCGCGCATCTCCATCCGCTGAAAGTGGATCGACTCATCGACTCCTGCTTCCCGGGCGTTGCGGCGTGCCACTTTCAGCACCTCGTCATCGTAGTCAGTGCCGATGATCTCCATGGGCCGATCATACTGGGCCAAATCATGGGTCTGTGCTCTGGCCTCCCGCCAAAGTGTTTTGGGAATGACGGGCCAACTCTCCGACGCGAATTCCCGGTTCATGCCAGGGGCGATATTCTGGCCGATCAATGCCGCTTCGATCGGAATTGTGCCCGATCCGCAAAACGGGTCGATCAGCACACGATCGGGGTTCCAGCGGGCTAATTGAATCAAGGCGGCGGCCATCGTCTCTTTTAACGGAGCGGTTCCGATCCATTCCCGGTACCCCCGTTTATGCAGTCCGGCCCCGCTGGTATCAATCGTTAAGGTGGCGATGTCTTTGAGCAGAGCCACCTCAATTTTATAGAGCGGCCCATCTTCGGGGAACCACTCCTGCTTGTACCGCTTCTTTAAACTCTCCACGACTGCCTTCTTCACGATCGCCTGGCAATCCGGCACACTGTACAGGGTCGACTTGACTGATTTGCCCTCTACAGGGAACGTTCCGTTTTCGGGAATCCAGTCAGCCCACGGCAGCGCCTTGGTTTGTTCAAACAGTTCGTCAAATGTCTTCGCTTGAAACTCCCCTATTTTAAGCCGAACGCGGTCGGCCGTGCGAAGCCACAGGTTGGTGCGCGGAATCGCCCCCAAATCGGCGCTGAACGTCACCTTTCCGTTATCTACATGTACCTGTTCATAGCCCAATCTTTTTACTTCTTCTGCAACCACAGACTCAAGGCCGAAAGTGGCGGTCGCGATCAGTTCCACATTTTGCATAGATGTAACTCCTATCTCCCCGAACAAGGGGATACTAAATCATTCCTATCATACCCCAACAAAGGCGAAGGTTACAGTCTGACTGAATAAAAGAGAAAGAATTGAAAAAACAGGCCTTTTAGCTCAGTTTGATGGCAGACGGTAAAAGGTACTTAATATTGTACAACTTGGGGACTATGGAGGAATCATGTATGAGGTATTTTTTGTTATTGCTTATCTTGCTTTTGATGGGATGCTCCACAGGTTATTCGCAGGAGTCTGTAGTTCGGGAGGAGGTGGCCGCTGCGGAAAATATCAGGGCGACGTGGTTGTGGAATACGCCGATGATCGCATCGGAAAAGGATCAAATCATCTCATTTGTGAAAGAGAACGGCATCAATTTGATCTATCTGCAGGTCAACAGGCGGTTGGTCACCAAGGAACAATACCGCGCTTTTCTCAAATCAGCCCACGAGGCCGGCATTGAAGTGCATGCACTGGACGGAGCGCCTGACTGGGCACTCGGCAAAAACCAGGATCGCTTGACAGCACTGGTCACATGGGTAAAAGATTACAATCAAAGCGTCGCCGAGGATGAGCGCTTTCGCGGCGTCCACGTCGACATTGAACCCTACCTGCTTCCCGAGTGGAAACAGGACAAATCGGCAGTGATTCGCCAGTGGATCGACAATGTTCAAGTTTTCGTTCAGCAGGCAAAGTCGGATCCGGAACTTGAGACGGGCGCCGACACGCCGTTCTGGCTGGACACACTGCAGGTATCAGACGACCCCGGCGCGGAGACAGTCAGCCGCTGGATGGCCCGCACCTTTGACCACGTGACGTTGATGGCCTACCGCAATCACGCGGAGGGACCCAATGGCATCTTGCAGATCACCCAGAACAAGCTGGCAGAAGCTGATGAGCTGGGCAGGAGAATCGTCATCGGCGTCAACATCCGTGAAAGCACGGAAGGTGATTTCGTCACCTTTTACAAAGAAGGAGCCGAGGAGATGGAGCAGCAAATCGCCATCGTCGACGAGCGCTTGTCCGGCCGTCCCTCTTATGCGGGCATCTCCATTCACGATTACCAAAACTGGAAAAACAGCGTAGAGAAGGCCCGTTAACCCGACAAACCTCACTACTCCGTTTGCCGTATCGGGAAGCAGGCGATCAGCCATACCCTCCGATACGGTAAGCAGAGCTTCTATTTGAAAGAAAAGCTTTTCTTTAGATAGCCAAAGAAGTCTCGGCCATTTGCGGCAGTTTCGCTGAAGAGCCGATCCGGTAAATATTCGGCAGATCGATCCCGGCGAAAGCATTTCTCGTATCTATAATCGCCACACCCAGGTCTGCGATCTTCTGATAGTCAAAGACCCGGTGATTGGTGACCAGCACCATGCAGTCATACTGGCGCATGCTGTTCAGATCGTACGTGATCGAGTGAACCTCATTGCCCCGCTTATCGCGAAAACTCTTGGCATAAGGGTCGTAGTAGTGAACGATCGCGCCGTGTTCGCGGAACAGCTCGTACAGCTGCAATCCAGGCGATTCCCGCAAGTCGTCAATGTCCGGTTTATAAGCCATCCCGAGCAGCAGAACGCGAGAATTGCGCAATGATTTGGCGTACATGTTCATGATGGTCGCGGTCTTGCTGATCACGTAATCCGGCATATTGCTATTGACGGCTTGGGCCAGATCGATAAATTTACTGTAAAAGCGGAATCCCTTCGCCTTCCAGGACAGGTACATCGGATCGAGCGGAATGCAGTGGCCGCCGATGCCCGGGCCCGGGTAAAACGGCATAAATCCAAACGGCTTGGTCGAGGAGGCTTCGATTACCTCCCAGATATCGATGCCCATCTTCTCGCACATCATCGCCATTTCATTGATGAAGGCGATGTTGACACTGCGAAACGTATTTTCAAGCAGCTTTGACATCTCTGCCACTTTTGTGGAAGATACAGTCACAATCGACTCGACAAACGAGCCGTACAACGCCTTTCCCAGCTCGATGCACTTCTTCGTCGTACCGCCGATTACCTTCGGGGTGTTATGGGTCGAAAAATTGGAATTTCCCGGATCGACCCGCTCGGGGGAAAAGCAGAGGAAAAAGTCGACCCCGACCCGATACCCCAGCTTCTCCAATTCCCACTGGATCAGCTCTTCCGTCGTTCCCGGATACGTCGTGCTCTCCAGCGTAATCAGCATGCCATTTTCCATGTAGTGCTTGATTTGGTCTACCACCTGGATGATGTAGGAGGTATCCGGATCCTGATTTTTGCTCAGCGGCGTAGGCACACAAATGCTTAGCGCATCCAGTTCTTTCAACACCCGATAATCCGTCGTAGGAAAAAATCGTCCGGTCTCGAGGCTCTCTTTTACCACACTGTCGGAGACGTCCTTCACGTACGAAGTGCCTTCCTGCAATTGCTTTATCTTTTCGAGGTCCAAATCGATTCCAAATACGGTATACCCGCTCTTCACCATCTCCATTGCGAGCGGCAATCCGACGTAGCCCAGCCCGATTACCCCAAGTTTTGCCGTTTTGGTTTCAATCAAATGTTGCAGTGCCGAAAATCTGTCCATCCTTACTCACTCCTTTGTGGCGGTTTGTAGTATTACGCTAGCAGTCTTCGTATCCGGAGCTCCAATTCGACTGGTGAAAATGGCTTCGTCACATAATCGGAGACGCCACGCTCAAAACATCGGCTGATGTCATCTTCCAAGCGCTTCTGTGTCAACACGACGATTTTGCAAGAATCAGGATTTCTTTCCTTTTTCTGAATCTGGTCGATCAGCTGATACCCGTTAAGCACGGGCAAGGCCAGTTCGGTTACGACTAAACGGGGAGACAACTGCTCGTAGAGGCGCAAGCCCTCTTCCCCGTCCCGGGCAGTATGAATCTCGTAGCCCTTCAGGCCGAGCCTGGCTTTCAGGAACTGGCATACTGTTTCGTCGTTGTCCACCACCAGCAGGGGCTGAGCCAATCTGTTTTCGGATCGGTCCGTCATGATGCGGATTCCTCCTGCTGCTCCAGGCCCGCTGGACACTAAGCCGCTGATCTGGGCCAGGATGTTTTGCGGGGAAGGCGAGCATTCCGGAAGGCTGGAAATCAGCATGTCGCTCTTAAGCAGGCCGCGGCTTTGCAAAAAGTCCTTCAGAGCCAGCGACAGGTAGTGGGTATCGCTTAGCGGGCAATCGTGAATCAATACCGCCAACAGCCCTACGGCATCATCGTAAAAGAACTCGGTATCGGCTGCGTACGAGGAAACTTCTTTCCGAAAATGCGCTGTCACTTCCTGCAGCCCGTCCTTGCCAAGCTGCGGACACAAGGATAAAATCATTCCGTATTTGGAGCCATTCGCTTCGTATTGCTGTAAAAAGTGGCTTACTTTCCGCGTAAAGTCTTCGTGTTGAACCGTTTGTTGAGTTTTGGTACGCACAAGCACAATGAACCACTCCTTTACGTCGTTTGCGATTTGGTTGTTTCCACCTTCCAGCTCTGCCTGGTCATCACTCCCCACGTATTGTTGTTGCGCAAGAATTCTACGTGGCCGAGCAGCCGCCACAGCGCGCCAACCTGACGGTAGCCAAAGAACATCAGAAAGGAGTACCAGAGCATTTTTCCGACGTCCCTCATCCGCGGATAGCGGCGGAAGGCTAACTCTTCCAGCAGAATCGACGCGACACTCAAAAGGTAGCCGAACAACAAGTTGATTGCCATAAAGACAAGCACGATGCTGGTATTCGTCATATCCATCAGGCTGTACCCGATCAGCGCCAGCAAACCGGAGATTTTAAAATACGGATTCAGCGTTTCAAAGATCACGTTATAGGGCATGGTCAAGAGTCCCATCACCTTGTATCTGGGGTTGAAGATCATGTCGCGGTTCTCCAGCATGTTTTTCAGATTTCCCCGCCCCCAGCGCTTCCGTTGGCTGCCCAAAATCCGCAAGGTGTCCGGCGCCTGGGTCCAACAGACGGCATCCGGGCAAAAGGCGATCCGGTAAGGCTGCTTCTGATCCAGCATGTACCGGTGCAGCTTGATGATAATGTTCATGTCTTCTCCAGGGTAGCCCTCGCGGTATCCGCCTACCTTGACGACGTAATCCTTGCGAAACACGCCGAATGCGCCCGAGACGATGATCAGCCCGTTGATCGAGCTCCAGCCGATGCGGCCGCCCAGAAAGGCTTTCATATACTCCAGAGTCTGAAACATCGGGAGAACCTTGTCGGGCAGCCGGACTTTTTTGACGATGCCGTCTTCAATGGTGCATCCGTTGGCGATGCGAATATTGCCGCCGATCGCCACGGTCTCTTCCGGATTTTCCATGTACACCTGGGCAATCCGGATCAGCGCGTCCTTCTCCAGCAGGGAGTCGGCATCGATGGAAGAGATCATCGGATAGTGCGACAGATTAATGCCTGCATTGAGCGAATCGGCTTTGCCCCCGTTATTCTTGTCAATCACGTAGAGATTCGGGTAGGCAGGGTTATGGTATACCCCCTTGATCGGGGTGGAGTGGACGACTTCTTTGATCGCCACCTTGGACTGCCGCTTCAACCCGAATTCGTCAATCATCACCTGCAGGGTTTTGTCATGGGATCCGTCGTTAATGACGATCACTTCATAGGTCGGATAGTTCAGCGCCAACAGGGAACGCACATTTTCGATGATGGTCAGCTCTTCGTTAAACGCGGGAACCAGTATCGAGACTGGAGGGACGAATTGCGAGCCGGCCAATGACTGGTAGCGCGAGTAAGCTGCCCGTTTTACCGTCTTGAACACGTTGGCATAGGAACAGCAGATGATCGTAAAGTAGATCGTATTCACGATCAATACGTAGTACATGGCGAACCATCCGTACCCGAGTAAAAGGTCCCTCATGGGTCCCCCCTTTCCGGCGAAATCCTCAGATCGCCTGATTACTCTGCATGTCTTTCCCAAAAAACATTTCATAGATGTGCAGCTTTCGATTGTGGCTGATCAGCTTCTCCACGTTGTTCAGGTCGTGCATCGGCCTGATCAGCGACTCTTCAATCGCCGACTGTGCCATGTGGGAAGCCTCCAGATTCGACGTATCGGCTGCTGCCTCACACAGAGCGTAAAACCCTTCTTCCCCCAGCATCGCGAGGCTGCTGGCACTGTTGTAGCTAACCCACCAGTTCGGATCCCGCAGGGAATCCTTCAGCAATCCGATGTATTCGGTAGTGCCCCAAAACCCGATCGCTTTTGCTGCAGCCGCGCGCACCTCCCAGTCGGCATGCCGCAGCAGCGCCTTTACATTTGCTACGGTCAACCAATTGCTGGTCCTGGTAAAGAGCTTGACAGCCTTGATTCTCAGTTCCTTTTCACTTGTCGTCAGCAGGCTGGACAGCTGTCCGTCGAGTCGGGAATCTATCCCTACCGACAGACCGGTCAAGCCCACTTTTACCAGCTCCGCATCCGATTCGCCAAGGAATTCGATGAGCAGCGGACTGCAGTCAATTGGCGAATCCCGCAGGATCTCGACGATCAGCTGGTGGGTGTGTTTTGATTGCTGAACCAGGTACTCTGTCATCTGCCGCAAATCATCCTCTTCGCGGGCACATCTGGAGATGGCCCGGGCGACGATGAACAGATCCGGCTGCCGGTCCTGCTGTCTCAATAATTCCAGCAAGTCCGGCACGGCCTGCTGTGCCCGCATGACCCCCAATTTGTAGGCGGCATCCATTTGCACAGTGGAACGTCTGCTGTGCAGGCGGCGCTGTTCCAGATCGGCCAGGCCCAGCTCCTCGCACAGTTGGGTCAATTTTTTGGAGTCATTCCCCCTGACTCGCTCCATCCAGTCCATCAGCTGCCGCTGGATGACTGCCAATTCCCGGGCACTTGGCGATTGGGGAGGCAGCTTCAGCCTCTCCTCGCCTCCCAGATGTGCCTGGATGTAGGAAAAGTAATCGGCGTATTTGCTGCGAATCTCCGCCTCCTGCTTTTCCCGCGAAATTCCTTTTGCTTTTACTATTAGGATCACGGCAAGCAGCACGGCGATTAAAACAATCGAGACGTAAATGAACCCCATTGCAATTGCCAAATGGTCAACCATCCAGGTTCCTCCTCTGCCTATTTTCCGGTATTGTTTTTCGCTTGATCACCTATCCGCAAAAATGCCCTCCGCATGATCTCATAGCTCTGTTTTGTCCGCTCGTGGTAGTCCACTTTCTCCCAATCAGGCCAGAGATAGATGGGCCATTTCGTCACGAGATAAACCGGTCCGTCGCTTTCCAGTCCGATAACCTGATTGGAATTCCGCTCCTTGATCCAGGGGATGAGGCGAATACCCTTGGAACGTTCAATGACAAACCCTTTGCCTTCGTCGCGGTAGCTCATGACATGATGCGAACTTGGGTCGGTAAAGCCGAGCAGCATCCAGGGAATCCGCAATTCGACCACCTGCCCGCGCGCTTGCCACATCGCCAGCGAATCGTAGGCCGGGTCTTCCGGGTCAGTCGTACCCCTCCTTAACTTGCCTACTGTCACATCTTCGAACGGGTGGTATTCCTTCGTATCAGGCGGCTCCATCTCCAGGCTTACCGCCAGCTTCCATGGAACGAACAGCCCGGAATCATCCTTCATCGCCTGTTCATCCACCGGGATCATTCCGTACCGCTTCCCGTACAACCGGGTGTGAAAATCGTAGTTGGAGGCGATTTTCACTTCGCTTTCCTCCTGATTGCCGAGTACGACCAACGCCTCCAACCCCTCGTCCAACCGCTTGCCGGGAAGTTCCGGTCCATGCCGATTGCCGCCCGGGATGGTGTCTGCGCCGAGGTAAAGCATCTCTTTGGAAGGGTCAAACGGCTTCGTCAATTTCATCAGCACGTACACATACGCTTCATCATGCGTCATCCAGATCTCTTCAAAGCCCGGAACTTTCATATCCAGCCTTGTTTTCTCCTCCGGCTTGAGCTGCTCCCAATCGTCTTCGCGGCCATCGATCCGCAGTATCCCTTCTTTCCCCGGATACATCCCCAGCAGCCCAAACATGGACTCGTTTGTCAAAACATTCAGCCAGAACGATCGGCGGTCCTCTGGGAGCTCAAATTTCATCGTATTCCAGGTCTTTTTAAACCACTCATCCTGCCAAGCGAACAAGATCGCTCCTGCGTACCCTTCCTGGTAGATTTCACGGAGCAATTCGGCGTCAACTTCCCCTTGTTCCTTTTCGTTATGTCCTCCTTGGTTTCGCCCCAAATTGCCGATATGGGCAACTCCGAGCGATGATGGAACGCCAAATTCCGTCACCATGATCGGCATCCCTGTGTGGTAGGCTTTCAGCTTTTGCAGGTACGCTTTATAAGAATCCGCTTGTCCCGATTCGTTTTTCACCTGCTGCAGTTCCTGATCGTGCCGGAAAAAGTCGGGATAGTAAGGGTAGACGTGATAAGAGGCAAAGTAGCCAGCTTGCCAGTCAACCGCCTTGATATGGGTCGGATCAACGCTAACCATGTCTTCATGGATCATCGGCTCGCCCGGATGGGTAAGCGGATCAGTTGTCACCCAGTTGGTAAACGTCATCGGGTGACGCCATCCTTGCCTTGCTTCCAGCTCAGCCGTGTAGTTGATCATTTCCGCCAACCAGCTTTCAAACGGGGACGACTTCTCCGCTGCCTGAAAATGCTCCCCCTCAAACCGGGGCTCTCCCTGATGCTTTTGGTTTGTTTTTTTCACCATCACCGGATCCCATTCGGTGCCGATATGCCAGGCCAACAGATACTGGCCGGCATTCACACGGTAACGGCCGCTCGCTTTCCCAGACTTTTCCGGAATCGTGACATTTCCATATACCGCCCCCACTGCATCGGCGATCTCGCGGCGAAACTCCTCGCGTATCTCCGGCAAGAAGGCATCCTGCTTTTCGATCAGCGCCTCTTCCGGCGTCCAGACCCCTTGTATAAAGTAAAGCGGATTATCTTTTTTCTGACGATTATATTCGACTAGCGCCTCATAGAAGACAGGCTGGTGAATCGTATACACCCGGATGACATTGGCCCCCATATCCTGAATCATGGCGAACCAGCGCAGGTAATCCTCCTTGGTAATGGGCAGCTCCCCTGGATAGTGTCCGGGTAGTGACGCACCCATGTTGACCCCTTTGACAAAATAAGGCTGCCACTGTTTGTCACGGTAAACTTCCAGCTGCTCCCCGCTTGTGCGGAATTTCACATAAGCGCCTTCTGATGTCTCCATGCTTTCAACAGTTACATTCGGCCAATACCAACTGAAATACCCAATACAAGCGCCGGCAAGAATCGACAGGACGACCAAGCCCAACCGATTTTTTGATTTGCGCCTCATCATGTTTTTCTCCTTTGGACCAACATTTTATCGGGTTCGGTTGTCTCATGTGGGTCATTATATAACGTAAAAACTGCGACCTCTATAGTCGCAGCTACCTAATCAGCTTCAGAGCAAGTTGTTAACATATTTTTAATAACTTTTCGAGTTTGTACTTAAATCCCCATAATTTTGTTAGTCCGGTCATGCAACCTTTTTTCCGAGTACAGCTTTTTACCTAAGGCGGATCAGATGTACCACATGCCAATATAGGAAAGAAGAACGGATAAAAAAACAGGAGGTTGCACCTATATTTCAGAAAATTTTTACCAATCCTTAGCATTTACCCACCTGATCCAACCGTTACCTTCTACCATTTTCAGGAAAATAATCAACCTCGGAACGACCGGCTCGGCCTTGTCAGCGAACTTTTTCGACACTAGTTCGGCAATTTCTTTGACCGTATGGCTGCCGTTGCAGTGGCGTATCACCCAGCTGCCGAGGTCGTCCAGCTGGATGCGGAAGAAGGCTGGTTGATTCAGGAACCTGACTGACAACCGCTCAAGCCAGCTTGTTCGCGGGACAATCAACGTGTGACTGTCCCCGTTCGTCTCCAGCCGCAATCCTCCGCGAAGAATCGGCGACATCTCCAACATATTCGGCACAGGGCGTTTTTTGGCTGCTGGCACCATTCCCATCACCTCTCCGGCTTTGCCCGAACGGATATCCACCAGAGGAGAAGCGCTACCGCAGCGAACAGCAAAAGAGAAACAAGCTCGTTCGGTATGGCTACCTGGCTGGGAAGCTGTACTTTCAGCCAGATGAGGACAGCTATCACCACGCCGATCAGAGACTCGCCCGCGATCAGGCCCGAGGCAAACAGCGTGCCTGTCTCGAGGCGCACTTTTTTCACCCCGTCGCTTTTCGCAAAGCGCTCGACCAGCCAGCTGATGATTCCTCCTACCATAATCGGCATGCTGGTATGGATGGGCAGGTAGATTCCGACGGCAACCGTCAGCGAGTTTAATCCTAAAAACTCGATAACCACCGCCGAAGCGGCGCCGATGAAAATCAAATCCCAAGGCAGGTTGCCCGCCATTAAGCCTTCAATAATCAATTTCATCAGGACGGCTTTGGGAGCCGGCAGCTCTGGCGACCCCATCACATAGGTTTGGTGCAGGACGACCAAGACAAAACCGATCACCAGCCCCGACGCGATCACGCCGACCATCATCGCCAGCTGCTGCTTCCAGGGGGTAGCTCCAACCAGATAGCCCGTCTTCAAATCTTGGGAAATATCGCCGGCTACAGCAAGTGCCGTACAGACGATCGCCCCTACGGTGAGGGAAGCGACCATCCCGACTGTGCCGGTCACGCCAGCCAGTTTGAAGACAACCGTGACGATCAAAAGCGTCGCAATGGTCATTCCGGAAACCGGGGAGGAGGAGCTGCCGACAAGCCCGACGATTCGCGAAGCGACCATCACAAAAAGGAAACCAAACACGGCGATGGCTACCCCGCCGATGATACCTACATCGGTAAGCGGAGAAAAGGCAATGACCAGGATCAACAGCACAATGCCGATGAACAGCCAGATATTCGGAATATCCTGGGCGGTCCGTTCGACCGTCTGCACCCGGTTGCCGCGCTGCAGTCCCTTCAAGGTATCGCGCAGGGAAGCAAACAGCATTGGCAGCGTTCTGACGAGTGTAATCAACCCCCCGGTTGCTACCGAGCCGGCGCCGATATAGCGAATGTAGCTGTCCCAGATCCCCCAGGCGTCCAGCTTGCCAATCGGTACGGTCCCGGGAAAAATCGGTTGCGCAGTTCCTGCTCCGAAGAAACCGATTAACGGTGTGAGCACCGTCCATGCCAAGAGCCCCCCGGCCAGCATTTGACCGGAGATGCGCGGACCGATAATAAACCCGACTCCCAGCAAGGCTGGAAACGTGTCCATCCCGATCAGCGCGTTCTTGAAGCGGTAAATCCCCGTCTCAATCTCTGTCTTAAACAACAGAAATCCGTCGCCGAGCGCCTTGAACAAGCCGCCGACCGCGAAGCCGGCAATGACAAGTCCGGCGCTTTTTCCGCCGGTCTCCCCTGAAATAAGCACCTCCGCGCATGCGGTACCCTCGGGGTAAGGCAATGTATGATGCTCGTTTACAATCAGCAGGCGCCGCAGCGGAACCATCATCAAGACGCCCAAAAAGCCGCCCGTCAAAACAATAAAGCTGACGACGGCCTGGCCGGGAGTCAGGTTCCACAAAAAAAGCGCCGGCAGAGTAAAGATGGCACCTGCTGCCACTGCTTCCCCAGCCGTCGTCATCGTCTGTACGATATTGTTTTCCAAAATCGATTCACGCCGGAAAATACCGCGTAAAATGGCCATGGAAATCACGGCGGCCGGGATAGAGGCACTTACGGTCATGCCGATCTTCAATCCCAAATAGGCGTTTGCCGCACCAAATACGATCGCCAGAATAATTCCGAGGATGATGGCAAATACCGTCAATTCGGGAAGCGATCGCGCAGCCGGGATGTAGGGGACAAAGCCAGCAGATGATTTGGTTGCACCGTCTTTCACTGTTGTTACCCCCCAGTTGTGACATTTGCTGTTCGTTATTATCTGCTTTTCCCAGCATTCTACTCAAAAAAATAAGCCCCTTCCTTGGGAAGGGACTTCTGCTAGCCGATTTTATACTTCTCCAGCTTGCGGTACAGCGTGGACAAACTGATCTGCAAATCATCGGCGATCAACGCCTTGTCATTCTGATACTTCTCCGACAATAAATAGCGCTCCAGCACGCTTTTTTCATACAAGGACACCATCTGCTCCAACCCGGTATTGCCACAGGACGGCCGCCTGGTTTCCGGAGGAAGCAAATAGTCGGGCAGGTCCTCTTGTCCAATCACATCAGACTCTGCCATGTTGACCATGTATTCAACAGCGTTCTCCAACTGTCTGATGTTGCCGGGCCAATCGTACTCGACGAGCCACTGTTCCAGCCGGGGTTCGATTCGCAGCGGCGGACGGCCCAACAGCTGGCAGTACTTATCTAAAAAGAAGTGCAGGTAGAGGTGGATGTCGCCGCGGCACTCCCTGAGCGGCTTTGTATACAAGGGAATGACGTTGATCCGGTAGTACAAATCTTCCCGAAAGGAACCGTTTCCTACCATTTCCTCCAAATTTTTGTTGGTGGCAGCGATCACCCTGACGTCAATTGGCATGGATTGTTTTCCGCCGATCCGATCGACAGACCGCTCCTGCAGCACCCTGAGCAGCTTTGGCTGCAGCGGCAGCGGCAAATCGCCGATCTCGTCCAGGAAAATCGTCCCCCGATGGGCCAGTTCGAATTTCCCGACATTGCCTTCCCGCTTGGCACCGGTAAAGGCTCCTCCCTCATACCCGAACAGTTCGCTTTCCAACAGATTTTCCGGAATCGCCGCACAGTTAATCGCGATGAACGGGTATCCTCTCCTGCTGCTTTCGTAATGAATCGCTCTGGCCAACAGCTCTTTGCCGGTCCCGCTCTCTCCCCTGATCAATACGGTAGAGATGCTGTTGACCACTTTTTTCGCTTTGACGATGACGTCGCGAAGCCCGCTGTCCTTGCCCACGATGCTGTCAAATGAAACGGCTCGCTGGGGAACCGTCTCCTCCTGGATCTGACAAGCGCTTTCCAGGCTGATGATTTTATTTTCCAGCAGCGTGCTCATATGGTGAAGGAATCTGATCAGCTTATCTGAGTTTCGGATCATCTTATCCTTTTGTTCCGCGGAAAAGCCGATGATCCCAATTACGCCGACCGGTTTATTCCGCTTGAATACCGGAAATCCGATCGTCGCCAGTTCTTTGCACTGGTGAAGAAACTTGCAGCTCATGCACTCTGCTTCGTTTTTCTTCATGTCGTAGATCATACCGGGCTGCCCCGTTTTTAAAATCATCCGGAAAAAGGATCCGTCAGGCGCCGGCTCACCGACCAACTCCCGGTAGTAGCCAGTCCCGCTAATGCGGACGCCGTTTTCATCGAGCATCGTCACGTCCAGTCCGAGTACATCAGCGATGTTTTCGGCGTACGCTTGGACAAATTCCTGCATGTGTGCAAAGACGGCCATATTGTCCTCCCGTTTTATCAGTAATCAGGCCGCGGGAAAGTTGTACCGGGGTTACACCGTGGTGAGATTTGCACCGGTTCTGACCACCTGTGCCAAGGCCTGGTCCAAATCGTTGATGATATCACGGGTGTCCTCCAAGCCGGTCGAAAAGCGGATCAGACCATCCGTGATTTTAAAGCGTTCCCGCTCCCGCGGCGGAATCGAAAAATGCGTCATGGATGCCGGATGCTGAACCAGCGTTTCCGGATCTCCTAAACTAAAAGATATCATAGCCAGCTGCAAAGAATTAATGAATTTTTTGGCTGCTTCATATCCGCCTTTTACCTCAAAGGATACGATCCCGCCCATACCGTTCATCTGTGCCTTGGCCAGTGCGTGCTGCGGATGCTCCGGCAGCCCCGGATAGTACACCCTTTCAATTGCGGGATGGCTGCTGAGAAAGCGGGCTGCCTCCTCGGCGCTGCGGCAGTGCTGGCGGACCCGCAGCCCCAGTGTCTTCAATCCGCGCTGGATCAAAAACGAGTCCCAGGCGTTCAGCGGCTGCCCCAAATCTCCCATGATGTTTTTCCGCATGAAGTGGATATCCTCTTTTCGCCCGACGATAAACCCGGCGATGACATCTCCGTGTCCATTGAGGTACTTGGTCGCACTGTGAATCACGACGTCCGCCCCCAAGTCCAGCGGTCTTTGCAAGACAGGAGTCATAAATGTATTGTCGATGATTACTTTCAGCCTGTAGCTATGGGCCAGTTCGGACAGCCGGCGGATATCCAAAACCGTCAGGCAGGGGTTGGACGGTGTCTCGATGTACAGTACCTTTGTGTTCTTTTGAATCGCATTCTCGACGGCCTGCAAGTCGGTGCAGTCGACAAAATCGACCTCGATCCCAAACCGCGGCGCCAGCGAGGTAAGAAATTTATGACTGCCGCCGTAGACATCCTGGGTGCAGAGAACGTGATCTCCATGCTTCAGGAAAGCCAGCAGTGATCCGGAAATGGCCGCCATTCCGCTGCTCACGCCCAATGCCGCTTCGCCGTTTTCCAACTGGGCAATCTTTTCCTCCAGCGCCTGTGTCGTCGGATTTCCGTACCGTCCGTAATACGTTCCCGCCCGCTCGCCTGCGACAACTGCCGCTGCCGTGTCAACGTCGGGAAACGCATAGGCCACAGCGGGAATCAGCGGCGATGCGATGATGCCGGTCTCCCTGTCAGGGCCTTTGCCGGCGTGTATAATTGTCGTGTCTACGTTCCATTTCATCTTCAGTAATCCTCCTGCTTTTTGTTTCCCTCCTTTCTATGCAAATACTGTGCCAATTCGCAAAAGGGGATAAAATCAGGCTTCCCACCCCTTGCATTCGCAGTCTTGCAAAGAGCCATTCCTAGCTCTGACAACAGGTGAGCATTTGCGAAGCGAAAGCTCTGCCGCCTGCTTGGGAAGGTATATGAAGCGCTTGTGGAAACGCCGGACGGGGGCTGGTGATCGCCCGGGATGAACGCAGTATTGTCGACGTTGCCAAAGGATGAGAAGGACGAATAGCTGCACGAAGAATGTTGCAAGGAAAATTGAGGGCCCCGAGCGGTTTCGGGGCCCTTGCCAAACGATTTACTTCGTCAATTCTACTGCCGATTCGGCTGTATTCCAGGTCACTTTGTACCCGAGCGCTTCGGCTGTTTTTTTGACCGGAAGGAAGACTCCTCCGTTTATGGTTATTTCCTCTTGCTCGAAACCAGATGTGTCTCCTTTGAGCCCAAGCAGCAGTTTATCTGCCTGGATATACGCCGTACCGTCCTTTACTACCATTTGGTCAACCGTGTACGGATAAGCATTTCCATTTACCTTCAAAGTAAACGGTCCCTGCTGCACTTCCTTTACCGGCTGCGGCTTCGGTACGGTAAAGCGGACGCCGTCGACACCAAGCACGGTTCCCTCCCGGGTAGTATCGGCACCGCCGTACATCTTGCCCGTCTCAAAATCGTACAGGACCGACTGCACGTTGCCAATATCGCCGGGCTGTTGGTTAAATACGTGTCCTTTGGACATCAGCTTCAGGATCACATCCTGATCGATCCCGGCTTCCCAATGAACATTCGGATAGCTACTGGTAAAGATTCTCGGGGTCGTGATCGCTTCCTGAATCGGCAGCTTGTGATCAATGACATTGAGAATCGTCTCGGCGACAGAAGCGATGATCGTCGAGCCCCCCGGCGAGCCTACTGCCATAAAGGGCTTGCCGTCTTTAAGGACCATCGTCGGAGACATGCTGCTCCGCGGACGCTTCCCGGGCTCCACCTGGTTGACTCCGCCCGGTTCCGCGTCAAAGTCGGTCAATTCGTTATTCAGCATAAACCCGTAGCCTGGAACCATGATGCCCGATCCGAACACGTCTTCAATCGTCGTCGTATATGAGACGAGATTGCCCCATTTGTCCATGACGGCAAAGTGGGTGGTTTGGCCAAGCGGAGCTTCCTGAACACCAGGCTTTACTGCAGCCGGTTTTGCTTTGGTCTCGTACTTCCACGGATCTCCGGCCGTGACGTTCCGGTTGGCTGCATCCGAATGGATCAACGCCCGTCTTTCCTTGATGTACTGGTCGTTGATCAGCCCTTCCTTGGGTACGGGATAAAAGTCCTCATCAGCCATGTATTGGGCCCGGTCAGCGTAGGCCAAATGCATCGCCTCGATCAAATGGTGCAGGTACTCGGCGGAATTGACGCCGTCACCCTCGTTGTCAAAACCTTCCATCAGCTTCAAGATTTGCAGAACCGTCAATCCGCCCGAACTGGGAGGAGACATCGATACGACCTCGTAGCCGCGGAACATTCCCCTGACCGGCTCCCGCTCCTTCACCGTGTAATTCTTCAGGTCTTCCATGGTCATCGATCCGCCGCGTTTGTTCACCTCATCTACCAACGCCTGGCCGATCTCACCGTTGTAGAAGGCGTCAATGCCTTTGTCTTTGATCAGTTTAAACGTTTTGGCCAAGTTCGGCTGAACCAGCAGATCTCCTTCCTTCAAAGGAGCTCCGCCCGGCACAAAAACCCCTCCGGCCGTCTCGTACTGGGTCAGCTTATTCTTTGAATCCCGGATATACTGGGCGGTAATCCAGTTGACCTTTACGCCCTTTTCCGCCAGATCGATGGCCGGATCAATCACCTCGGACAGCTTCTTCGTCCCGTATTTTTTCAGGGCCGTATCCACGCCCATCAAAGTCCCGGGGACGCCGACCGCCTTGCCGTTTGTATGCCGCTCGTAGAAGGGAACCGGCTTGCCGCTCTCGTCTAAAAACTGCTCCGGGAAGGCACTCTTAGGCGCTACTTCGCGACTGTCGATCACGGTGATTTTATTTTGATCCTTGAGATAAATCATCATAAATCCGCCGCCCCCGATACCGGACATCATCGGCTCGACGACATTTAGAGCAAGCTGGATGCCGGCTGCCGCATCGACGGCGTTGCCGCCCTTCTCCAGGATCTGTCTGCCGACTTCTGCCGCGGCAGGGTGCGATACCGCAACGATCCCCTGTGTAGCCGCTTCCATCTTGTCGGTAACCCCGGGCACTTGTGCAACAGCAGGTGCAACAAGGGAAAATACCGTTAAACCAGCAACGAGCATAGACGTTAGTTTTTTCATACAATCCCCCTTCTTTACCAATTTTTGAATACCCTAAAGCCTATTATATACCGCTATACGTTAACTAGTAAATATATTCTGACAATTCAAGTCTCAAACCGTGTATGTCTTCTGAGGTTTGCCGCCCTTCAGCTTGCGCTTCATCCATTCCTTCCCTTCCAAAATCCGCGTCACCATCATGCTGGCGACTGTATCACCCGTTGCGTTCACCATGGTCGCAGGAGGATCCACCAGTGTCCCGATCATGGCGATTATCGGCAGCGCCTCAGGCGGGAAGCCGTACATCGTAACAATCAGCGCCTCACCGATAAATCCGCCGCCAGGGACGCCCGACATGACCACTCCGCTCAAGACGGCGATCAATATGGCTGTTAAGTACGTGTCGATCCCGTGAAAAGGCATGTTAAAGATGCCAAAGATAAACGATATTTTTAAAATGGCGCTCAGACACGAACCATCCATATGGGCCGTCGCACCAATCGGAATGACGATCTCGCGAATATCTTTCGGCACTCCGATCTGCTCCGCTGCTTTCAAATTGACCGGGATCGTCGCGACGCTGCTTGAGGTCGCCAGGGAGGTGACAGCCGGAGAAACGGCTTCCTTCCAAAAGACCTTCATGCCCGTTTTTCCGCCGGCAAACAGCGAATACAGCGTAAATGCGACAAAAAAATAGAGAATGGAGATCGGATAGTACACAGCCATCGCCCTGGCATATGAACCCAAAAGCTCAGGACCGAAGACTCCGACCAACGTCGCAAAATAAGCTCCTAAACCAATCGGCGCATAGTACATCAGGATCTGCACCAGTTTTAGCATGACATCGGACAAGACCGTCAGGCCATCCGATATCTTCCGTCCCTTTTCCCCCGTCAGGCTGACCGCCAGCCCGAATAAAATCGAAAACACAATGAGTGCCAGCATGTTTTTTCTCGAAAGGATGTCGCCAAAATCAGGGACTGTAAATGCCTTGACGATCTGATCGGCTGTTTTGAGCGGACTGAAGTCTTCCGGCGGAACAAGCTCCAGGTTCACGCCTTGGGCCGGGGGAAACAAGCTGACGCCAACCAGCATCAAAATCGATGAAATGATTCCGGTTATGACGAACACGGCCAGCATGACGCCCAATATCTTCCCGAGCCGCTTCAGATCGGCTACCCCGGCCACTGCACTGCTGATATTGACGAACACCAGCGGTACGACGATCGTGAACATGGCGTTGATGAACAGATCTCCTAACGGTTTGAGCACCTCCGCCTTGGGTCCCGCAATCAAGCCGATTACGGCCCCCAGCGCTACGCAGATGAGCAGTTTGATCGGGTATTTGTAGGAGTCCCATACCCCGCCCTTTTTCGCTTGTACCATCCATTCCATCATCCTTTCAAAATACTTGTCTTGTGGTGGTTCCAATGCTGATACAAGTATATTCCGAATAGTCCATCTATTCAAACGAAATATGCAAGGTTTGTGATATGTAATGGAAAAGAAAAAACTGCTGAGCGGATCAGCAGTTTTCAACGGTTTCCAACTGTTTATTCATCTTGACGGAAGTGACATACTCTTTGCCTTTTTCCGCATCGTATTGGCCTTCCCACTTCGAGATGACGACAGCAGCCAGCGAGTTGCCGATGACATTGACCACCGTGCGGGCCATGTCGAGGATGCGGTCAATCCCGGCAATAAACGCCAGGCCTTCCAGCGGAACGTTGACCGAGCCTAAAGTGGCAAGCAGGACGACGAAGGAAACGCCAGGGACACCGGCAATTCCCTTGGAAGTGATCATCAGTACCAGCATTAATGTAATTTGCGTACCGATCGGCAAGTGGATGCCGTACATTTGGGCGATGAACAGCGCGGCCAGCGCCTGATACAAGGTGGACCCGTCAAGGTTGAACGAATAGCCTGTCGGGATGACAAAAGAAGTAATCGCCCGCGGACAACCGAACTGCTCCATCTTCTCCATGATTCTCGGCAGTACCGTCTCCGAACTGGAGGTAGAGTACGCCAGCAGCAGTTCGTCTTTCAAGATGCGGATGAGCGAAAAGATGCTCACTCCGGACTTCTTCGCGATCGCACCCAGGACGACCAGGACGAAGAAAATCATCGTGGCGTATACCAAAATAACCAGCTTGCCGAGAGGGAGCAGCGATTTCAACCCGAAGGTAGAAACCGTCACGCCGATCAAGGCAAACACCCCGAAAGGCGCAAACTTCATGATTTGGTTGGTTACCCAGAACATCGCGCTGGCGACGCCCTGGAAGAACGAAATGACAGGTTTTCCCCGCTCTCCGATCGCGGCTACACCAAGCCCGAACAAGACGGAAAAGAAGATAATCGCCAGCATGTCCCCTCTGACGATCGCGTCAAAGATGTTTTTCGGGACGATATTGACGAAGGTGTCGATAAAGCTGTGGCCGCCCGCTCCTTCAGCCGCCTCGACGTACTGGTGAATATCGGTCTTCGTCAGCTGGCTCATGTCGACGCCCGTTCCCGGGTGGAACAGGTTTGCGACCAAGAGCCCGATGATGATTGCCACCGTCGTGACAATCTCAAAGTACAGGATCGTCTTGCCGCCGATCTTTCCAAGCTTTTTTACATCACCGACGCCAGCGACGCCGACGATCAGCGTGGAAATAACGATGGGGACGACAATCATCTTGATTAAGCGAAGAAAAATATCCCCGATAGGCTGCAGGTACGTTTTTACCTCAGGGTTGCCGAAAAAAATCGCACCCACGACGATACCGAGAATTAAGCCTATCAAAATCTGTAATGCCAGGCCGTATTTTTTCATAAAATGCACCTCACAACATGAAGATGAAACCGGTTACGGAATACGTAATGATACTGTCGAATACTGTCGATTAATACCTATTTTAACCGAAATTCACTTTATAGACAATATATTTGAAAACATTACCATCTAAGAAAAAACTTTATATGACGAAAAAAATCCCTCTTCAATAAAGAAGAGGGGGTGAAAAATACAACTTAAATCCTTGATAAAATAACTATTCCGTAGTGACTAGGATGAATCCGTGCCAGATAAAACAGAACGGCGATTACCCCCAGCCCGATCAGCAGCAAAATGATTTCATGTGTTTTCCAATTGGGCATGCTGTAAAACCGGTGCTGCCGATTTCTCATTTTGAAGCCTTTCGCGTCCAGTGCATTGGCAATTAACTGTACTCGTTTTAGAGACGTAAAGATCAGCGGGACCAGCAAAAAGCCGTACTTGCGGATCTTTTGCGGGAGTGAGCCTTTGCCGAATTCCAATCCTCTCACCAACTGCGCCTCCCGTATCGTCATCAAGTCGTTCTTGACCAGCGGGATAAAGCGAAAGATCAGCGAGAGCAAAAAGCCGACGGAAAAGGGAACGCCGATCCCTTTTAAGCCCATCGCGATCTGTCTCGGCGAAGAGTGAAACAGATAAAACATCGACAACAGCGTGACGTTGGCGATGCGCAAGCCCATCCCGAGCGCCCATAGAACGCCGATATCGGTAATCTGCACCGGATACCCGATGAGCGGAATTTTACTCTCCCAGTAGGCGTGTCCGAGGCTGACAAAAGGCAGCCAGGTGATCGTCGTGAACAGGCCGCCTATTCCTCCAACAAGCAGATACGCCCTGCGGATTCCTTTTGACCAGCCCAGCTTGCTCACAAGACTCAAGTTGAGGATCCAGACAAAAACCAGCACGCGAGGGTCTTGGAAAATAAACGGCAGCATCCCCAGCATGACGAAGGCCAGCAGGGCAAAGCTGGGATGAACGCCGGTATGTTGCCCGGGTGTGAATGGCCCCGTCTGTACAGAGTGATTCATCGGTACGTTCCTTTCTGCTCCTTCGCCAATCTGTCCTTTAGGGCGGACAACGTAAGCGGCAGCGGACGGGCCAGCCCAGCCGACATGCCAAACCTGCAGACGGCCGGCGGCTCCACTTGCGCCTTCGCGAGCAGGTCCGGTTTGGCAAAAACAGCCTGCACAGAGTCGTCACAGATGATTTCCCCCTGGCTGAGCACTAGAACCCGGCCGGCGTATTCCGCCACCAGCCTCATGTCGTGGGTGATCACCAGGATCGTATGGCCGTCCCGGTGCAGCTTCCGGATCAGCGACATCATCTCTTCGACTCCGCGGTGATCGAGGCCGGTCGTGGGTTCGTCCAGAATGATCGCTTGCGGCTTCATGGCCAATATCGATGCCACGGCAATTTTCTGGCGGGTCCCCTTGCTTGCAAAGTAAGGTTCTTCCTCGCGAAGCTGATCCAGCCCGACTGCCTGCAGCGCTTCACTCACCCTCGCCTCCACCTCATCCGCCGGCAAACCCATGTTGCGAGGGCCAAAAGCTACTTCTTCCCCGACCGTCGATTGGAAGATCTGATGGTCCGGATTCTGGTAGCAGTAGGCTACTTGGCTGACCAATTCGGCGACCGAACACGTCTTGGTGTCCCGCCCGCCGACCCGCACAGTTCCCGACACAGGCTTGTACAGTCCGTTGCAATGCTTGGCCAATGTCGTCTTGCCCGATCCATTTCCCCCGATCAAGGCGATAAATTCTCCTTGCTGAATGGTCAGATTGATATTTTTCAATACCGGCTGCTCGGGTGAATAACCGTAATGGACCTGATCAAACACGATGTGGTCCGTCATTGCCCTACCTCCATCTTCCGCGGCATCTCCTGATAGAGCCGCAGCATGTCCTCGACAGAGAGCGGTACCTCCCCGGCTCCCTGTTCGATCATCCCTTCCCCTTGCAGCCAAAAGTAGAGTTGAATCATATCCGGTACGTATATACCACAGGCGGCAAGCTCATCAGGGCGTGAAAAAAACTCCGCCGTGGGCTGGTCGTACTCTAGTGTGCCGGAGGAGATCAGCAGCATCCGGTCACAAAACTGGGCAAGCTCCTCCGTCGCGTGCGAGGAGACCACAATCGTCATGTTCCTCTCCCGCTTTAACTGCCACAGCAGAGAAAACACTTCTCTTGCTCCCTTCGGATCCAGCTCGGACGTCGGCTCATCTAATAGAAGAATTTGCGGTGAGACTGCCAGAGCCGAAGCAATCGCCACGCGCTGCTTTTCCCCGCCGGAGAGTTCAAAAGGAGATCGTTTGGAAAAACCCTCCAACCCCACGAGCTGCAAAACCTCCGCTATGCGCCGATTGATCTCGTCATCGCCATACCCCGCATTTTCCAAGGCGAAGGCGATTTCCTCCTCGACTGTCAATCCGATAAACTGCGTCTCCGGATCTTGAAATACGACCCCTACTTCACCTGATGCCTGGCGGCTGCCAGAAAAATCCCCTGCATAATTTGCAGGGATCATACCGGCCAGCGCCAGCAGAAGTGTGGTTTTGCCTGCACCAGAGGGGCCGACGACACCGACGACCTCTCCCTCATGCAGCTCCAAATGAATATTGTCCAGCGCCTTGCCATGCGCGTCTTCGTAACGCCAGTTTAGCTCCTGCAGCGTGAGCAAAGCCTTCCTCGTCACTGCAGCTGGCCTCTCGTCGGAAGCAGGGAGACGCTGTCGTAAGCACGCCCGCGGTAGAGCCCTGCCCGCTTGACGAACGGGAACAGCAGCTTCAACAAGATCGGGCCGAGCACCGCCGTGGCGATTGCCTGATTCAAGAATACGGTCGGTACGAACATGGCGGCGATCTCCATCGGCGTAAAGCCAAGGGCGACGTTGAGCAAAATCGTGCAGGCCACCACGGCGGAAGAGATCACAACGACAAAGATGTAGTACTGAATGTAGCTGCGAGTCGTTTTCAGCGCCGGGTGACTGACGGCGATCAACGGAATAAAACCGCCCAAGAAATTGGAGATCAGTCCGGCAATCAAGATGTGGGGCGCGGCGCTGCCCTGGAACAGGTCACTTACCATATTTCCAAAGGCGAGTCCGATGCAGCCGGGGATCCCAAACAAGATGCCGAATACAGGCTGCAGTGCATTTGCCGGACGAATCGGGACAGAGGGAATCAGCTTGATTTGTGCCAGCATAAGAAGCGCGACGGCGTACAGAGCCGCGGTAACGACAATCAAAACAAAATCAACCGTTGTCCACTTACGGCGAAAAATAGATGACCACATGTGAACCTCCTGCATCACAAAAAATCTGGAATAAAACCTATGTCCTATCTTATACCTCTCACCCTTTGCTGACAATGGCTGAGCGTGTTTCGCCGATTTTAGAAAAATTTTATAGCAAGAAAAATAGGAAATAGTGTTGAATGTTTTGATTTCATATTTTATTATATTTAACATTACTTGAATTCGTCCTTTTGAATCGAAAAACAGATGTAATTAGGAATGAAATAACAAAAATCAGACGAAATGAGGTGGATTCATGGAGGAAAATTACCAACGTTCTCTCTATTCAGGGTTGGATGACCTCGATTACCAAATCGTGTGCTTTCTACAAGAAAACGCCCGCATTCCCTTTACCCAAATCGCCAAGGAATTGGGGGTAACAGAAAAAACCGTTCGCATGCGGGTTCAACAGATGCAGGATGACGGAGTGTTAAGCCTGGTAGGCGTCGTCAATCCGATCAAGGCTGGCATCCGCGTGGAGACGATCATCCTGATCGCCGTCGATGAGAACAGGCTGGACGAGGTTGTGGCAGAACTGCAGGTTCTCCATGAGGTTCGCTTAGTCGTGCTGATATCCGGAGAGTATCACCTGATGATTCAGGTCTTCACCCGCGATTATGACGAATTCGCCGAGTTCATGATGAAAAAATTGAACAAGATCGAAGGGATCTCCAAAACCAATGTAATCATGGAGCTGAAGGTATTAAAGTCGAAGCTGAAGTTTATTCGCGACTACCGGAGTTTGTAAAGGAGGTGACGGCAGGGGGCCAATTGTCATTTCAAAAATTGTCAAAAGATTAAAATGATAAACAACAGGAGGGAACAAACACATATGTTGTCTACAAAAGTACGTAAATCTTTAGCTGTAGTGCTCCTGGGGAGCATGGTGGCGCTTGCCGGATGCGGCGGCGGCCAATCGGCGTCTGAGCCGGGAAAAGAGGGCGGCACAAGCTCGCAGAAAAAAGTCGTCAACATCGGGTTAAAAGCAGACCCGCCGAGCATGGACCCGGTCATGTCTACATCCCTGTACGACCGGCAAGTTCAAAACAGCATTTACAACAAGCTGTTTGACGTCGACCCGGACGGCAAAATCGTGCCGGTGCTGGCCGACTCCTACAAGGTCTCGGAAGACGGCAAAACCTATACGCTGACGCTGAAAGAAGGCATCAAGTTCCACGACGGCACCGACTTCAATGCTGAGGCGGTCAAATTCAACCTGGAGCGCGGGCTCGGTGACAAATCGAAGCGCAAAGGTGAACTGAAGCTGATCAACTCGGTCACTGCACCGGATGCCAAGACTGTTGTGATCGAATTGAAGGAGCCGTTTGCCCCATTCATCTCGGCCCTTACTGACCGTTCCGGAATGATAGTCTCCCCTGCAGCCGTAGCAAAATACGGCGATGAATACATCAACCACCCTGTCGGGACGGGACCGTATGTGTTCGTAGAGCAAGTGAAAGGGGACCACGTTACCCTGAAAAAGAACGAGAATTACTGGGATGGAGAAGTAAAAATCGACGAACTGAACTACAAAGTGTTCACCAACGGCACAGCCGCTGTGCAAAACCTGCGCTCCGGCATGCTGGACATCATCGATGAAATCCCGGTAAAGGAAATTCCAACGGTCGAAAGTGATCCGAACCTGCAAGTAATTTCGCAGGCCAACATGGGCTACCAAGGCTTTTTCATGAATGCGACCAAAGCGCCGTTCGACAATCAATACCTGCGGCAAGCCGTAGACCGGGCCATCGACCGTGCGACAGTGGTCAAAGTCCTGTTCAACGGATACGCTTCTCCGGCTAACTCGCCATTCTCGCCCGGCAACCTTGCTTACGGCGATTCGGACAAATACGAACAGCCGGATGCGGCCGTCATCAAAGACCTGTTGACAAAAGGCGGAAAACCTGACGGCTTCTCGTTTAAACTGCAAATTTCCACCAACCCGGTCAACGAGCAGTTTGGCGCGGTGATTCAAAACATGCTGAAGCAGTACAACATAAACGCGGAACTGGAAAAAGTGGAATACGGCACCCTGATTGAAAACGGAAATAACGGAAACTTCCAGGCCCTGCAGCTGGGCTGGTCGGGACGGATCGACCCGGATCAAAACATCTATGACTTTGTCGTAACAGGCATGCCGAACAACTACGGGCGCATCTCCGTTCCGGAACTGGACGACGCCCTGAATAAAGCCCGTGCCGAACTGGATCCTGCAAAGCGCAAGGAACTCTACGACCAAGCGATGGAAATCCTGCACGAGAACGCCGGATACAGCTACATCTACCACAACTACGACAAGATTGGCTTGTCGAAGAAGATTTCCGGCTTTACCTATGTTCCTGACGGCATCATCCGCACTGCGAAGTTGGACAAGCAATAAAGCAATCGTGCAGCAAGCATAAAAAGACCTAGGGGAGATCAGCCATGATGTTTGTACTAAAGCGTCTGTTACTGACGATTCCGATTCTCTTCCTGGTGTCGATCATGACATTCTCCTTAATTCACATGATCCCGGGCGATCCCGCCCGGGTCATCCTAGGACAAGAAGCGACACCGGAGGCGTATCAAGCCCTGCGACAGGAGCTTGGCCTGGATAAACCGATTGTCGAGCAGTACGTCAGTTGGGTAGGAAAAGTGCTTCACGGCGATTTGGGCATGTCGATCACTGACAGAGTACCCGTCGTCGATTTGATCGCACAACGGCTGCCGGCAACCGTCGAGCTGACAATCGGAACGTTTATTTTTGCCTTAGTTATCGCGCTGCCTACCGGGATCCTGGCCGCCATGCGGCGTAATACCTGGATTGACTACACCAGTTCCTTCGTCGCCTTGGGCGGTATGAGCATCCCGAGCTTTTGGCTGGCAATGATGGCGATTATTTACTTTACGGTTGAAAACCACTGGCTGCCTTCATCAGGTTATGTCCCATTTTTCCAAGACCCCAAACAAAATCTGCTGGCAATGATCCTTCCTTGCATCGCGACCGGCTTGCGCGAATCGGCCGTTCTGATGAGGATGCTGCGTTCTTCCCTGTTGGAAGTAGTAAATATGGATTTCGTCCGAACAGCCAAGGCAAAGGGCTTGAACGAAGTCAGAACGATGCTTGGCCACGTTTTGCGCAACGCTTTAATTCCTGTCGTCACGACGTCCGGTCTGATGATTGCCGGGCTGCTCGGAGGTCTCGTCATCACCGAGTCGATTTTCTCGATCCCCGGCTTCGGCCGCCTGATCGTCGAATCGGTATTCAAGCGCGATTACGTGACCGTTCAAGGAGCCATCCTGGTTTCCGCCATTCTCGTCGTGTTCGTCAATTTGCTCGTCGATTTGCTCTACGTGTTGATCGACCCGCGCATTAAAGCAGGCAAGGGGGCTGATTCCTGATGAAGTCCTTTAAAAAATTCTTGCGGACGGGTCTCGGACTGATCGGAGCACTGATTATTCTCGCTTTGATATTGGTTGCTTTGTTTGCCAATCAAATCGCACCGTACGATCCGAATGCGCAGAATTACGACCAAATTTTAATGCCGCCCAATGCCGAGCACATCTTTGGCACGGACGATTTGGGCCGCGATATTTTCTCCCGCGTCGTCTTCGGTTCGCAGATATCTATCAAGGCAGCACTGATTTCCGTCGGAATCGCGATGATCATCGGCGTGCCAATCGGCCTGTTTACGGGGTATTACCGCGGATTCTGGGACGAGTGGGTCGTGATGCGCATCATCGATGCCATGCAGGCGTTCCCTTTCCTGATCCTCGCCCTGGCGATCTCCGCCGTGCTCGGCAGCGGGTTCGGAAACGCGATGCTCGCGATCGGGATCGGCTTCGCGCCTTCATTTGTCCGCATTACCAGAGGACAGGTGCTCTCGCTGCGCAATATGGAGTACGTCAACGCAGCCAAATCCGTCGGGGTAAAAGACATGCGGATTATCTTCCGGCACATTTTGCCGAATGCCTTGGGCCCAATTATCATTCAAGCCACCCTGGCGATGGCGACCGGGATTCTCGCCGAGGCATCGCTCTCGTACCTCGGGCTGGGCGTCCAGCCGCCGACCGCTTCCTGGGGCAGCATGTTGAATCAGGCACAGACGCTGATGTCTGTCGCCCCTTATGCCACCTACTATCCCGGCATGGCTATCTTTATCGTCGTACTCGGATTTAACCTGCTTGGGGACGGGCTGCAGCAATTCCTCGACCCGAGAACAAGAAAATAGAAAGGAGCGGAGAGGATGACCGCCATCTTAGAGGTACAACAACTGAAAACCCGGTTCAAAACGGATCACGGAAAAGTGGCTGTGGTAGATGGTGTTGATTTTGTCATTCACCAAGGCGAGACACTTGGGGTTGTCGGTGAGTCCGGTTGCGGTAAAAGCATGACCAGCCTCTCCATCATGCGGCTGCTCCCGCCAAACGGATCACCGGAAGGAAAAGTGCTATTTCAAGGCACCAACCTGCTGGAGCTGACGGAAAAACAGATGCAGAAGATTCGCGGCAACGAGATCGCGATGATTTTCCAGGAGCCGATGACCTCGCTCAACCCGCTTCATACCGTGGGAAAACAGATCGAAGAAGCCATTCTCCATCACCAGAAGATCTCCAAGGAAGATGCCAAACAGCGGGCCATCAGCATGTTGAAGGCAGTCGGCATGCCTCGGGCTGAAGAAATATACGGCGAATATCCGCACCAATTGTCCGGTGGGATGCGGCAGCGGGTGATGATTGCTATGGCGATGGCTTGCAATCCCAAACTGATCATCGCTGATGAGCCGACGACAGCGCTTGATGTGACGATTCAGGCGCAAATCCTCGAATTGATGCAGGAATTGAAAGAAAAGACCGGCACCTCAATCATGTTGATCACTCACGATCTCGGCGTAGTGGCTGAGATGTGCGACCGGGTGATCGTCATGTACGCGGGCCAGGTCGTCGAGGAGGCAGATGTCCAAAGCCTGTTCGAAGACCCGAAGCATCCTTATACGATCGGATTGATGAACTCCATTCCCGATCTGAAAGACGAACGGGAATACCTGGAGACGATTCCGGGTTCGGTGCCATTGACCCACCAGATGCCCAAAGGCTGCCGCTTCGCCCCGAGGTGCAGCAAGGCGATGCCGGTCTGCCACGAACAGCCTCCGGAGCTGCTTGCACTCGACGATCACAAATGCCGCTGCTGGCTGTACGCGGAGGTGGATGAATAAGATGGAACCGCTATTGGAAGTAAAAGGACTGCAAAAGTACTTCCCGATTCGGTCGGGAGCCTTGAAGAAAACGGATGGCTATGTCCGTGCAGTCGACGGCATCGACCTGACCGTCTACCCCGGCGAAACCGTCGGGATCGTCGGGGAATCCGGCTGCGGCAAATCAACCACAGGCAGAACCATCCTGCGCCTGTTGGAGCCGACCGCCGGAGAAGTCTGGTTTGACGGAAAGGACCTGGCCCGGCTCAGCAAAGAAGAGATGCGCCGCACCAGAAAAGATATCCAGATGGTGTTTCAGGATCCCTTCGCTTCGCTGAACCCGCGGCAGACGATCAAGCAGATCCTGTTGGAGTCGCTCGAGGTCCACGGAATCGGCACGAAGGCTGAACGCCTCAAGACGATAGAAGATATTATCGAGGTAGTCGGTTTGCAGAAAGAACACCTGAATCGCCACCCCCACGATTTCTCCGGCGGACAGCGGCAGCGCATCGGGATCGCCCGAGCACTTGTCCTGAAGCCAAAACTGATTATTGCCGACGAACCGGTCTCTGCACTGGACGTCTCGATTCAATCGCAAATCTTGAATCTTTTAAAAGATTTGAAGAAAGACTTCAACCTGACTCTGCTGTTCATCTCGCATGATTTATCGGTCGTCAAGCATATTTGCGACCGCGTTGCCGTGATGTACTTGGGCCGCGTCGTTGAAATAGCAGACAAGCAGACACTCTTCAAGAACCCGAGCCATCCCTATACGCAAGCTCTTCTCTCCGCTGTCCCGCAGGTAAATCCGAATGCGAAGCGGGAGAGAATAATCCTAAAGGGCGATCTTCCCAGTCCCGCAAATCCGCCAAGCGGATGTACGTTCCACCCCCGATGCATCTATGCCACCGAGGAGTGCAAAACAGCGGTCCCGCACTTGCGGGATATTGGAGACGGCCAGTTGGTTTCTTGCCACTTGCTAAAGGGCCGCTGATTACCTGGCAGAGAGGATTTTCAACATGATTTACTGGCAGTTGTTTCTCGCTTTCTTCCGCATCGGAATCTTCGGTTACGGCGGCGGTCCGACGATGATTCCGCTCGTTCATGCCGAATGTGTAAAAAAGTATAATTGGGTTACCGCAGAAGAGTTTGCTGACTACTACGCTTTAGGGAATGCATTGCCGGGACCGATCGCGACGAAAATGGCCGCATACGTCGGATACAAAATGAAAGGCTGGCTGGGCGCAACGGTTGCGATTCTGGCCGTCTCCTTGCCCGTCGTCGTTGGCATGATCGTCCTGATGCAGTTTGTCAGCGTACTGAAGAATTCCAGCACTGTTAACGGGATGATCCAGGCCATCCAACCCGTCATCGCCGTGATGATGATCACGCTCACTTACGAATTCTTTATCAAGGGCTGGAAGGGCGCCCAGAGAAAGAGCGGCTATCTTGGATTGCTTGCATTGTCCCTCGCCGGGCTGCTTCTGCTTGACATCCATCCCGGCCTGCTGGTGGCGATCATCTTGTTGGGTGCCTTCCTCTACTCCACTTGGCAAGCAAAACAATAAAACGGTTATGACCGTTTTATTGACCGCTAGCGGTCACATCTAAGTTTTATGAAAAACGTCGAGACGTTTTTCACAAGCCAAGGAACAAAGGAGCTCTCGCTAACTATGATTTACTTGCAGATTTTTTGGGCCTTTTTTATCGCGAATATACTGGGATACGGCGGCGGTCCGCCGGGTATTCCGCTCGTTCAAAATGAAGTCGTCAATCACTACCATTGGCTGACCAACCAGGAATTCGGCGAAATCCTGGCTGTCGCCAACGCCCTGCCCAGCCCTATCTCAACAAAGCTGGCCGGTTACATCGGTTACGAGGTGGCGGGTGTGCCGGGGGCTATTGTCGGGTTAATCGCTACGGTGGCTCCGACAGCGGTCGCGATGATCCTGCTCCTGGGTTTTATGAACGTGTTTCAAAAAGCCCCGCAAGTCAAGGCCATGACTCAGTCCGTTCGTTCGATCGTCGCCGTCATGCTGGGGATCCTGGCCTACCAGTTTATCCAGGGCTCGATTGAGCAGATCGGTTGGGTGCACACGCTGATTCTTGCGGCAGCCGCCTTCTTCTTATTGGAGAACAGAAAAATCCATCCTGCTGTCGTGATCGCAGGGGCGATGGTGTACGGTGTCGTACTTTTACATTAATCTTTTTTAGGGAGGCAGCTTATGATACAGTTCGATCCGCTCACATATCCATATCCTTCGCAACGCACCGCAACCTACGCCAGAAACGGCATGGTGGCTACCTCGCAGCCGCTTGCCGCCCAGGCCGGGTTGGAAATTCTCAAGCGCGGCGGCAACGCGATCGACGCCGCTATCGCTACGGCAGCCTGCCTGACTGTCGTCGAGCCAACCTCCAACGGAATCGGCGGAGACGCCTTTGCGCTCGTCTGGACGAAGGGAGAGCTGCACGGGCTGAATGCCAGCGGCCCCGCTCCCAAAAGCATTTCGATCGAAGCGGTCAAACAGCTTGGGCACGACAAGATCCCTACCTACGGCTGGATCCCGGTGACCGTTCCCGGCGCTCCGTCAGCTTGGGCGGCACTGTCCGAGCGATTTGGCAAGCTTCCGCTGACAGAGGTACTTCGCCCCGCGATTGAATACGCGGAAAACGGCTATCCGCTTTCTCCAACATTAGGTAAATATTGGGAACTAGCCTACAATAAGTTTACCAAAGCGTTCGATGGAGCCGAATTCGAAAATTGGTTTGCGACCTTCGCTCCAAAAGGACGGGCTCCGCGCATCGGAGAGATCTGGAAGTCGCCCGAGCACGCCAAAACGCTGAGAAGCATTGCCGAGACCAAGGCAGAGTCGTTCTATCGCGGCGAACTGGCTGAAAAAATCGACGCCTTCGCCAAGCAGCACGGCGGCTTTCTCTCCAAGGAAGATCTGGCTGCGTATTCGCCGAAATGGGTCAAGCCGATCAGCGTCCATTACAAGGGCTATGACGTCTGGGAAATCCCGCCCAACGGCCAAGGCCTGGTCGCCTTGATGGCCCTCAATATTCTGAAGGGATACGACTTTGCGGCAAAAGAATTGACCGAGACCTACCACAAGCAAATCGAAGCGATGAAGCTGGCTTTCATCGACGGATTAAAGTACATCACCCAGGCGGATAAAATGTCCGTAACCGTCGAAGGGCTCTTGTCCGACACGTACGCCGCCTCCAGACGGGCCTTGATCGGCGATGAAGCGCTGCAGCCTGAACCGGGCGAGCCGGCCAGAAGCGGCACCGTCTATCTGGCGACGGCCGATGGCGAAGGCAATATGGTCTCCTTCATCCAGAGCAACTACATGGGCTTCGGCTCAGGCATCGTCATCCCCGGTACGGGAATTGCCATGCAAAACAGGGGTCACAACTTCTCGCTCGATCCGTCCCACGACAACCGGCTGGAGGCGGGCAAGCAGACCTATCACACGATTATTCCGGGCTTCCTGACCAAGGACGGCAAGCCTGTCGGACCGTTTGGGGTCATGGGCGGTTTCATGCAGCCGCAGGGACACGTCCAGGTCGCAATGAACCTGATCGATTTCGAACTGAACCCGCAAGCAGCTTTGGATGCGCCGAGATGGCAGTGGATCGAAGGCAAAACAGTGGAACTGGAGCCGCATTTTCCCGAGCACATCGCGCTCCATCTCGCTCGGAAGGGACACGACATCAAGCGTCCGCTTGGCTCCGGCGGATTTGGCCGCGGCCAGGTGATCGTGCGGGATGAGAACGGCGTTTTAAGCGGCGGAACCGACTTCAGAACCGATGGAGCCGTGGCTGCCTGGTGATGAACATGAACGAGGACCGGACTCACGCTTTGTGAGTGCCGGTCCTTTTTTTCGGGAAAATTATCGTTTTAACGGAACGATCGATTCATCCAGCAGCTTCAGTTCCCCGTCTTTGATCGACCAGGTGGATACCGCTGTCGCCAGGCCGTCGGCGTGATAGGCTCCGGAGATGCGCTGCAGGCCGCGCAATTCGTAGATGCCGTCTTTATTCGGGGCAAGGTCGACCGGCTGCAGCAGGCCGAATCCGTCTACCATGCCTTCCGTCGCCTTCAGCAGTTTGCCCGAATTGTCGTAAATGCCCATTTCGATGTACTCGCCTTTATTCTTGCTGAGGTCGATTGTCTCCTGTTTTTTCGTCACTTTGTTTACGACTTCTACCTTGTACTGGTCTTTAAACTGTACATCGTATTGGAGTCCCGCGTTCAACTTGTCTTGGGCGATCAGCTGTGCCGGCTTGTTGTCCGTAAAGCTGAGCAGGCTGTAGATGGATGTGCCGCCGCTGCCGCCTGTGGCCATCGACACAAGTACGTCCTTCGCCTTGCCGTCGTCAAACCGGCCAATGAACAGCGTCGGGTCATAACCGCCGTTATCCTCGCCGACTGATTGTTCCACCCGCTTTTTGGTCTTGCCGTCTTCTACTACTACCCGCAGGTTGGTTGCGTAGATGCTGTCCTTTTCACGCTCGCCGACGAGCAGCACGTCATCTCGCACACCGTCGCCGTTCACATCGGCGGACCGGGTATCCAAGATGATGGACTTGTCGTCGTAGGCCGTCTCCTTCTGGTAGTTGGCCGAGGGGATGTTGTCCCGGTCGAACTTGTTTATATCGACACTTACCGGGACGAGCTTGCCTTCTTCCAGCTTCCAGGTGGAAGAAGCTGTCGCGATCTTGTCGGCGTTGTACTGGCCGGCAATTGCCTGGACGCCCTCCAGCAGGAACGTTCCATCCGGCTGCCAGACAGGGGCTAGCTGGCTGAAGCCGTTGGCAAATCCCGTTACTTCTTGCTTCAGCTTGCCGTCCTTGTCGTAGATGCCCGATTCGATGTATCCTTCCTTGCCGTCACTAATGTCAACTGTCGTCTCGGTTTTGGTCTCCAACTCCGTGATCTTTGCTTTAAACTGGTCGATGAATTTCACTTCGAACTTCAGACCCGCGTTTAGCTGCTCCTGAGCGACGACCGGTTTTCCGACGCCGTCTTTAAAGCTGATCAGGCCGTATGTATTGACCCCTCCGCTGCCGCCGGTCGGCATGGTCACCAGCAGATCGCGTTCCCCGCTCTCGCCAAGGGTAACGGCCGTCAGACTCGGCTCATAGCCGCCGTTCGCCTCGCCGACAGAGACTGTCGTGAATTTCTTTGTCTTCCCGTCGTTGAGCACCAATTTAATATCCTTGACGAAGATGTCCTCCGGTTTGTCCTTATGCCCGATCAGCACCACGGTATCCGGCTCTCCGTCACCGGTCACTTCGTCCTGGAGCCAGTCAAGCACGTACATGCCGTCCTTGGCCGAGATGCCGTTCATCGTGAACAGACTGTTATTTTCCAGGTTTTGCATAACAGCATTCGTGGCCATCGCATTGACCGGAATGCTCTCCAAACCCGCTGCCGCCAGCATGGCCCCGCTCAGTACGACTGCAGGCGCGATTCTTATGATCTTCTTCATATACGTTGCCCTCCCATATCTTTCTCTTCACGATTTCTATTGTAAAAGGGCCAGCCGAAAAAGTAGTTACAAACTATTAACAATCGCTGTTAACGAATATCCCGCTTGACAAAGATCAAGTTGGCGACGATCAGCAGGACAGCGATGTAGGCCAGGATGACCGACAGCGAAAAACCGAGCGTCATCCCGGCAAAGGGAGGCTGCATGCCGCTGCTGATCAGCGGGTCGGGGTCGTACACAGTCAAATCCGTATTGGCAAAAATGATGTACTTGGCCCAGGCATATTTGGACAGCATGGTGACCAGCAAGCCCCCGATGAAATTGGCGATGATCGCAACGCTGATCGCAAGTCCGATGCCGCGAAATGTGACCGCCAGGAAAAACGAGAGCGTCATGATAAACATCATTCCCGGCAAATCGTACAAAATCTTTTTGTAAAGAATCGCGAAGCTGACATCTCCCGGCGAACTGGTCCCAAAGAGAACCACGCCCGTAAGCAGGCTGACGAACAGCAAGACAGCATACGCGATCAGGACGATCAGGATGATGCTTACGTACTTGGACAACAGCACGGCCGTCCTGCTGGCGGGACGGATCAACAACTGTTTGATCGTTCCGTCTTTAAATTCCTCCGTGATCGTCTGCGCCCCCATCACCACCGCGAAGATGGTAATGAACGGAGCCAGGGCCATTTTCATATAGTGGCTGAACTCTACGAAGTTGATCGCTTCCCCTGCAGCCGAGATTAAGTACTTCATCAAGATCGCAGAGGCGATGACACCCATTACTAAAAACAGGTAGTAAAACCAACTATTTCGTTTACTGTGAATTTTCATCAATTCATTTTGGACGAGTCGGAGAAATCTCATGAACGGGTTCCTCCTTTGGTCAAATCCAGGAACATGTCTTCCAGCGATTGGGTAAGGGTCGTGATTTGATAGATTTTCACGCCATTGCCGACGAACAGACTGATGATTTCCGGAACCTCTTCCTTCTGCGCCTCGACCGTCACGCTGTTCTCGTCCGTCCGCGCCATCCCGTACATAGACAGCAGTTTTGCAGCCTTGCCGGGGTCGTCTACTTCAAATACGACCGGCAGCCGATCTGCCGCCGCTTTCTCACTGCGATTCAGCACCCTCTCGGCCACGAATTCCCCGTCTTGAATGATCACGACCCGGTCACACATCAACTCCACTTCCGGCAGCAGATGGCTGGATACGACAATCGCGATGTTCTCTTCTTTTGCTAATTTGCGCAGGTAGTCACGCAGTTGGCGAATTCCTTTAGGGTCGAGGCCGTTGGTCGGCTCGTCCAGGATCAAAACAGAGGGGCTATGCAGCAGGGCCTGTGCGATCCCCAGGCGCTGTCTCATCCCCAAGGAATACGTTTTGACCTTTTGATGGATCGCATCCTCCAATTCGACCAGCCTGACGATCTCATCGATCCTCTCCTCGCTGACGGGCGTTTCGCTCATCCGGGCGAAGTGGATCAGGTTTTTCATGCCGCTCATGTATTGGTACAGCTCCGGGTTTTCCACAATCGCACCGACTTGAGCCAGGGCCTTGCCCCGTTCTGTTTTGATGCTGTGGCCTTCGATGTAGATTTCTCCCTTGGTGATAGAGATCAAGCCCACGATCATCCGGATCGTCATCGTCTTCCCGGAACCGTTGGGGCCCAAAAACCCGTACACCTCTCCTCGCCGGACGGAAAAGGAGAGATTCTTGATAATTTGCTTGCGTCCGATACTTTTTGAAACATTCCTTAACTCTACAACGGCTTGATTTGGCATCTCCCTATCCTCTCTTGTGGTTTCAAAAATTCGTCCTCTTACTAATACGTTACTTCTCCTCCCCGCGTTTCCTGCGAAACAGAAAAAGACCGTCTACCAGCCATTTTCGGCGGTAAAACGGTCTTTTATCCCTGTTAGAAATTAAAGTTGTCCGGGTCGGCCCCAAAGCGTTTGTTTTGATTGAGCTGATTGATTTTCTCCATATCTTCTGCGGAGAGTTCAAAATCAAAAATGTCTTTATTCTCGATAATCCGCTTTTCATTGACCGACTTCGGAATCGTGACGACTTCATTTTGCAAGTCCCAGCGCAGGACGATCTGTGCCGGCGACTTTCCGTATTTTTTGCCCAGTTCGGTGAGGGTGGGATTGTCCAGATTTCCCTGCATCAGCGGACTCCAGGCCTCCAGCTGGATTTGCTGGCTGCGGCAGAAGGCACGAAGCTCCTGCTGCGACAGCAGCGGATGGTACTCCACTTGATCGACCATCGGCTTGATCTCGCTGTCCGCAAGCAAATCCTCCAGGTGATGAACGTGGAAGTTGCTGACGCCAATCGCCCGGACCAAACCGTCTTTGTACAATTTCTCCAAGGCGCGCCAGGTGTCCTTGTACTTGCCCTTGACCGGCCAGTGAATGAGGTACAGATCGACGTATTCCAGCCCCAGCTTTTTACGGCTGACTTCAAATGCCTGCAGGGCGGACTCGTATCCCTGATCGCTATTCCAAACCTTGGTGGTGATAAACAGCTCTTCCCGCGGCACGCCACAGCCGGCGATCGCTTTGCCTACCCCTTCTTCATTGCCGTAAACGGCCGCTGTATCAATGCTGCGATAACCGGCTGAAATCGCCGCTGAAACGGCATGCTCCACTTGTTCCCCATCTGTCACTTTCCACACGCCAAGTCCAAGCCAGGGCATCTTCACACCGTTGTGCAATGTCGTACAGTCTGCAACATGTTTTGCCATCCCGTTTCCTCCATTCTCATATGTAAATTACTACCTTCGTTATCATACCACAAAGCGGCGAGGCAGTTGCACTTTCCCGGCCGCCTCGCCGCTTTTTTCATCTGCTTCCCGCTTTACTTCTTGAGTTCAAACGAGCTTTTCAGGGAGACGATCAGATTGAATACCAACTGTCCGTCTCTCGTGTTCTTCGGATCGACATTAAAATAGCCGTGGCGGAAGAATTGGAACTTGTCTTGCGGTTTTGCGTCCTTCATATTGGGCTCGACAAATCCTTGGACAACCTCCAAAGAATGCGGGTTGATATAGTCCAGGAAGGTCTTTCCTTCCTCTTCTTCTTCCTCGTCAAGAATCAACGGCTCGTACAAGCGGAATTCGGCAGGGGCCGCCTGCGAAGCCTCTACCCAGTGGATCGTCCCTTTCACCTTTCTGCCGGTAAAGCCGGAGCCGCTTTTGGTTTCCGGGTCGTAGGTGCAGTGCAGCTCGACGACGTTTCCGCTCTCGTCTTTGACGACGTCGTTGCACTTGATGAAGTACGCGTGCTTCAGCCTTACTTCGTTGCCCGGAAACAGCCGGAAGTACTTGCTCGGCGGGTTCTCCATAAAGTCGTCCTGTTCAATGTAGATCTCGCGGGAAAACGGAATTTGCCGCATGCCCATCTCCGGATTTTCCGGATTGATCTCCGCGTCAAGCCACTCGACTTGCCCTTCCGGGTAGTTGGTGATGACTACCTTCAGCGGTCTTAGCACAGCCATCGTTCTCGGAGCCTTTAATTTCAAATCCTCGCGAATAAAATGCTCCAGCATTTTCACGTCGACGACACCATAGTTCTTGGCAACGCCCGTCTCCCTTACAAAATTGCGGATCGCCTCAGGCGTGTAGCCCTTTCTGCGCAGCCCGGAAATGGTCGGCATGCGGGGGTCATCCCAGCCGTCCACGACCTTTTCGTCGACGAGCAGCTTTAATTTCCGCTTACTCATCACAGTATTGGTCAGGTTTAACCGGGCAAACTCGTACTGCCTCGGCTGATGCTCTGTTTCACATTCGCGGATGACCCAATCGTACAACGGGCGTTGATCCTCAAATTCCAGCGTACAGATGGAATGGGTAACCCCTTCGAAGGCATCCTCCAGCGGATGGGCATAAGCGTACATCGGATAGATGCACCACTTGTCTCCGGTATTGTGATGAGAAGCGTGGGAAATGCGGTACAGGACCGGGTCCCGCAAGTTGATGTTGGGCGAGGCCATGTCGATCTTGGCCCGCAGCACTTTCTGTCCGTCTGCAAACTCTCCCTTGCGCATCCGTTCAAACAAATCCAGGTTTTCTTCCACGCTTCTGTTGCGGTACGGGCTCTCTGTCCCCGGCTCCGTCAGCGTGCCGCGGGTCGCTCTGATCTCTTCGGGGGACAGGTCGCAGACGTACGCCTTGCCTTTTTTGATCAGCAGCACGGCCTTCTTGTACATGTCCTCAAAGTAATCCGAGGCGAAAAACAAGGCTTCCCAATCAAAACCCAGCCACTTCACATCCTCTTTGATCGACTCTACAAACTCGACATCTTCTTTTACCGGATTGGTGTCGTCAAAGCGCAAGTGAGTCTTCCCTTTGAACTCGTCGGCTAATTCAAAATTCAAGCAGATGGATTTGGCATGTCCAATGTGCAAGTAACCGTTCGGCTCCGGAGGGAACCGGGTAACCACTTGATCTACCTTGCCGGATTGTAAATCTTCTATGATAATGTTTCGTATAAAATTCGAGACAGCCGGCTTGTTCTCCACTTTTATCAACCTTTCACAAAAAGTCATCACGCTAACATCAGTATATCTTTAATAAATAATACCGATTGAAACCGAAGAGTTCAACTTTTTACAGCTATTCTATGCCTTTTTCCGGGGAATCTCCTGTCAATAGACCAGATCCATCAGGCGGTAACAGGCGATAATCTCAAAAGGGTGAAGCTCTTCTTCGTAGACGGTCACCGTCCTCATCCCCTTTACAACAGGGTGGTCATACGTTATGTCCGCAAAACAATCGCTGGACTCTCCGCGATAGCAGTAGGTTTTGCGGTCGAGCAGATTTTTGGCAAAGGTGTAGCTGCGGCCCGCCTTGTCGTATTGAAACCGGGGATGGGTTTTTATCCGCGTCTTGTCTGTCAGCAGGCAGTCCGACGTGTCGGAATCGCCTCCCCGTTCGATCGTCAACTCCCACTTCGGACGCCCCCAGGTCCAGAGCTGCCGGGCACAGACATTTGTACTGCCCGCCGCCTCTTCGACTTTGACGTGCACAAACCAATTGTCCAACAGGATATCAGCCGCTCGCTGAAGCCGATTGGCGTAATAGCGCTGCAAATATCCGACGCACTGCCCCTGCTCATCGGCGATCTCGGCGGGAGAGGTGGAGTGAATGAGCTGTTTGGGCGTAAAGGTATAGTGTTTCAACGAAGAGTCACATCCTTTGCGTTTCAACAACCTGCCGAATGTCACCAATTCCTTTTTTGGTATTAGTCACGGCAATGCCACGGCTAATCTCCTTGAACGCACTTATTACTTTACAATTATACGTCATAAAACCAAGCTGATAAAATACACATGTCCATAACCGGATGCGTCAATCATCGGGTGATGGAAAAACACCAAAGCTGCCGCATTGATATAAACAAACATTTATATTAAAATAAGATTAGAGGTACGTAAAAAGGAGAGGAATATGGCGAACATGTGGAAAAAAGTCCTAATGCTGTTCACGGCGCTCACTCTGGTCTTCGCATCCGGCGGTCTTGGTTATGGACATGTAGATGCAAAAAAAGTGTACAAATCCGGCACCAAGTCATTTAACTCGAATACGACGAATAAATCGGGCACAACCTCGAATACGACGAACGCCACCACGAATAAAAGCACCAATACTCAGACCAAGAACGCTGCCCCGGCGACGCCGAATACCGGCGGCTTCATGAAAGGGCTCTTGTTTGGCGGATTGGCCGGCTTTCTGTTCGGCAGCATGTTTGGAGACATGGGCATGTTGGGTGCGATGCTCGGCTTCCTGGTCAACATCCTGGCTATCGTCGTGATCGTGTCGATCATTCGCAGGATATACCTTTTCATCAAAAACCAAAAGAAAAAGCAGGATCCTAACCCATGGAGACAATAAGGCTTTCAGAACAAGAATTGGTGAATGCGATTTGTCTGTACGTAGCCGACAAACGACAGATTCAGCCTGAAGAAGTGACCGTTGAATTGGTCTGGGATGACGAGTACGGCTTTTCAGCCGAGGTCTACGTAGCTGGCCGTCAGCAGGTGCTGGTGGAGGCCAACCTGCTGGAGGCGATCCGCCTCTGGCTGCAGACCCAGTTAAACCGCAATCCCTACTCTGCCGCCCTCGAGCTGGTGCTTGATGACGATGAAGGGATTATCGCCCTGGCAAAATATTCGGCCTGACCGGCAGAAGATAAAAGCCCGTGGACAAATATCGTCCAACGGGCTTTTTTGTGCTCGGATACTGTCATCCGTTGATCCTAAACTTGCTGCTCGTGCTCTGCAAATCGCTGGATAGTTGACCCAGCAGTTGAACACTCTTATCGATAAATTCCACGGATGCGTTTTGCTGCTGGGCGGAGGCGGCAGTCTCCTCGACGCCGGCGGCAATTTCCTCGGACACAGAGGCGATTTGCTCGATCAGGCGATTGATGTCTTTGCTCTTATCTTCAATCACCTGCAGACGCTCCGAGCTGTTTTTGATATTCTCCGCCATGTTGGTAAAGGAACTGTAGATATTGGAGAAGATTTGCCCGGTTTCCTCCATTTTTTTGCTGCCCTGCTCCACCTCTTGGTACCCTGCCTGCAGCGACGAGACTACCTCGCTGGTCTCCGTCTGTATGCCCACACTGATGCTCGATATCTTCTTCACCGACTCCTGTGTGCGATCTGCCAATTTCCGAACTTCTTCCGCCACGACAGAAAAACCTCTGCCGGCTTCACCTGCTCTGGCCGATTCAATCGCGGCATTCAGCGCCAGCAAATTGGTCTGTTCGGCAATATCCTGGATGACTTCCACGAGTCCGAAAATCTCCTGCGCCTTCTCTTCCAATTGTCTTACCTTCGACACGGACCCGAGCATGATCTGATTGATCAGATTCATCTGTTCCCCAGTGACGATCATCTGCTGTCTTCCCTGTTCCGTATCGGAAAGCACTCGCTCGGAGTAGCTTTTCAGTTGATTGCCTTCTTCGTTTGCCTCCATGACCCTTTGGTTAAACTCTTCGATCATATTGGCGATTTCGCTTGCCGAACCCGCCTGCTCCTCCGTCCCGAGCGCGAGCTGATCCATGGTTGCCGATATTTGCTCGCTGCCCGTTTTCAACTCGTTGCTATTGCGGGCCAATTCATGGCTCTGGGCATTGATTTGCCGGGTTACGAGTTGGATCTGCTCTACGAGCTGGCGAAGATTTCCGCTCATCAGATTGATCGACTGGTTCAACTGTCCGATTTCGTCTTTTGACTTGATCTCAATCTGTTCTACCTCAAGGTTCCCCTGCGCGATCTGCTGGCTGATCCCGACTACTCGTCTGATATTTCTCTGAATCGACCGCCCGATCAGGTAAGCTGCGATACCCGCCAGCAAAATCGAAAGCAATGTGGAAGCAAGCAGGACCAAGGAAGAATTCTGCATGTGCGTTTTCGCGTCGTTGATCGCGTCTGTCCGCTCGCTCTTCAGCACTTCCTTCAACTTGTTCGTGTTCTCTGTGGTGATCGAGCGAAGTCCGGAAGCTTCTTCCATCAGTTTGATCGCTTCGTTTATGTCATTTTGTTTCATGGCTGGAATAATTTTGTTCTGGAATAACTCGTCCATCTTGTCGTTGTTTGCCTTAATCTTTTCAAACAGCGCTTTTTGTTCCTCGTTCGCCAGTTTTTGCTCGATCTCGGCGAGAGAATTTTGAAAATCCCGGCTCAGCACTCCATAGTAATTCACCTTTTGCTGCCTGTTTAAAATGACAAATTCGGCGATTTGCGTGTACTTTGCCGAAAAGGATGTCGCGAGCTCCGTTATGTCGGTCGAGAGTGTTCCCCGCTCATCAACCGTATTGATATCCTGCTTGACGATTGACATCAGCGTATTTACCGCTATCGTTGAGAAAATAAACAAACAGATCGGGATGACAATCGTCAAAGCAATTTTGCCGCCTATGCCAATCGGGCGGAAAAACTTCTTCTTCATCTTATTCACCACTTTTACCTATTAGCTTCTCAGCAATCTGCCCGAAATCAAGCTGGTTGCTTTCCTGAACCTTTTTCACCCATTCGGGATGAATCCGCTCGGCTCCCGAGTAAGCCCCGCACAATCCACCGACAATAGAGCCGTTGGTATCCGCATCATCGCCTGCGTTGACAGCCGCGATAATCCCTTGGTTGACATCCCCGTCTGCCGCGTAAAAGACGCCGAGGGAAAACGGGATCGATTCGTAACTCTTCATCCCCGCTCCGATATACCGGTAGAGAATGTAACAGATCTCGTCCAGCGGCTTGTCGCGGTTGCGATCGACCAACTCCACCGCCAGCCGGATGCGGTCAGCTACCGAGGGGGCGGGAATGTCAAAGCCTGCCAGCTCTCCCCTGTCAGCGCCTTCGATGGCGATCTGCATGATTTCCCTTGGAGATTTGTTTCCCCCGACGGCGGCGGCGACGGCAGCAGCAATCGCCGCGGTAGAAGCGACCCCCGGTTTGCTTCCGTGAGACGGCAGTGCGGATTGGATGGCCTGCTCAACCGCCCGCTCCCAGTCGCCGCGATAAAAAATGCCAATCGGGGCAACACGCATCGCTCCACCGTTGGTATCCCCGTTTTTTCCGTTCTCGCGGTAGTCCTGCCCGTTGATGATGCTCTGCAAAAATTTGCGGGTGCTCGGTCCGATTACAGTCGACTCCAGCATTTTATGGTCGATCGCCCAACTTTTCATCTTTTCAATAAACAGTTCTTCGTCAAAAGTACCGGCTTCCATCAAAACAGCAGAGATGATTAACGATTCCTGGGTGTCATCTGTCACTTCACCCTTGTCCAGGGCAGTATGGGCGATCTGGTCAGCATGAGGCACGACAAATCCGGTAATCCTCCCGTAGCGCTGTTTGATCCCCTCCGGCGTCATAAACGACGCCGGCATCCCCATGGCATCTCCAATGGCCAATCCAAGCAGACACCCCAATGCACGATCTCTCATATGCTTAGCTCCTCTCACCATCTATTAGCCGATTTACATCTGCCAGCGTAAAATTCCCGTGCGGACCGAGGAAGGTTGTGGAGATGGCTCCGCACGCGCTGGCAAACTTGAGTGTGAATTCCAGCGAGTACTGGTTGATCAAGCCAAAAATAAACCCTCCAGCAAAACTGTCCCCCGCCCCGGTAGTATCGATGCTCTTGACGGAAAAAGGCGAACAGCCAAACTGGCCGTCTGCAGTCCACGCCGTTACCCCTTCGCTGCCTTTCTTCAGAACGACCACTTCTACTCCCTGAGCCAAAAACCAGTCTGAAACCTTCCCCTCTACCCGATAGATCCGGGCGATCTTCTCCGACTCCGTTTCATTGGGAGTGACGACGTGGGCCAATTGGATCACGTCCAAAAGCGTCCGTTGATCAATCTCGGCTGCCAGCGGACCGGGATCGAACATGATTTTCCCGCCAAACTCCCTGATTCGGGCCAACAGCTGCAGGATATCCCGATGGTAGTTTGGCTCCAACAGGTAATAGCCCGTCAGATAGACGTATCCGATATCCGGCAGCAGGTCCGGGCTTACCATCTCTGGCGAAAAGCGATCGTCGCAGCCCTTGTAGGTGAGAAACGTACGCTCGCCGGAAGCTTCCACCAGCGAAACGGAGTAGCCGGATTCCCGCTCTTTATCCGTGTGAATGCAGCGGCGGTCGAAACCTTGCTCATTCAGGTATTGGCTAATCATCTGTCCGCGGTAATCAGAGCCGATCGTCGCGACAATGAAGGGATCCATCCCCACATTCTGAAGCGTCTTGGCGACGTTGATGGCACACCCGCCCACCTTGTAGAAGGAATCTTTTATCTGTACGTCTTGGCCTCTTTCCGGAAACTTCTCCACCAGCATGTAGTGATCCACCAGAATTCCGCCTAAAATAAGTACCTTCGTCTTCATCAAAGCCACCTTACTTGTCCAAAACCATCAGATTTTGCGGATTCCAGGTGAGATAAACCTCTTCTCCCAGCGCAAACGGAAGGTTTTTGTCACTGTTCTGAATCTGCACCTTCACTTCTTGACCCAGGGCGTTTATCCGGAACGTAGACAGATTGCCCACGTACGTAATAAACGTAATCGTCCCCTTGATGTGCAGCGGCGATACCGGTTCCTTGGAGAGCTGGATTTTCTCCGGCCTGATCGCAAGGGTATACTGTTGGTTGCCGTTCAGTTCTTGTTCACACTGGAAGGACAGCGTATGTCCATTGTCCAAGCTCAAGGCGGAGTACTCTTTGTTCGCTTCCAGCAAAGTCCCGCGGAAAAAGTTGGCCTCCCCGAGAAACCCGGCTACAAAGGAATTGGCCGGCTGTTCATAAATCCTCGCCGGTGTATCCATCTGCATGATTTTCCCGTCTTTCATCACGACGATCTGGTCTGACATGGTCATGGCTTCTTCCTGGTCATGGGTGACAAAAATCGTGGTAATCCCCACTTTGCGTTGAATGTCCCGCAGTTCTACCTGCATATCCACTCTCAGCCGTTTGTCAAGAGCGCTTAAACTCTCATCCAGCAAAAGCAGGCTTGGCTTGATCACCAAAGCCCTCGCCAACGCAACCCGCTGCTGCTGTCCGCCGGAGAGTTCTTTTGGCTTGCGCCTTTCAAAGCCCTTGAGTCGAACCATTTCCAACGCTTCTGCCACATCACGCTTGATCTGGTCCCGGGGCATTTTTCTCTGTTCCAGCCCGTAAGCGATATTTTCTTCTACCGTCATGTGCGGAAACAAAGCGTAATTCTGGAACACCATGCCGATATTCCGCTTGTAAATCGGCAGGTTATTGATGGGCTTGCCATCGATCTCGATATGCCCCGCATCGGGCGCAATAAACCCGGCGATCATCCGCAATGTCGTCGTTTTCCCGCATCCCGAAGGCCCCAGCAGAGAGAGGAAGCTGCCTTTATCCAGCTCAATATTGACGTCTTCTACCACCTGGTTGCCGTTAAAGGCTTTGCCCAGATTCCTTATCGACAGATAGGACATGCCATATCACCTACTTCATCATGGATTTCAAGGATGATCTCATCAACAGCACAATGACAAACAGCAGAAGCAGCGTACCCGTTAAGATCAGGGTAGATACTGCATTAATCTCAGGCGTAAAGCCGAATTTTACCGAGGAGTAGATCTCGATCGGCAGAGTGGAAGATCCAATCGGAATCAAAAAGTACGACAGGATAAAGTTGTCAAACGAGATCATGAAGGCTAAAAAAGCCCCCGCTATGATCGCAGGAAACAGCATCGGCAGGGTGATGCGAACAAATGTGGTCCACCCGTTGGCGCCCAAGCTGTACGAAGCTTCTTCAATTTGGTGGTCCATCCCGTCCATTCTGGCTTTCAAAACCATCACAGCGTACGGAAGGGATACCACGACATGTCCGATTAACAACATGACAAAATTGCGGTCCAACCCCAGCGTTTTCAACACCAAAAGCAGGGAAAGCCCGAGGATCAGCCAGGGAACGGTCAAGGGCAGGATGACGACCGAATCCACCCAGCTTTTGACTTTGGGGCTCGTTTTGGCTACTCCCAGCATTAATGCGGTTGCAACAATAACGGAGATAACCGCGGTAATCGACGCAATATAAACGCTATTAAAGGTGGAGTCGATCAGCCGCTGGTTTTGGGCCATCTCGCTGTACCACTTCGTGCTGAACGTAAATGGCAGGGAATTGTACGGCGACTCGTTGAACGACATCAAGACCAGAACCGCAATCGGCGTGTAAAGAAACAAGAAGATCAGCACAATGTAAAGCCAGGCGCTTATTCTCTTGAACATGGTCTAATCCCCCCTCTTGACCAATCGAGACGTAATCCAGATCGAAAGAAATACCATGACGAGGAGGATAAAAGCGATCGCCGCGCCGAAGCTCCAGCCGTTGATTTCAAAAAATTGGTCTTCGATCACCGTGCCGATCACAGAGCCGTTCGGTCCGCCCAGTATTCTCGGTTCGGCGAATACCCCCAGACAGGGAACAAACACCAAAATAGATCCCGTGATAATACCCGGTTTGCTGAGCGGGAGAACGATCCGGCGAAATGTCTCAAACGGCGTTGCGCCCAGGCTTTTGGAGGCTTCCAGCAAAGACGGCTGAATTTTGTCCAGTGACATGTACATCGTCAGAACCATGTACGGGAAGAAAATATGTACCAGGGAAATGATCACGGCCGTTTGGGTAAACAGAATCCCCAGGCTGCCATCGCCGATCAAGTGGAGCTTCCGCAAGAACATTTCCAGAATTCCTCCATCCTGAAGCAGGTTCATCCAGGAATAGGCACGAACCAGTTGGCTGGTCCAGAACGGAATGATAATAAACAGGAGCAGCAGATTTTGTCCGCGCTGTATCACTTTGGCGATGATATAAGCCGCCGGATACGCGATGACGATGGAGACAAGCGTTACGATCAAGCTCATCTGAATCGTCTTCCAGGTCAGCTTAAGGTAAAAAGCCTTCTGGAAAAAGTTTGCGTAGTTTTGCAAGGTAAACGTCGGGGATGGTCCATCGCTCAAAAAGCTGTAATACAGCATGATAAACAGAGGGACAACCCCGAAGGCCAACATAATAAAGATGGCAGGGCTCATCAGAAAGATTCTGTTCTTCACCACATCTCCCACCCTCGAACAATTTAGCAGGAAAGGCAGGTTGCCCTGCCTTCCGTTCATTGCGCTTTTACTTCATGCCACAGTTCGTTCCAGGTCTTCTTCTCTTCTTCGTTGTGATACGAGATAAAGAAGAGTTTTGAAATCGCCTCTTCGTCCAGGCCCATTTCTTGTACAAATGCCGGGTCGAGGTCGTCGACCACCTGGGTATTTACCGGCGCGGGGCCGCCCTTGTTTACCCAGTTGGTCTGGAAGTCCTTGCCGATCATAAAATCGATAAACTTCATGGCCAAATCCTTATGCGGTGAATCCTTTACAATCGCCCAGTTGTCAACCCAGCCGATCGCCCCTTCTTTCGGGATCACATATTTTATCGGCTGGCCTGCCTGCTTCATCGACGCCGTATTTCCGCTCCAGGCTACCCCAATCGAGATCTGATTGTTGGCAAACAGCTTGGAAAATTCGTCTCCAGTCTTCCAATAGGTACGGTTGAGCGGTTTTTGCTCCAACAGTTTTTGCTTGACCGCTTCTAAGTCCGACGGATTGTTCGGATCCTGATTGGCCGCGATTGCCGCGATCATGACGGCGTCGTTAAAGTCGTCGCGAAAAGCGATTTGTCCCTTGTACTTTTCATCCCACAAGACGTTGATCGAATCGATCTCGTCTTTGATCATGTTGGGATTATAGGCGATGGACGTGGAACCCCAAACCCAGGGAATGGCGTACACCTGTCCGTCCTTTTCGTTTTCGGGGATGTTTTTAAACGTCTTGTTTACGTATTGGTAATTCTCCAGCTTGTTGACGTCGATCGGTTCCAGCAAGCCCTCCTGAATCGCGACCGGCAGGATCGAAGCGTTAGGCAAAATGACATCCAGTTTGCCCACGCCGCCTGTTTTCAACCTGGTCAACAGCTCTTCTTCCGAGGCCATGTACTCATGGACTACTTTACAGCCGCAGCTTTCCTCGAATGCTTTGATCATTTCCGGGTCATCAGAACCGTAATCCTTCCAGTTTACAACTACCAGTGTCTGTCCTTCTCCTCCTTGGCCGCCAGAGGTGTTCTGGGCGCCCTGCCCATTAGAACCGCAGCCGCTTACGACAAGAAATGAAGCCAACAATACACTCAGCAGTCCCTTATGCAGTTTCAAAGTAATTCCTCCTTAAAACCATCCTTCTAATGCATGGTTGTCATGATTTTAAATTCAATTTCCGGGCTGTAGACGACTTTTACCGCCTCGATATCACGGCCTTTGTCATCGAATACTTTTCCTTCCGCCATCAGCAAAGGAACGGTTTCCGAAAGCTGAAAATACGTTTGCATCTGATCGCCGCTCATTACAGGCCGAACGCCGATTTCAGACCGCCTCGGAAAGACCTTGTAGATATCCCGGAGCACACGGTACAAAGAATCTTTGGCAAAATCGTAGGTGTCCAATCCGGGAAACAGCTCAAGGGGGAGCAGTGATGTATCGATGGTTAAGAACACCTCAGCTTGTTCCCGTTTGATCCCCCGCGCCCTGACCAGTTTAAAGTAGGGAGATCCTTCCGAATTGAAGATCGTCTGCGCCTCCAGCACCTTTGAGACGGGCGTTTCATTTCTTCCCTTGATGTAATCGGTAAACCCGCCGAAGTTCCAGATGCTGTACTTCATCCGCTTAAACCGCACGAATGTCCCTTTTCCGTGAACTTGCTGCAAGAACCCCTCATTGACCAGGTTGGAAATCGCCTTCCTTACTGTCGTTCTCGTAATGCCGTACTTTTTGGTCAGCTGTGTTTCCGATGGGATCATATCTCCCTCAGGGTACGTTCCTTTTAAGATCTCTTCTTTCAAGAAACGCTGGAGCTGTATGTAAAGCGGCACTACATCCGTCTTGTCCAGCAATCAATCACCTCCCCTTGTTCAGTTGTCCATACAAGTTGTCCATGGATGATTTACCCTGTCTGAAAACGCGGTAAACATTTTTTTGCAAAAAAAGACCCGGGAATTTACCCGGGCCGTACAAAATCCGTTTTTATACCTTCTGCAAGACCTTGCTTTGCATCGTGCCTTCCGCCGCGTATTTTACATGCCAGGAAAACGCCTTTTCCAAGACATGGGGCGTATGTCCTCCGCGGGTGAGAGCCTCCTCATAATACTCTTGAAGCTGCGGTCGATAGGACGGGTGGGCACACTTTTCGATGATCAGGGGAGCACGTTCTCTCGGAGCCAGCCCTCGCAGATCGGCGATGCCCTGCTCGGTGACGATGATGTCCACATCGTGTTCCGTGTGATCGACATGGGAAACGAACGGCACTACGCTGGAGATGTGGCCGTCTTTGGCAATCGACTTCGTGACAAAGATGGCCAGGCGGGAATTGCGGGCAAAGTCTCCCGATCCGCCGATTCCGTTCATCATTTTGGTGCCGAGCACGTTGGTCGAATTGACGTTGCCGTAGATGTCCACCTCCAGGGCCGTATTGACGGAGATCAGCCCCAGACGGCGGATGATTTCCGGATGGTTGGAGATTTCCTGCGGACGCAGGACGATTTTATCCCGGTACTTCTCAAAGCTGCCCAGTACCTCCGCCATCTTTTTCGGCGACAGGGTAATCGAACAGCCGGAGGCGAATGTCACTTTCCCCGCATCGATCAAGTCGAACACCGCATCCTGGAGAACCTCTGAGTACACCCGAAGCCCAGTGAACTCCGCTGCCAAGAACCCGTTCAGCACCGCGTTCGCTACCGACCCGATACCTGACTGCAGCGGGGCGAGATGACTGGGGAGCCGCCCTGCTTTTACCTCCTGGCGCAGGAACTCAATCAGATGGCCAGCCATGATCTCCGTCTCCGCGTCGGGCTGCACAATCGTAGAAGGCGAGTCCAACTGGTTGGTCATCACGATCCCTCTGATCTTGCTGACATCCACTTGAATGCCGGTGTCTCCGATGCGCTGTTCTACAGAAGTGAGCGGAATGGGCAGCCGCTCTCCCTGTACGCCGGGGTCGTAGATATCGTGGACCCCTTCCAGCGAAGCCGGTTGGGCGGTGTTGATTTCAACGATGATCTCGCGCGCCTTGGCCGCAAATATGCCGGAGTTTCCGACCGATGTCGTCGGGATGATTTTCCCGTCCTCCGTGATTGCAATCGCTTCCACAATCGCGAAATCGATCGTCCCCAGCACATCCGCCCTGACAAGTTCAGCCGTTTGCGACAGGTGCTGGTCGACAAACAAAATCTCTCCGCCATTGATCTTCCGGCGCATGGTTTGATCCACTTGAAATGGCAGCCGCTTGTGGACAATGCCTGCTTCCGCCATCGCTTTATCTATATCCAAGCCGAGAGAGGCTCCCGTAAACACATTGATTTGAAAAGGTTGATTGCTGTTCTTTGCACGTTCCGCAAGGGCTAAAGGGACTGCTTTCGCGTCGCCTGCACGAGTAAACCCGCTTAATCCGATCGTCATACCGTCCTTTATCCAGCCGGCCGCCTCTTCGGCAGTCACAATCTTTTGAGACAAGCTGTTTTCACGTAAGCGCTCACATAACATTGCCCTTCACCTTCCATTCTTTGCTTCCTTTAAAAAAAGACTACCACAGCAGCACGGCGCCAACCTGTATTTTCCCCTCAAACAGAATATTCCGCTGCCAAAACAGAAAAAAACGCGACGAACCAGCAAGGGTGACCCAAGCCTGGTTCGCCTCGTTCCTAAAATCCCAGCAGCTGCCGGAATGAGCTTGCATACGTCTGACTAACCGGGATGCGGCTGCGGTGTTTATCCCTCATCACCAGGACAAATGTCGAGTGAAAGTGCGGATGGATTTCTTCGATCGCATTCACATTGACAAAAAAGGAGCGATGACAGCGGACAAATTGATCCTGCGGCAAAATATTCTGCAGCTCCGCCAGATTGTATTTGTTCAAGTACACGTCTTTTTCCGTATATAGTGTTGTTTTTCCGCCATCCGACTGAATAAAGCAGATCTGTTGATGCGGAATCGGAATCCAGCGATCCTCTCGCCTGCCGATGAGAAATTGATGTTTGGGCAGCCTGGCCCTCTCTTCCGCCGCAGTCTGGGGGAATATAGCTGTGACGCATCCTGCTGCACTCCCGCCGGAAAGCAGCGGGATCGACAATCCGAAATACGGTACGCCGTAGATTTGGCTTTTTACATGAAGCGAGACTTTTTGCCGGATTTGCAGCGCCCTGTGTGTCGCTGTCCCTTCCGGAATATCATCGCCGGGTTTAATTTTTAAATCTATTTTTTGGCTGGGGTGATAGTAGATAAACCTTGTATCATCAGCAACAGCTATGGAAACCTCTTCCGGAAACGCCTTGGAAATCGCTTCGATCAACAGCGGGACCGATGTCTGCTCCATCTTCATCACTCCTCCAGAATTTGCGAATACCACTGTCTTCATTGTACACCCTGCCGCCGCGATTTTTCATTGAAAGAAAACCCAAACCATCCTCAGACGGTTTGGGTCTTTTCCCTACTGCAAAGATTTTTGAAGTTTATCCGACAACAGCTTTAATTGACCGATTTCACTGGTGATTTCGTTCACCTTTTCATGCTGTGTTTCCGCAGTAGCGAACAATTCCTCCAGACTGGCCATGGATCGTTCCGTAACGGAAGTGATATTGGACATTTCTTCTGCCACTTCGCCAGAACGGTGCTTCACCTGATCCATACTGGAGATGACGATGCTCACTGCTTTCATGAACCCTTCCATCCCTGCTTTCACCTGTTGGATCGAGGTTGCGGTTTTGGTGGCCAGCTCCTGCCCTTTTGCCACTGAGGACTGCCCCTCGCCCATATGTTTTACGGCATTTTGGCTTTCCTGATGCAGCGACTGCAAAATCCCGGCGATCTCTTCCGTGGCGCTGGCGCTTTGTTCTGCCAGTTTACGCACCTGGTCCGCTACGACGGCAAAGCCTCTGCCGTGTTCACCCGCTCTTGCCGATTCGATAGCGGCATTGAGCGCGAGCATGTTGGTCTGCGTAGCGATTTGATTGATCGTTCCGACGATCTCTTCTACTTTTTCTGCCTGTTGGTTCAGTTGATAGATCGTTTCCGAGGCGACCTGGACGATTTCGACGATATTGTTCATTTGAATCGCCAGCTCGTTCATCATTTCAAGGCCGGCAGCCAGCCGATGGTTGTTCTGTTCCGCTTCCGCCTTCATCACGCCGGACTGGTCGTTTACCTGCAGAATTTCCCTGTCGATCGACTGGACTTCTCCTTCGATTTTCAACGTGGAACTGGTCTGCGCCTCCATTCCGGCCGCTACCTCCCGGAAGGCCATCATCATCTCGTCAGTGCCCCGCTTCGTCACTTCTGCATGTTCGTGCACCTGTTCAGAGGTGGCGTCCAGCTGCTGCGTGACAAACTTGATATTGTCCAAGAGCTCTGCCAAGCGCTCCCCTTTCTCCTCCGCATCGCGCCTGGCCGCTTCTGCTTTGGCCAGAGAAGCTTGTCCCGCCAGACACAGATAGGCAAGTCCGGCAACCATCAGTACGATGGCAATACAGTGCAGGAGCAGATCAATTTGGGTACTGCCATCCTCCAAAATATGGATATATCCAGTGAAAAATGCGATAACCGATACGGCGATCTCGACAATCCCGGCGAAAATGACCAGCTTCCAATCCAGATACGCTGCCAAAAACCCCAGGATGATAAAGGACAGGTAGCCCATGACGGGAATATCCGTGAAATGATTGAATGAGGCACTGTAAAACAAGAAACCTGCCGCTACCAGATAGCGAATCAGCAAGCTGTTTTTCCTGATGAAGTACCACGGCGATACAAGTAAAGTAACGATAAGTCCGACAGATACCAACTGAAAGTAGGGAACATTTGTCTGAAAAGCGATCCAAGCTGCCACCCAGAGGTAATTCCAGAGAATAAAAATCATAAAGCCCTCTTTGTTGGTCAAGGTATTTCGAATCAAACGCAGCATCGCAACCCCTCTTTTCTTTCCACCCTTGCAAGATTTGGTATTGATCTAATACCCTCTATTGCAGACGAGTAAACGATCTTCTCAGATTTCGCTTCGCAAGAGGGCCAAGAACAGCTCCACTGCCCGTGTTTGAAACTGGGTCGCCTTCGTGACCGAATAAAACTTCCGAACGAAAGGGAATCCCTCCATCTGCAATAAGCGCAAGGAACCGAGCGACAATTCTTTGCGAACAGCCCAGTGGGAAAGAAACGTAATACCGAGCCCCGCTTCCACCGACTCCTTGATAATCTGGTTGCTGCCGAATTCCATCGTGCTTTCCGGAACCAGCCCAAAGCAGGCAAACATCTTGTCCGTCGCATCCCTGGTGCCTGAACCAGTCTCGCGAATGATCCACGTCTCCGCGCACAGGTCGGCGGTGTCGACCCGGCTCTTGCCGGCCAGGCGATGGTTCGCCGAGACTACAACGGACATGGAATCCTCGGCAAACGGTTCGATCGCCAGCTGTTCATGATGGAATTCTCCCTCGACAATCCCCACATCCAGTTGGTGAGCGGCGACCATCTCGGCGATCTCCCGGGTATTTCCAATGGTAATTTTCGGCTTGATTAACGGATATTGCTCATGCAGAGCTGCAATAATATGAGGTAGCACATACTCCCCAAACGTATAGCTGGCTCCAATCGACAGATTGCCGCTAGCCTTGTTCATCAAGTCGTCTACCAGACGCTGCATCCGGGTGTAGAGGCCCAGTATTTCCTTGGCGTGGTGATAGACGATTTCACCGGCCCTGGTCAGGCGGACATACTTGTTGCTTCGTTCCAGGAGCTTGCTGCCAATGGTGCGCTCCAACATGCGAATATGCTGGCTGACAGCCGGTTGAGTCATGTGAAGCTCCTCTGCGGCTCGCGAAAAGTTTTCTTTTTCCACAACGGTAACAAAGACCAGCAGCTGGTGATCCATGACAGTCTCCCTCCCTGTCTTCTTGGCAAGATGCTTTCATTATATAATTTTACTTATTATCATGATCACAATGATTTATTTTTCTTATCTTACATAATGCTTTATGCTAACTGTGAAAAACAGATTGATGGGGGTGAGCCGTTGGCGAACCAAATGAAAAACACCGTGCCTTTGGAAGGCAAAGCAGCATTGCCAAAAGAGGAAGGAGCACGTTCGCAAACAGCCTGGCTCTGGCTGGGAGGCATAGCATTTACTTTTGTCGTTGCGCTTTTGGGATTTGGCTTGGCAAAGGTTCCTGGATTCGACCATGTCGGGCCGCTGGCATCCGCCATCGTCATCGCAGTCGTCTACCGGCAAATCTGGGGTTATCCCGAAGCCATCCGTTCCGGTATCCAGTTCTCGGCGAAAAAATTATTGCGTCTGGCAATCATCCTGTACGGTTTAAAATTAAACATCGACATCGTCTTCCACCAGGGGCTGGGGCTGCTTGCGCTTGGGGCAGGAACCATCGTTTTCTCCATCCTTTTGACCGTCCTGCTCGCCAAATGGCTGAAGGCAGATTTCTCACTATCGCTGATCCTGGGAGTCGGGACCGGCGTTTGCGGTGCTGCCGCCATCGCCGCCGTATCGCCAATCGTCAAGGCAAAAGAGGAAGACACCGCGATCGGAGTCGGCATTATCGCGCTGGTCGGTACGATATTTTCCGTCATCTATACGCTAGTGAGACCTTTGCTGCCGATATCAGCCACTGATTACGGCATATGGTCCGGGATCAGCCTGCACGAACTCGCCCATGTCGCATTGGCCGGCGCCCCGGCCGGGCAAGACGCTCTGGCAATCGCGCTCTTGGCCAAGCTGGGCCGGGTACTGCTGCTTGTACCGCTCTGTTTCATTTTGATGTACTGGATGAAACGGGCAGGCAAGCTGGAATCGGGCGGCAAGATTGAATTCCCTTGGTTTTTGATCGGTTTTATCCTGATGAGCTTGATCGGCAGTTACGTGCTTGGCAGCTACATTCCGGTTTCGGAAGCGGCTATGGGCAATGTCTCCAGTCTCACCTCGTTCGTCTTGACGATGGCGATGGTAGGACTCGGATTAAATGTAAGCCTGCGAGATGTCCGCACCAAAGCCATGCGGCCGCTGCTGGCGATGGTCATCACCTCTGTCCTGCTGTCCGTCGTCAGTTTTATCGTAGTATCGTAGGTTTTAGAGAAAAAAAGAGAGCCGCATGCATCTCGCTGCATCGGCTCTTCTTCTTTTGATGTACCTGCTTTATTGAAGTCCCTTTTTCACCCAGTCTGCTACTTGAACGGTACGCTTCGCCTGGTGCTTTACGGCGGCGGCGACATCTTCCACCATATTGCCGTTTTGATCTACAGTGACGCTCGTACCATATGGATTGCCGCCTGCCGCAAAGGTGACCGGATCGGTATATCCAGGCGCCGCGACGATCGCTCCCCAATGGTACATGGAGGTATAGATGGAAAGGATCGTTTGCTCTTGTCCGCCGTGTGCGTTGCCTGCCGAAGACATGGCGCTGACCACCTTATTGGCCAGTTTTCCCTGTGCCCAGAGTCCCCCGGTCGTATCCAGAAACTGTTTCATCTGGGCGGCAACGGTGCCGAACCGGGAGGGGGAGCTGAAAATGAACGCGTCTGCCCATTCCAGATCGCCTGGTGTGACTGTCGGCACGTCCTTGGTCTCTTCAACATGTGCTTTCCAAGCCGGGTTGGACGCAATCGCAGCTTCTGGCGCGAGCTCCGGCACCTTGAGGACTTTTACCTCCGCACCTGCTGCTTTGGCGCCCTCTGCTGCCATCTGGGCCATTTTATAGTTGGTACCTGTCGAACTGTAGTAAATAATCGCTACTTTTACACTCATGTTTATACCTCCCATTTTTTAAATTCCTTTTTATGGTAAATCAATTAACATAAAAAGCGCATTTTGGTCAGCTTTGAGCTGCAGGGCAGACGTGTCCGTAATCCGGGCGGAATCCCGCTTGTTCAGCGTCGCATCCCCGTTGATCGACAGCGCCCCTTCGATGACGAACAGAAAAATTCTGCGCCCTTCCTCCTGGGTAAAGCGAATCTCTTTCCCTGCTTTTAGATCGGACAAGTAGATCGTCAGGTCTTGATTGATAAAGGCCACCTGATCTGCGGCCTGTTTTTTCGAGACGACCGGCAGCAGCCGATTTTCCAACTGGTCCACTGGAAAATGGACTTGCTGGTAGGATGGCGGCAATCCCGGCGTATCAGGCAGGAACCACAGCTGCAGGAAGTTGACTTCTTCTGTTGGCGACGGATTCATCTCCGAATGAACCACCCCTGTGCCGGCGGTCATGCGCTGAATCCCCCCGAAGGTGGTCGTGGCCGTATGCCCGGCGCTGTCCTGATGTTGAAGGTGGCCCCTGAGCACAATCGAGACGATCTCCATCTCCCGGTGGGGATGGGCCCCAAAGCCTTCAGACGGCTGGACGATATCGTCGTTGAGTACGCGGAGCGGCCCAAAGCTGAGATTGGCCGGATCGTAATACTCGGCAAAGGAAAAACTGAAGTTGCTCTTCAGCCACCCGTGGTCTGCCGTGAACCGCGATGCCGCAGGATATACTTGAATCATCATCTCTCCTCTTTCTAAGTGTTTTTACCGTTTCGGGTACAGCGGATAGTCTACCTCCGTCGGCACTTCCACAATTGTCAGCCACAGCGGTTCATCGGCCGTCGCCTTGATCGCAAGCGACTCGCTCGCATCCGCCTGGATCACGATATAATCCGTCTGCTGAAAATCCACAGTCCTGCCGGTTTCCCAGGAGCAGGTACCGCTTCCCCGTATGGCAAGTCCAGATACTGTCCGGTTTTTTTCGATGGTTCGCTCATAGACAGCTCCGGGAGCCAGCCGGATATCCCACATCCGCGCATCGGCCACCAATTGCAGCGGAGCCCCTTCGCCGATGACTGTTTTGACCAGTACCCCGTCTTTTTCTACAACGGGAAACTCTTCATGTTCATACTGTCCGTATGCCGGATCGCGCCGCAGCGCTTCGCGAACAGGAGGCTCAAACCAGATTTGGAACAGCTCGCAATCGGGTCCCACCAGCCGTTCGTTGTGATACACGCCGGAGCCGGCCTGGATCAATTGAACGCCGCCGGCCCCGACTACGCTTTTCGTTCCCAGCGAATCGCCGTGATGGGCCTGCCCGTTGATCACATATGTCAAGATTTCAAAGGCTTGATGCGGGTGCGAATCGATATACCCCTCTTCCTTGGCCTTTGCCCACGCCCAGTAAAACAACGGACCGATACGCTTTACCGAAGAGCCCTCGCCGGAAAAACCGATCGGTTTTTGCTCGGTAATTTTCCCGCCATCGAAGGCTCCGATGCCCTGCTCCGCCCGTGGATGCACTGCAATGTTCATCCCATCACCTCTTTGCTTTCTCCGGATAGTCTCTAAAAGACAATGAAATCTTATACTGTCAGCCGTCGAAATTATCTCGAAATCGAGATATTACTGCAAAAAAATATTCGCTCTGCTTTGCTCCTGCTGTAAATATACATTATCTCGAATTCGAGATAATAATAAACGATTCTCTGGTGGATGTCAACTCTCCTGATCCGGATTAACAGAACAACGCCGAACAAATAGCTCCCACCGGGAAATTTGTTCGGCGTCTAGATGCCTATCCAACTCGTAATGCTCTTTTTTCGCCTTCCTCCAAAAGCAGTGCCGGAATGAGCAGACCTTCCAAAACGAGTTCAACCGCTTTTCCTTCCTCATCAGTCACAAATGTCACATCTGTCGGCAATTGGTGGATAAAAAATGCCGTTTCCGATTCGGGATACGAGCCCCGCTTACAGTAGCGAGGCTCGTTCCGTTTCATGCAAATTATGCCCAGTGAGGCTGCTCCCACAGCAGCAGCTTCTGCCCGATCCCTTGGGCCAGCGCTTCTTTGTACACCTTATACCCCCAACTCACATCGTAGACAGGCATTCCCCCGGTAACGAACAGAATGATGTCATCATCTGATTTTCGCGCACTTCGTTTCCCCGTGACGACGTCGCCCAAGTTGATGACCGATTCGTGTTTTCCCCGTCCCTCATGAATCAGTTTCAGCAGCTGTCCAGTAGGCGCCCATTCGGTAATGCTGTCAATTCCCTTCGGGTGTTCGGCCGCCTCACTCAACCAGGCTTGATGCATCTTCCAGTTGTCCGCCACAACCGTATTGTTCAGGTAACACTCATCCGCAAGCTGGGCCGTGCCGGTCAGCATCACCACCGTACCCGGTTTCAGCCACTCAGTTTTGATGTTCACCTTGGCATGGCCGGAGGTGGCGATGCTGATCAGGTCAGAATCGGCAATTGCTGCCTCCAGGCTGTCCACCGCGACTACATGCAAGCCCAGTTCCTCGGACATCTGCCGGGCAAAGGCTTGTGATTTCTCCATAATCAGATCGTACACTCTGATTTCCCGCAGTTGCGGCTGTGTCTTAGCGATTGCTTTCAGGCAGGCCTTGCTGATCACACCCGCGCCTAAAATGCCGGCTGTCTCGGTGTTTTGTCTGGCCAGGTACTTGGCTGCCACCCCCGGAACCGCTCCTGTCCGCATGGCGCTGACCAGGTTGGCCGACATGTACGCCAGCGGCTGGCCCGTGTCCGGGTCATTCAACGTCAGGTTGAGGATAGAGCGGGGAAGGCCGCGCTTCACATTTTCGATATTCGACCCGTACCACTTGTCTCCGCAGACGTGAAAATCGCCGCCAACATAAGCGATCATCGACATAAAGCGCCTGTCCGGACCGGCCACCGGCATTCTCGGACCGCGCCGCTCCTCCGGAAACCACAGCATCATGCCGTGCTCGTTTTCCAGCGGCCCGCCCATCAGGCAGTCTCCTTGGCTGAGTAAGTAGAACACCTCTTCCATCGTTTTCACACATTTTCCCATATCCAATACGCCAGCTTTGATCATATCCTGTTCATTCAAATACAAAAATTCGATTTTGCTGCTTGTCATTTTGATTTCCCTCTCTTCCCTTATTTACATGTTTTGCGTTTGCAGCTTCTGGTCTTTCTGTTTCCCCCTGAAGATGCCAAAAATAATCAGTCCGGCAAGCATGGTCACAGCGGTAAACAGCCAGTGCTGTCCGTTCACGATCAGCAGCGGAGCAAACGTCACGATCGCGATCTCCACCGGAGCCATCGGAATGTAAGCGAGTGCAAAATCATCCAGCGTCTTGCTCTCCAGATCGGGGTCGACGATACGAAGCAGCGCAATCCCCATCGCAGTCGTCCCTGTCGCCCAGCCCCAGGTGAAAATCCCCCGCTCAAACCAGTACTGGCGGAAAAATCTTGGCGCCATCCAGATAAAGAAAAACAGGCAAAATACAACGCCGAAGACGAACAGCAGGGCGAGCGGCAATGCGTACTTGACCACAACCGGCAGCTTGATCGAAGCGACGCCAAACGCTACCAACAGATCGGTGCATGTCCCGCTGATGCGATTCATCGTCTTCTGGTCCACATACTCGTCCGCACCGAAACCTTGCATCAGCTTGCTTAGCAGCAAGGCTACCAGAAAGGCCAGACAAAACGCCGGCAGGTTTAATTTCGGAAAGTACGCGGAGGCTGCCTTGCTGAGATAGTAGCCGCACATCGCCGCCAAGCCGACCAGCGAAGCATGGAACATCAGCGGATCGATCGAAATAGAGGAGACCGTCCCGGCTCCGACAGACTTTCTCATCTCTAGCGGCACCAATCCCGTTTTCAACTCCTTCGGCAGTTGATCAAAATTGCTGATAAAGCCGGTATGCCCTTTTTTCGCACCCCATTTGATCAGAATCAGACCTCCAACAATCGCGCTGATTATGCCTACAGTTGCCGAAGTCATCGCCAGGGAAGCCGCATCTTCCCAGCCGTGCTCGGCAAAAGCCTGTCCGATCGCCGCTGCCGTTCCATGGCCGCCGGCAAATCCGCTGGCCAGCATAAGGCCGAAACCGGTATGCAGATCGCCCCAAAGGTTGTTTAACAGGAGCAAGGCAAACAGCAATCCCGACCCCCACTGCATGATCATGACCATCTGCGAATAGGCCCACATGCTGCCTACACGTTTTGTCACAGAGGAAAAGGGAGTTTTCTCCGAACTAAACGGCAAGGCGGCGAACACCACAGCGATCAAAATCCCGGGGTACGTACCGATCTGGCTGGAAAACGGCAGCCACCCCAGCCCGTTGGGGCCAAGCGCCAAGGCGATCAAACCGGCCAGCAACCCAGCCGGCAAAAACAACTCTTGAATCAGCTTGACTTTTGCCCGCAAAAGCGAGCCGACCAGAAAAAGCAATGAGATAAGACCCAGGTCAACGAAAATGGTCCATGGTGTGAATTCCACAGTAATTCTCCCTCCTCTACGTGAATCAGCAGGTTTTCATCTCCCTTCTCCTGCCGCTATTTATTGCATATTTGATGCCAAGTCTTCGAGAGGCGGTTTACGGCTTTTCTCCAAAAAGAAAAAAATCTCAAAAAGAGAAAAATCTCATTTTGAGAAATGTTTTTTATCAATTTGATAAAAATGTAATTTTCGGTATAGGGTAGCCATACTGATTCCCATCACTTCGGCAATTCTTTGTTTGGCGGAGGTGCTTCCTCCCCATTCACGCAAAAGGGTAAGCAGGGTTTGTTTTTCGTACTCCTCCTTGCCGAGCGGCATGTTGCCAGGCCGGATGCTGCCCGTCGCCAGAAGTTCGTCCTGAGCAGAGCTGACGCAATCCAGCAGGTGTGGCGGCAAATGCTTCACATGCAAGCTGTCCTCCGTCGGAAGTGAAAGATTGATGGCATATTCGATGACATTCTCCAACTCGCGGATGTTCCCGGGCCATTTGTACGCCTTCAATACCTGCAGGGCTTCTTCAGAAATATCGTTGACGTTTCTTCCGAGCAGCCCGGCATACCTGGTGATAAAGTAACGGCTCAGCGGGAGGATATCGTCCACTCTTGCCCGGATCGGCGGCAGGTGGATGGGAATGACATTTAGCCGGTAATACAGGTCATGCCGAAAAGTGCCCTTTTTCACCATCTCTTCCAGGTCGCTGTTGGTAGCGGCGATGATCCTGACATCGATCGGGATCGACTGGGCACCGCCGATCTTGTCAATCTCTCTGGACTGTATCACCCGCAACAGCTTCACCTGCAAATAGAGCGGCATCGTCCCTACCTCGTCCAAAAAAATCGTTCCGTGGTTGGCCAATTCAAATTTTCCCGGCTTTCCTTTAGCGTTGGCACCGGTAAAAGAGCCCTTTTCGTAGCCGAACAATTCACTCTCGATCAACGTCTCCGGAATGGCGCCACAGTTTATCGAAATAAAGGGTTGATCGGCCCTGGGACTGGCCTCGTGAATCGCGCGGGCAAACATTTCCTTGCCTGTGCCGCTCTCTCCGGTGATCAAAATGGTGGAGCTGCTCCTGGCAAAATGCGCTGCCTTGCTCTTGATGTTCTTCATCACCGGCGTCTCGCAAATAATGTCCGCAAACGTAATCTTCCGGTTGCTGTTGGTGAACTCAAAGGCCAGCTGCTTCATATTTTCGTAATCGTACAAGGACACAACCGCTCCGGTAACGATATGCTGATCGACGATCGGGGTCAGATCCGCCAGGAACCTTTGCGCCTCCCTCCCCTTTTGGCAGGTCAGTTCAACATTGGCCAGCTCCTCCCCGGATGTGATCTGTTCGAGCGTCAGTTCGGGAAAAATCTCCGGCAGCGAGGTGTTTCTTGCCAACGATTTCCCTTCGAGGCCCAACATTTTCTGGGCCAATCGATTGGTCTCCTTGACGCATCCCTTGTCGTCGCAAAAGATAATGCCTCGCGGGATGGTATTGATCACCGTTTGCAGCGTTTTATTGATCTGCAGTTGGGCATTGTACAACTCCTGTTCCCGTATTTTTGTAATCATCAGTTCGGACATCTTGTCGAGAAAGTCGATCAGCCCATGCTGGTTTTTCTCTATTTCCGCCAGCTTCTCTTCATCGTAAGCCACCAGGTTAATCGTTCCGATACTCTCTCCCTCGTATTGAATCGGAAAAATAATTCCCCCCGCATAGGCGCACCGGCCAAATCCCGAGCAGGTGCGGCATATGTGATGAGATCCGGCGGAATGGACGACAACCGGCTCCTGCGAGCTGACAACATGTCTGCTAACCGTTCCGTAGTCCATTTTCACCCCGATCTTTTCACTCGCCGAGCCGGTCGCGGCGATGCGTACAATGTTCCGATCCACGATCTCCACGTCCATTTGAAACGCGGCCTTGATCGCTTCCGCTATATCCTGGGCGATCCCGGTTATATACTGCAACCTTGTCATCAAACCAACCCCTTTGCTTCTTGCTGCAAACGCTTGTCCAGGCTGTCCGTGCCGTGCATCCAGCTGGTTTCCTATTATCATAGGGGTTTTTCGTAAAAAGTTCATCTGTGAATATGGAATTTTCGCGCAAGTCGGGATTTGACAAAACGGTCCGGTTTGAATAAAATCATACGAATTCGAGATATTCGCAGATTGGGGTGCCAGACATGGAAAAAAATCTATCCCTGGAGTTGTTTCTGGTGCTGTCCCGGGCCTACAGATCTGTCATGGAACACGCCATCCGGGACATTCGCCGCTACTCCTTAAATCCGACGGAGTTTGCCGTACTGGAGCTGCTGTACCACAAAGGTCCCCATGCGCTTCAACAGATCGGCGAAAAAATCTTGCTGGCCAGCGGTAGCATTACCTATGTTGTAGATAAACTAGAAGAAAAAGGATACCTCACCCGTGAACCTTGTGAAAAAGACCGCCGGATCACGTACGCTACCATTACGGAAAAAGGGAATCAACTGATGGACGAGATATTTCCTCAGCATATTCAGGCGATTGCGCGAGCGGTGGAAGGACTTGACGAGGCGGAAAAAGCAGAGGCGCTGCAATTGTTGAAAAAACTGGGGATCTCGGCAAAAAAGGCGCTTGAATAAAAAGAACTGAGCAAACAACCTTCGCCAGGCATTACCGGGCCAAGGTTGTTTTTTAGTTTGTTTTTTCACATATTTCTTTTGTTTTTTTGGATATTCCGAAAAGATCGGGAACCTTATAATTATTTCTCGAAGCAGCACAAATATCTTTGGAGGTCAATCGGAGATGAAAAAAATGAAAACGCTCGCAATGCTGTTAACGGCAGCACTCGCCTCAAGCATGATCTTTGCCGGCTGTTCACAGGGAGAGTCGGCTTCTGAGAAAGAGACAGGCAAAGGCGGTGCCAATGTCCTGACAGTCTACACGGCTCGCAGCGAAAGCCTGAACAACGCTGTCATCCCTAATTTTGAAAATGATACGGGCATTAAAGTGGAAGTGATCGTCGCCGGTACCGGAGAGTTATTGAAACGCGTCGAGTCCGAAAAAGGAAACCCGATGGGGGATATTCTGTGGGCGGCAGACGAGACGATGCTGAAGAGCAAAACAGACTTGTTTGAGCAATACGTTTCACCGGAAGACAGCCATATGATGGAGCAATTCAGAAATAAAACCGGGTATTTTTCACCCGCTTTTGCCGATCCGACGGTGTTTATCGTCAATAAGAACCTCATTGGAGACATCAAAGTAGAAGGCTTTGCCGATCTGCTGAATCCCGAACTGAAGGGCAAAATTGCCTTCGGCGATCCGGCCAGCTCCAGTTCCGCCTTCCAGTCACTGGCCGCCATGCTGTATGCGATGGGCAATGGCGACCCGATGTCCCCGGAAGCTTGGGACTTTGTCGAGAAATTCATCGCCAACCTTGACGGCAAGATGTTCGGCAGCTCCGGCCAGCTTCACAAAAGCGTCGCCGACGGGGAGTATCCGGTAGGCTTGACCTGGGAAGATCCCGTCGTCAACTACATCAAAAACGGAGCGCCCGTAGAAGTGGTATTCCCGAAAGAAGGGGCCATCTTCCCGGGTGAATCCGTCCAGATCATCAAAGGCGCCAAAAACCTGGAGAATGCCAAGAAGTTCGTCGATTACATGCTCTCCGAGAAAGTGCAAAACCTGGTGGGCGGCGAACTTACCGTCAGACCGCTGAGAGAAGGAGCAAACCTGGCCTCCTACATGGTGCCGACTGAACAGATTCAGTTAGCCAAAAATTACGACGAGGGCTGGGTATCTGAAAACAAGGAGAAAATCACAGCCAAATTTACCGATCTGCTGGAAAAATCGATGGACAAATAAAAGCTTTTAAAATAGAAAGGCAGCTTATAACATAAATCCCGTTATTTATAAGCTGCCTCATCTTGTTTATTTCCCGCGAGCGTCAAGGAGGAACTGACATTGAGTGTTTCCATTCACATCGAAAATGTAGTAAAGCGCTACGGCGACAAAACCATCGTAAACGGACTCTCTCTCGACATCAAACCGGGAGAATTGTTCACGCTGCTGGGGCCTTCCGGATGCGGCAAAACCACCTTGCTGCGGATGATCATCGGCTTCAACTCTATCGAAGAAGGCGTCATCAAAGTCGATAACCAGGTCATCAACAACATTCCTGTCAGCAAAAGAAACATGGGCATGGTCTTTCAAAACTACGCGATCTTCCCGCATCTGTCCGTGAAGGACAACGTCGCCTTCGGGCTGAAACAGCAGAAATTGTCTAAAAGCGAAATCGAAAGCCGCATCGAGGACATCCTGCGCGTCGTGAAAATCGAGGATTACAAGGACAGAATGCCAGACAAGCTTTCCGGCGGACAGCAGCAGCGCGTGGCATTGGCCAGGGCAATCGTCATCCATCCGCAGGTTTTGCTCATGGACGAACCGCTGTCCAATTTGGACGCCAAACTGCGGGTAGAGATGCGGAATGCCATCAAAAGCATTCAGCAGCAGGTTGGCATCACCACCGTATACGTTACACACGATCAGGAGGAGGCCTTGGCTATCTCCGACAGAATCGCCGTCATGAACGGCGGAATCATCCAGCAGATCGGAACCCCGAAAGAAATCTACGAGCGTCCCGCCAATGTATTCGTATCCAAGTTTATCGGCACCTCCAATATCATCGAAGCAACAGCAGAGATTGCGGGCGGCGAAACATGGATCAACTTTGGCAACGGCTACAAAGAAAAGATGAGCAATCTGGCTGATACAGTCGGAAACGGAGCAAAAGTGCTGGCATCGGTAAGACCCCAGGAATTTATCGTCTGCTCCGATCAAGAAGCAATCCGGGCCGTTGTAAAAAGCAGCATGTTCCTCGGGCTGCATACACACTACTTCGCAGAACTGGCAAATGGGGAAACCGTCGAGGTCGTGCAGGATTCCGACATAGCCGGGATCATTCCGAATGGAACAGAAATTCACCTTCGCGTCAAACCGAACAAAATCAACGTCTTTGACGCCGATACACAAACCAGTTTAATCAAAGCAGGTGGCGAGAATGGTTACAAGCATGAAGCGTAAATTCAGCATCTGGAATGTATCCGCGCTGATCATCCTGGCCGTTTTTCTGATATTCATTCTCTTTCCGCTCATCCTGGTATTGAAAAAAAGCATCATTGACCCGCATACCGGAGAACTTACGCTTCGTTACCTCGGCAAATTTTTTGAGCGAAAATTCTATTGGGTCACGCTGATCAACAGTTTCCAGGTAACGATCGTCACCACCGTTCTTTCCGTCGCGATCGGGCTGCCGATCGCCTACCTGATGCGAAAAGTGAAAATCAAGGGCAGCAGAATCATCGAGATCCTCATTATCATCTCGTATCTTTCGCCCCCTTTTATCGGCGCCTACGCCTGGATCCAGCTGCTCGGCCGAAGCGGTGTCTTAACCAAATTCATCAACGACCTGTTCCATGTCAAATTAAACGGCATTTACGGATTCCCCGGCATCGTCTTGGTATTGACCTTGCAGTCTTTCCCGCTCATCTACATCTATATCTGCGGAGCGCTGAAAAATCTGGACAACTCCTTGAACGAAGCAGCGGAGAGCCTGGGATATTCCAGTATTCAACGGCTGTTTAAAATCATTATCCCATTGATCATGCCTACCGTTTTGGCCAGTGCCTTGTTGGTATTTATGCGTGTCATCGCCGACTTCGGGACACCGATGTTGATCGGCGAAGGCTTTCGGACGATACCGGTGTTGATCTACACGCAGTTTATGAGTGAGGTTGGCGGAGACGATGGATTCGCTGCGGCTCTTTGCTTAATCACGATCCTGATCACGATCCTGTTGTTCATCGTCCAGCGGCTGTTGGCAAGGCGTTACTCTTACTCCATGTCTGCCTTAAAGCCGATGGTGGCGGAAGAGATCGGCGGATTCAAAAACATCCTGTCTCACGCCTTTGTGTACGTAACAGTCTTGCTGGCCATCCTGCCCCAATGTGTCGTAATCTTCACTTCGTTCTTAAAAACGAAGGGCGGCCAGGTGTTTACCGGCGGATTTTCTCTGGAAAGCTACAAAAACATTTTCTTTGATAAAAACAGCTCCGTCATTCTGAACACCTACCTGTTGGGAATTGCGGCGATTATCATCATTGTCGTGTTCGGGATCATGATTGCCTATCTGACGGTAAGAAAGAAAAATGCTCTGACATCGACGCTGGATACGATCTCCATGTTCCCGTTTATCATTCCGGGATCGGTACTGGGTATCTCCTTTTTATTTGCCTTTAGCCAAAAACCGCTCTTGCTAAGTGGTACAATGTTGATTATGATCATGTCCTTTGCGATCAGAAGACTGCCGTATACGATTCGTTCCAGTACGGCGATCATCGGCCAAATCAGCCCCAGCATTGAAGAGGCGGCCATCAGCCTTGGCGCGTCGGAGACGAAAGCATTTCGGAAAGTGATCATCCCGATGATGATGCCTGGTGTCATCGCCGGGGCCATCATGAGCTGGATTACGGTGATCAGCGAATTGAGTTCGTCTATCATCCTGTATACGAACAAGACGCAGACGTTGACAGTCTCTGTCTATACGGAGGTTATTCGCGGCAACTTCGGGAATGCTTCGGCTTATTCCACGATTTTGACGCTGACGTCGGTTCTCTCACTGTTCCTGTTCTTTAAGCTGACAGGGAAGAAAGACGTGAATGTGTGAGGTCTCTTTGCAGACCTCACCGTTTTATCATGAGACATGACTGATAGGTGTTCAGACAATGAAAAAATCAAATACGTTTAAAGATTACATCAGAAAAACGTTTATTACGTATACGGTAGCCTTTGTGTTGCTGGTTTTTGTGCTGTTTATCTTGTCCGTCTTTTTTACTTTCCGGGAAACGATCGTTCAGACGAATCTCTCGTTCAACAGCGGGCTCGGCAGATTCCTGGAAGATGAGCTTCAGCTGTATGAACAAGACCTCCAAAGCTTGGTGCAGGAGGACCCGATCCAATCTTCGTTTCACGACAGAAGGCAGATACTGAAGGCCAATCAACTCTTGTACTCGTTTAGCAACACGCATAAGATACGATCGTATTTCGCGCTGCTGGATAAGGACGGCACGATTGTGGCAACCAATCTCTACCAGAATAATCAAACCATTTTGTCTGAAAGCTATCACCTAAAAGATGTATTGACAAAGCTTGCGGGAACGCCGGAGATGCAAAGCGGCATGAACCGAATCCCTTTCGATGACCCGCAAAAATCACCGTATTTCTTTGCGAAAGCCATAACGGAGCAAGGGAGGGTAAACGGCTACCTCCTGTTTTTCCTCTATGACCTGGAGAAGTATCTTCGCAGCAGCGATGTCGATATCGTCGCGATTACAGATGCGTTTGACAATGTGATCTACGCTTCCAATCCGCTGCTTGTCAACTCCATGGGGAAAATCAGCCTGGACGCCGTTACGAAGCATACCGCCGTTTTCAACGGGAACCTGTATTACATGACTTCCCAAGCCTTCAAATCCAACCAGCTGCACGTCATTTCCATGACCTCGGTCAACAATTACCGGCAGCTGCTCATCATGGGGATCGCCTTTTTGCTCGGCATCAGCATCGTCATTGTCCTGCTGATTTTTTTCGTGACGCCAAAGCTGATGAAGAGAAATCTGCAGTCCTTTGACTCGCTCATCTCTGCGGTCAATCAATTTAAGGAAGGCAATGTGGAGTACAGGATTGAGTCCAAGACATTTGATGAATTTCAGACGATCTACGATGAGTTCAACAACATGGTGGCAAAGATAGAGTCACTGATGAAACACAATGCCGAAGTGGCGGAAAAAAAGCGGCAAATGGAGATTAAACACCTCGAAAACCAGTTCAATCCCCATTTTGTCTTCAACGTCTTGGAAATGCTGCGCTATGAGATTTTATTTGATGCCAACAACGCCTCCAACATCGTCGTATCGTTTGCCAACTTGATGAGGTACAACATTCATTACGGAAACGTGGAAGTGCCGCTTAAGACGGATATCAAGTACATCAAGGATTACCTGGCGCTGCAGAAAATGAGATACAATGAAAGGCTCGACTACAGCATTCAAATAGACGACACCCTGCTAGACTGCAAGATACCGAAATTGCTCATCCAGCCCATCATCGAAAACAGCATCAAGCACTGCATCGAAAACACCAGACACCTGTCGATCCAGATCACCGCCAGGAAGGTTGAAAACACAATTGAGATCACCGTAGAAGATGACGGGCCGGGCATCGAAGAGGACAGGCTGGCATACGTAAGGAGTATCCTGGCAGACAAGGATCTGACTCCGGAGCAGATCGGCTTGAATAATTCCCACCGGGTGATTCAGCTTTTATACGGGGCGGATTACGGGCTTTCGATCTATAGCAAATCCGGCCTTGGCACGAAGGTCGTCATGAGGATTCCGATCATAGGGGATAGGTGACATGTACAAAGTCCTGATAGTCGAAGACGAGGATATTATCAGAAAAGGCCTTGTTTACAAGGTGGATTGGCTGAAGTACAACTGCATGGTGGTTGAGCGGGCAGTCGATGGCGTCGACGGACTGGAAAAAATCAGACGATTGCAGCCTGATATCGTGATGACAGATATTCGCATGCCGTTTAAAGACGGGATTCAAATGCTGGAAGAAAGCAAACCCGAGTACGATTACGAAGCGATCATCATCTCCGGGTACAGTGAATTTGAATATGCCAAACAAGCGATCTCGCTGGGGGTCAATGAGTATCTGTTAAAACCGATCGATTTTGCGGAATTGCATGAGGCGATCATGCAGATCACGGCAAAAATCGAGGAAAAAAGAAGACTGAAATCCTATGAACAGTCCTTTCACGACCTGAATGTCTATCACGAACTGTTGGACATTCAACATTATCTGTACCGGGATAACAAAACGAAATACGTGATGCACATGCTCGAGTACATCAAAAACAATTTCCACAAGAAGATTTCCCTGCAGGATGTCAGCGATCATTATCAAGTCTCAACCGTATATCTCAACGCCAAATTTAAAGAAGAAACCAACTACACCTTCAATGATTTCCTGAACAGGTACCGGATCATCAAAGCCGTTGAATTGCTGCGGAAAGGCGATATGTTAATCTACGAGGTCGCCGATTATGTAGGGTTTCAGGATTACAAATACTTCAGCCAGGTCTTCAAGAAATACACCGGAACTTCACCAACCCAATTTTTGGAAAAATAGAAAGAGTGCCCGCAAGCACTCTTTCTTCGTATCGGTATAGCTGCAGCAGGCATCTCTCCGCCTTGACGGCAGCTATTTGCCCGCTTTGGCTCCCTGCAGCTCCAACACGATCTCCCGCTTGTAGCTGATGAACTCAGGGGTCAACTGCATGTCGTAGGTGCGGGGGCGTTCCAGCGTCACCTGGATCTCTTTGGCGATCCTCCCCGGCCTGGCGGACATGACGTAGACGCGGTCAGACAGGTAAATGGCCTCATCCACGTCATGCGTGACGAACAGGACGCTGCATTTTTCCTCTTCCCAGACGGTCAGCAGCAGGTCCTGCATTTCCCTGCGGGTCTGTGCGTCCAAGGCGCCAAACGGCTCGTCCATGAGCAACAGGCTGGGCTTGTACACCAGCGCCCGGGCAATCGCCACCCGCTGCTGCATTCCTCCGGACATCTGCGACGGATAGTGATTTTCGAAGCCTTCGAGCCCTACCAGCTTTAAAAAGTGAAAAGCCAGCTCCTTTTTTTCCGCCTTGCTGATCGTCTGGTCCTTTTTCAAGGCAAAGGCGACATTTTCCCAGGCGTGAAACCACGGAAGCAAGCTGTACTGCTGAAAAACGACGCCGCGATCCCGCCCCGCATGGGTGATGGGTTTGCCATCCAGGACGAGCTGCCCTTCATGGTAGTCATCCAGTCCGGCTACCAGCCGCAAGAACGTCGATTTGCCGCACCCCGACGGCCCCAAAAGAGAAACGAATTCCTGCTTGCCGATCGTCAGGCTTACCTCGGCGAGCGCCGTGATTTCCTGTTTATTGCTGACGAACCGCTTGCTCACCTTTTCTGCTGCCAGTCTAACCTCTTTCAAGGCGAACCTCCTCCCCGATCTATCCCTTGATGCGCTCTGATTCTTTCCACGGGAACAGGCGGGTGTACAATAGTTTGAACAAGAGATCGGTCACCAGACCCAGGATTCCGATCACCAGGATTCCGAGGATGATCCGATCCGTCTCCAGATAGCGCTGTGCCTGCATGATGCGAAAGCCCAGCCCCTCTGAAGCAGCGACCAATTCTGCGACGACCAGGTACGTCCAGGCCCATCCCCAGGTCGTGCGAAAGGTGTCCATGATGCCCGGCATCGCCGCTTTGAGGATGATCTCCCGGACGATCTCCAGCCGCGAGAAGCCCAGAGTCATGCCGACCTCGACAAGGGAACGGTTGACCGTCTTGCAGTTGTCGGCGATCATGATGACCTCCTGGAAAAACACACCCAAAAACAAGATAAAAAACTTTTGCCCGTCGGTGGTGCCGAACCAGAGGATCGACAGCGGGACAAACGCCACCGCCGGCATATACCGCACCAGCCCCACCAGCGGTTCCCAAAACGACTGCCAGGCTTTGGACGTACCCATCATCACGCCGATCGGCAATGCCAGCGCCGTTGAGATCAAGAACCCCATCAGGATGCGGTAAAAGCTGACGCCAATATCGGAGAACAGGATTCCTTCACGGATCTCCTGACTGGCCGCTCTCAAGACGTCGCCGGGAGATGGCAAAAACAGCGGGTCGATGATCTTTCCGTAGGTGACTACCACCCAGGCCAAGAGCACCAGAAAGACACCCAGGAAGGAATACCACGTGTTGCGTGTCATATTACAGCCCCTATCTGTCTCGCATTATTGCATGTCGAGCATATGATCCAAATCGATATCCGCTTTCAAGCCTTCACTCTCCACCATCAGGCCGTGGATATTTTTCACCGTTTCCGCCAGTTTGCCCGATGCGGCCAAGTCGGCAGTTTCTTTCGTCGAGTAGAATTTCAGCCCCTCCAGGATCGGCGGCAGCTCGTCCGGCTTGCTGCCGCTGCCGGCAGCCACGATCTCATTGCCCTCCTGCTCGTTGGCTTTCCAGTACTCCAGCGCCTCGTCCCATACCTGGCGCAGTTTTTCCTTGGCATCCGGGTGCTGGCTGAGGTATTCCGACTTCAAGACGACGATGTCGCTGATCAGCCCAGGCGCATTTTTCCCGGAGTAAATCACGTGCAGGCCCTTGTCTTTGCCCTTGTCCAGCACCTCGTGGATGAACGGAGCGTAGGTGACAGCCGCATCCACTTGCCCAGGGATCAAAGACAGTCCCGCGTTGGCTGCCGGCATAAAGACCGTCTCTGCATCCTGCTTCTTCATGCCTTTTTCTTTTAACGCCTGCTGCAGCAGCAAATCGGAAGTCGTGCCTTCCTCAAACGCCACCTTTTTTCCCTTCAACTGTTCCACACCGGCTATATCCTTGGAAGCGAGGATCGCGTCCGCATCCTGCGACTCGTCCATGTAGATGATACCCTTTACGTCCAGGTTGTTCTTGGCGACCATGCGGATCGTCGTATGGGTAGCCAGGTTGGCCGCCTGAACGTTATCGGATATAAATGCCGCGTTCATGTCAGCATCCTGCACGAACGAGACCAGTTCAACCTTCAGACCGTGCTTCTCAAACATGCCTTTCTTTTCGGCGATCCACCACGGACCGTTGCCCAGCCAAGGCTGCAGGCCCATTTTCAGCGTCAGTACGTCCGATGCCTGACCTGCCTGCTGTCCGCTCGCTGCCGGCGTTCCTTCCGTCTGCTTGTCCGCCGGCGCCGCACTGTTGGAAGCACAGCCGGCCAGCAGCAAAAATGGCAGCAGTATGCTTATTGCAAGTGTAAAGCCTCTCTTCTTCACCTGATATTCCCCTCTTTCCCTACCCTGTCATTCGCTATTTTCTTTATCGTATTAAATCGATAAATCATTAAATTATTAAATCATTTTTGCGAAAAAAAATCCAGTCCCGATGCCGATCACGAAACTGGTTTTCAACTGTTTTGTCATGAAATGGCCCATCATGTCAAATTATATGAAATAATGGCCTGTAGGGAGAGCAAGATCGCGAGGAGGGTAATCATGTCTGACGAGAAAGTCCTGGATGAGTGGAAAAGCATGTTAGCTCAACAAAACATAGAATTATTGTACGAACACATATCCCATTTACAGCCATACGACTTGGCCGAAATCATAAAAAATCTTGAATATGATGACCAAATGCAATGTATGTCCCTGATCCCCCTTCCGCTCGGCGCCGAGATCCTCGAGTACCTTGATCCTGAGCTGCAATACAAGATACTGGCTCGAACAGATGATCAGCGTGCGGCTTCCTTGTTGAATAAAATGTCAAGTGATGCCGTCGTGGACATGCTCTTGGCGGTTCATCCCCACCAGGCTAATAAACTGATGGACTTTTTGCCTGACGACTACCGGAAAAAAATCAGTACTCTGATGACATTCCCTCCTGATACGGCGGGCAGCCTGGCTACGGTCAACTACATCGGCTCGCGAATCACCTGGACGGTTGACCAGACTTTGCATCACGTCCGGAAAGTGGGACATGAGGCAGAAATTGTCTCCTACGTCTATGTCATCGGGGCCCACGGTGAACTCGTCGGAGTTGTCTCCTTGAAAGAAATCATTTTGGCGCCCCCCGGCACCAAATTGGCGGACATCGTCACGGACGACGTAATCTCCGTTCCTGTTGACATGGATCAGCAAGAGGTCGCCTCCATCCTGTCCAATTACGATCTGGTCGCCATCCCCGTCGTGACGCGGGAAAACAGAATGATTGGGATTATTACCGTTGACGATTTGATTGACGTCATCCATGAAGAAGCAACCGAGGATTTCCAGAAGATGGGCGGGAGCCAGCCTTTGATGGAGCCTTACTTTAAGAATTCGGTTTGGGGTCTCTTTAAAAAAAGGATTGGCTGGCTGTTAATTTTATTCATCGCCGAAGCTTATACCGGCACCATTTTGCGACATTACGAAGATACCTTGTCCGAGCAGATCGCCCTGTCTTTCTTTATCCCGCTGCTCATCGGCACCGGCGGAAATACGGGATCTCAAACGGTTACTACCTTAGTCCGGGCTTTAGCTGTCGGCGAAGTAAGATTTAAGGATATCTATAAAGTAATCGGCAAAGAGGTATCCACAGGTGTGCTGCTCGGCGTATCGATGGGTGTCATTGCCCTGCTGCGCGCCGCTCTGCTCGGGGTCGACCTGCACATCGGGGCAGTCGTTGCGATCACAGCCTTGTTTATCGTCATCTGGGCATCCATGGTCGCTGCTATTTTGCCGATGATCTTGCATAAGTTGAGAGTAGACCCTGCCGTCGTATCGGGACCTTTTATCACAACGCTTGTAGATGGAACGGGATTGATCATCTACTTTACCATGGCAAAGCTGCTGCTGCATCTGTAGTACGGCGGTGCAAACAAGAGATGCCCCGGGCGCTTACCGATAAAATAGGCTGACACCGATACCATTCCTTGAATAGGCTGCAGTACATACGAACAGCGGACGAAAGGAATGGGCACAGTGGATTCGACTCAACTGCCGGTTCAAATCCAAACCGTTTCGATTATTCTTCCAAATGTGACCATCCATTACCCGATGGTCACAGGACTGCAGAACGCAAATGCGGAAGAGAGCATCAACCAAGCCATTTATCAACAAGTACAGGCACTCATCGCACAACAAGGCTTTTATCAGAATCCCGCCGGTACGCAAATGACCGGTTATTATGAGATCAAAACCAACGAGCGCGGCATCCTCAGTCTGACGCTCGGCAACTATACGTACATGCAGTACCACGCTCACGGGCTGACGATTCTAAAATCGATCACCGCAGATATCCAAACGGGAAGGATCTACCGGCTGCAGGACTTGTTTAAACCCGGCAGCGATTACGTGCGAAGGCTGTCCGATCTGATTCGGGTACAAATCAGGCAGCGAAATATTCCGCTTTTGGCCGATTTCAAGGGGATTCGGCCGGATCAGGATTTTTATATCGCCGACAAAGCGTTGGTCGTATACTTCGAGCTTTACGAAATTACGCCTTATTACTACGGTTTCCCGATGTTCCCGATTTCTGTTTACGATCTGCAGGATATTTTGGACGAAAACGGACCGCTCGGCAAGATGCTCCCGGGTTGAATTCCTTTACAGGAGGCTTTGATGAATATTCTCCTTTTCATCGTCGACCAACAACGATATCCCCCAATCTATGAAACTGCCGAGCTGAGAGCCTGGCGCAAACAGAATCTGCTCACCCAGAGCCGTCTGTCATCACAAGGCGTCGAATTCTCGCGCCACTATGTCGGGGCAACAGCCTGTTCTCCCAGCAGGGCCACCCTCTTCACCGGTCAGTATCCGTCGCTTCACGGCGTCACCCAGACCAGCGGCGCGGCAAAGGAGCCTTTTGACAGCGACATGTTCTGGCTGGACCGAAACACAGTGCCGACCATGGGCGATTACTTTCGCGCCGCCGGGTACAGGACCTTTTACAAAGGGAAGTGGCATATATCTGACGAGGATATCATCATTCCCGGGACCCGCACTCCCATCCCCAGCTATCATCCCCACACCGGCGTACCCGATCCGGCAAAGACAGAGCTGTACCTGCATGCTGACCGCTTGGATGCCTTCGGCTTTACCGGCTGGGTCGGTCCGGAGCCGCATGGCCAGGATCCGCACAATTCCGGCTCATCAGCGGCGATCGGCGTACGGGGGCGTGATGAATTCTACGCTGCCGAGCTGGTCGAACTGATCTCAAAGCTGGCTCAAGAGAGTAAATCTTCTGATCAGTATCAGCCCTGGCTCATCGTCGCTTCTTTCGTCAACCCTCACGATATCGCCTTATACGGGGCCATTTCTGCCAGCTATCCCTTGTTTGCCTTCTCCGTCGACGACACCATCCCCCCTGTGCCCGCACCCCCCACCATCAACGAAACCCTGCTGACCAAGCCGCGCTGCCAGGCCAGCTATAGAAAAACGTACCCCCAAGCCCTTCAGCCGATATTTCGCAACGCTTTTTATCGGAGGCTCTACTACCAGCTGCAAAAGAATGTCGACAGGGAAATGGGAAAAGTTTTTCAGGCTCTGCAGCAATCTTCGTTCTATCAAGACACGATTGTCGTCTTCACGTCGGACCACGGAGAACTGCTCGGCGCCCACGGCGATTTGCACCAAAAATGGTACTGCGCCTACGAAGAGGCCCTCCGCGTTCCGCTGGTTTTTCACAATCCCCGCCTGTTTGACAAACACCGGAAGATCAACACGGCAACCAGCCACGTAGATATCCTGCCCACCCTCCTGGGACTGATTGGAGCTGATGCAGAAAAGCTGCGGGAAACCTTGCGGCAAAGCTTCAGCGAAGTGCGCCCCTTTGTCGGCCGCGACCTGTCTGCTCTGCTCCGCGGCGAAGGCGGACCAGCGGACGCCTGGGATGATCCGGTCTATTTTATGACGGAGGACGACGTGACCAACGGCCAGCACCAAGTAGGGCTCCTGGGGAACCCGTACAAGTCAGTCGTCCAGCCCAACGCACTCGAAACTGTCATAACCGCACGAAACGTTGACGGCTGTAAAGAATATTGGAAGTACTCCCGCTACTACCCCAACCCTAGATCCCGTACGCAGAATGCCAGGGAGCTGCAAGTTCCCGATGAATACGAGATGTACAATCTGACCAAGGACCCCTGGGAGACGACCAACCTTGCCCACCCGGCATTTTCGACCTCGCAAACGAGAAGCATCCAGCTTCATTTAGCGGAGCTGTTGCATGACCAGTCCGTGCGCAAACGGCTGTACCCGGCAAATTGAGAACCTGCTTTGCTAACGGGCTTTGCCTGCCACCCACACAAGCGGCAGGTTTTTTGGCATTTACCTTCTTCAGCTTTCAAATCCGCTCAAAACGGCGAAAAACTCTTTGAGGAATTCGTAGAACAGCTTCTCAGTAGGCGGCAGCTCGCGGTCGCTGGGGATGATAACGCCTACCGTGCGGGTGACGGCGGGCTCGGTCACAGGGATCTTTACCGTTGTTCGCGGTATGCTGTCGTACAAGGTGATTTCGGGAAGCAGTGTTATGCCGAGCCCGGCCGCGACCAACCCCTTGATCGCATCGATATCATCCCCTTCGAAGGATACCTTGGGTTGGAATCCAAGCTGACGGCAGGCGTTGACCACGATTTCCCGAAGAATAAATCCTTCCGGAAACAGCACGAATGAATCTTCCCGCAGCTGGCTCAACTGCAAGGTGGACTGGCCTGCCAGCGGATGATTGGTCGGCAGCAGCGCAACAATATTTTCCAAAAAGAGGGTTTCCCCTTTGATTTGCTTCTCCTGCTTGGGCACCGGTCCGAGCAGTGCCAGGTCAATTCCTCCTTTGATCACCGAGTCGATCAGACTGCGGTAAGATCCTTGGCAGAGTTGAAACTTCACATGCGGATATTTTTCGCGAAAAGCAGAGATAACCGTCGGCAGTGTATACGCCGCCAGGCTGCTGGGAAAGCCGACGCGAATCGTGCCTCGCTGCGGGTCGAGAAATTCCTCGATTTCCAGCTTCGCCTTTTCGATCACCTGCATCGCTTGTTTCATATGCTCCAAAAAGACTTTCCCGACCGGTGTCAGCCTGACATTGCGCCCTTCGCGGATGAACAGCGTCACGCCAAGTTCTGCCTCCAGATTAAAAATCTGCCGGCTCACAGCCGATTGTGCGACATGCAGCACATGGGAGGCCTCTGTCACATGCTCCCGCTCCGCTACTTCAATGAAGTACTGAATTTGCCTCAATTCCACCTCATTCACCCCTTCTTTTCATTCATCTCATTCCGGCATCATTGTTATCTAAATTCTATATTGTTTCGATCAATTCTGGAACCGTAAAATACAGGTATGGTTCCATCGATAAATGTGAAAAAAAGTACAACCTACCATCCATTCACAGATATATCTGATCGAAAAAAAGCAGAGAAGGCGGGAGAGAACAATGGCGACTGTACAAGAACTGCAAGCAAGCGATGTTGAAATTCTAAATCCGTATGAAATTGTTCAATCACAAATTGAAAATGCGGCTGCAATCCTTGGGCTGAAACGCGATATAGTGGAAATTCTGAAAAAGCCGAAACGAGTACTTTGCGTCTCTTTTCCAGTAAAAATGGACGACGGAACCGTTCGGGTATTCGAGGGCTTCCGCTCTCAGCACAACGACGCAATCGGACCGACCAAAGGCGGCATTCGCTTCCATCCTGACGTGACGCTCGACGAAGTCAAGGCGCTGTCCATGTGGATGACGTTCAAATGCGGCGTCGTGAGTCTGCCCTACGGCGGCGGAAAAGGCGGCGTTATTTGCGACCCCCATACCTTGAGCAAAGGTGAAATCGAACGGATCAGCCGCGGTTTCATGGAGGCGATCGCAGACATCGTCGGACCGGATAAAGATATCCCTGCACCGGACGTATACACCAATCCGCAAATCATGGGTTGGATGATGGATACCTTCAGCCGGATCAAGGGTTCCTTTAACCCTGGCGTCATCACCGGCAAGCCGCTGATCGTCGGCGGATCCAAAGGACGCAATGAAGCGACAGCGCGCGGATGCGTATTTACCATCATGGAAGCGATCAAAGACGCCGGCAAGAGCCTGCAAAACGCGACCGTAGCGATTCAGGGGTTCGGCAACGCCGGACGAATCGCCGCTGACCTGCTGGCTGCAGAGGGCTGCAAGATTGTAGCAGTGAGCGATTCCACGGGCGGACTGTACAATCCGGACGGCTTGGAGCTGGACACCGTGAAAAAGCTGAAGGACACCACCGGCATCCTGAGCTACGACTCTCGCTATCACCTGCAGCGTCCGGAAGAACTTCTCGAGCTGGATGTAGACATCCTCATCCCGGCTGCGCTTGAAAATGTGATTACCCGGAAAAACGCTCACAAGGTAAAAGCCCGGATCGTAGCGGAAGCAGCCAACGGCCCAACGACTCCGGAAGCGGATAAAATCCTGCACCAGAATGGCGTACTCGTCATCCCGGACATTCTCGCCAATGCCGGCGGCGTTACCGTATCCTACTTTGAATGGGTACAAAACCTGATGAACTACTACTGGAGCGAAGCCGAAGTAAATCAGAAGCTGTGCGACGTCATGGTGCAGTCCTACTGGGCAGTGCGTTCGCTCGCGCAAGAGTACAAGTGCGACTTCCGCACAGCCGCTTACATGATCTCCCTAAAGCGTCTCGCCGAGGCGATGAAAGCCCGCGGTTGGGTAAACGAATAACAGACGAAGCAGTCCGGCTATCTCAGCCGGACTGCTTCTTAGTTTTATTGGGACAGCTTCACGTACGCGCCGTCGACGTAAGCTGTTTTTCCTTCAAAGGAAATTTTCACCCAGCCTTTATCCATACCCAAAACTTGGAGAACGGTTCCCTTGGGCACCGCCGTGTAGATTTTCGCCTCCGGCGAAGGCGCCATACGCACGTTCAGGAAGTAGGCTGTAACCTCAGCGGTTTTCCCCGCAGCTGCCTGTGCCGGCTGCTGCACCGCAGGAGCAGAAGCTTGCGGTTTGGGCTGCTGCTGCTTCGGCTCTTCTGCCGGGGCGGCATTGGCTTTCGGCTCGTCCGTCACTTCCCCGGTGCTGATTGGAGCTGTCTGTTTGGGAGGGACAAACCCCTCGCCCTTTCTGGCCTGGTTCAGCTTGTGATAAAATTCGCCTTTCGTCGCAACCCCGGCAAACAAGTCCTGACTTACCTTCGCTTTTTGCGAGAGCTCGGCGATTTCTTCTTTTGATACCGGATCCTTGATGTTGATGGAAGCGATGTTCGTGTACTTGCCATCCTCCGTGGAAGGAACGTCAAGAACTCCCGCATTGACCAGCTCGACCACATCTGCCCGCTCTGGAGCCGCGGTATCTACGCCGATAATTTTCCAGTTGTCTTGAACGACGGGTTCGTATACGCCGTTCTTCACTTCCTGCAGGTAGGCGATGGCGCGGTTGCGAATCGTTCCGCCTATTTCACCGTAAACGCTGGCATCCTTGGACGACCAGAGCTGTTTAAACTCCCGGCCTTCCAAAGCTCCGCCTTTTGCCCGCAAGGCATCCATCCGGTATGCGTTCATCCCCAGTTTGAGCACATCGTCCATCTTGATCGGGGTGTCATCCATCCGGCGCAAGTTAGTAATGCGGCTGCCATACGGTTTGCTGAGGTCAATCTCGTATTTTACCCCGCCGAAGAAGTCATTGGTGCTGTATTTGGAGGCCCGCCGCTTGGGATCGAAGCTGACGGTTACATCTCCCGGCCGGGTAGAGTTGAAATAGCCGACAGCCCACTCCATGTAGTCCTTCAGGTCTTTGCCCGTCACTTCGTAAACCGTGATCTCGCCGAAGGTAAACTGATAGTTGTAGGCGATGTCCTTCTTCTTGATCGGTCCTACGTCAAGCCGCGCTTTGTCGTTGTCAATCTGATGGGCGACGACATCAGCCTTGCTGTAATAGAGCATGACCTCGTGGAAGAAGTCGGATAGGGGCGTCTCCTGAATTTGTACAGCCGGGATCCCTCTGATCTCATCCTTTGGCACAAGGTCCCTGCCTTTTAGTTCGGCGATGACGGTATTGGCATCCGCCCGGGCAAATTCGTGGAACGGCTGCAAGGTCGCTTCCAAGCCTGGATCGGATACGGTAAAGATGCCATCTGCTCCTTTGACCGGCAGCGCTGCCGCCTTTTTATCCTTGAGGACCATCTTGCCGTCTTCTTTGGCAAAGGTAAGGTCGATCCGGGAGATATGGGTCCCGTATTTATTCGGTTCGGTGATCAGGACACCGTTAACGGTCTCTGACGGAACCAGCGTATGCATGTGTCCGGCAAAAATAGCGGCCAATTCCGGATTGGCGTTAGCTACATCGGTCACACCTGTGTTGGGGATGTTGTTTTCATTATCCAGCCCCATGTGCATCAGGCCGATCATCACATCGACTTTGCCTTCCAGTTCCTTAATGACTTTTTTCGTCTCTTCGACCGGATTGGTCACGACCAGTCCGTCCAGGTGATCGGTGCCTTTCTCAAAATCCACAATCATCGGGGTATCCATCCCGATAATCCCCACTTTTACTCCTGCTTTTTCGATGATCGTGTAGGCAGGCATATACCTTTCGCCGTTTTCCTTGTAGATGTTGCCGGCCAAGAGCTTCCCTTTGAATTGGGACGAAACCTTGTCCAGCACATCCAGGCCGAAATTAAACTCGTGATTGCCCATGACCCAGGCATCGTAGTTCATTTCATTCATGGCTACCATCATCGGTGACTGGGGCTGATCGTTGAACAACTCGGCGGAATTGTCCTGGATCATGTCACCGGCATCGAGCAGAATCGTATTTGGATTTTCCTTGCGCACGTCTTTGATAATGGTAAATAACTGCGTCAGGCTGCCGCTTGGATCGGAACCGTCCAGAGCGTAATTCCAAGGCATGAACCGCCCGTGAATATCCGAGGTGCCGAGTAAAGTAATATGTACGTCGGAATCGGAATTGGTATCTGCCGCTTTCGCAGATACCGGGCCAACCATCATGGCAGAGCCCATGAGAAGCAGCGCCAGCAATAGGCACAACAGGCCCTTGGGCGTGATTCGTTCTGTTCTTGTCATGCAATTTCCCCTTTTCTACATATATGTAAGTATTCTGAAAGCCCACCTATAGACTACTAGATGACTGAGGATTATACAATCATGTTTTGTCTGCTAAAATCGGCGTAAAACGATCGGCCGCTTTATGGTCTGTACCACAGAAAAAAGTGCCTCACCCCTCAGGAGTGAAGCACTTTCGCTGTTCGCCTTGATTTACACGACCTCTTTTTTGCGGTTTTTCCCGGTAAACTGGCTGTTGTAGAGGTCGGCATAAAAACCGCCGGCCGACAGCAGCTCTGTATGGCTGCCTTTCTCGATAATGCTGCCGTTTTTCATCACCAGGATCAAATCGGCGTCGCGAATCGTCGACAGCCTGTGGGCGATCACAAAGCTGGTTCTGCCCTTCATCAGTTCGTTCATCGCCTTTTGAATATGCACCTCGGTCCTGGTGTCGACGCTGCTCGTCGCTTCATCGAGAATCAGGATGGCGGGGTCGGCCAGGATCGCGCGGGCAATCGTCAAAAGCTGCTTTTGTCCCTGTGAAATATTGGACGCTTCTTCGTTTAATACCGTGTCGTACCCGTCAGGGAGCGTACGGATAAAGTGATCCGCATGTGCCGCTTTCGCCGCCTGCACGACCTCCTCTTCCGTTGCTCCCTCACGGCCATAGGCGATGTTATCCCGTATCGTTCCGTTAAACAGCCACGTGTCCTGCAGCACCATGCCGAAGAGGCTGCGCAAATTGCCGCGCTTCATTTCCGTGATGTCGACGCCGTCAATGGTAATTTTGCCGTCGTTGATTTCATAGAAACGCATCAACAGGTTGATCAATGTCGTTTTCCCCGCACCGGTCGGGCCGACGATGGCGACGGTCTGTCCGGGCTTGACGTCGATATTCATGTTCTCGATCAGCGGCGCGTCTTCCTTGTAACCAAACTTGACTTCCTGGAACCGCACAGAGCCTTGCGGAGACTGCAATTCTACAGGATCGGACACTTCCGGCAGCTCCTCTTGCTCGTCGAGGAGCTCAAAGACCCGCTCCGCCGAAGCGATCGTAGACTGAATGATATTGGCGATATTGGCCAACTGTGTGATCGGCTGTGAAAACTGTCTGGCGTATTGGATGAACGCCTGAATATCCCCGATTTCAATCGCTCTTTTTGTCACCAGCAGACCGCCGACGACGCTGACCAGCACATAGCCGATGTTGCTGATAAAACTCATCAGCGGCATGATGATGCCGGAGATAAACTGCGCCTTCCAGCCTGATTGGTAGAGCCTTTCGTTTATCTCGTTGAATGTCTCGAGCGATTTGGTTTCGTGCCCGAACGCCTTCACCACCTTGTGGCCTGTATACATCTCCTCCACATGCCCGTTCAGTTCGCCAAGAGCCTTTTGCTGCCCGATAAAGTAGCTTTGCGAGCGGGAGGCAATCGCTTTGGTAACCGCCAGACTCAGCGGCAAGGTCAGAAATACGATCAATGTCATCAGCGGGCTGATCGTCAGCATCATCACGATGACGCCGATCAAAGTGACGACAGACGTGATCAGCTGGGTGAGACTTTGCTGCAAGGTGCTGCTGATGTTATCCAAGTCATTCACGGCGCGGCTGAGAATTTCCCCGTTGGGACGCGAATCAAAAAATTTCAGCGGCAGCCGGGACAGCTTGTCATTCACCTGTTTGCGCAGGTCGTAAACCGTTTTCTGGGCGACGCCGGCCATCACGAATTGCTGAATGTAGCCGAACATCGCGCTTGCCAGGTAGAGGCCGCCCAAAATCAACAGAATATGCATAATGTAGTGGAAATCGATCGCGGCCCCCGGTACACCTTCCCATTTCAGCTTAACGCCTTCGAACAGCTTCGTCGTTGCCTTCCCCATGATTTTCGGGCTGGCAATGCTGAACACGGTGCTGAGCACAGCCGCCAGGAAAACGACCGTCAACTGGACCCTGCGGGGCTTCAAATAGCCCATCAGCCTTTTTAACGTGCCTTTGAAATCTTTCGCTTTTTGCACCGGCATGCCCATCCCAGGCCCTCTGCCATGGCCCATTCCGCGGCCAAATCTCATTTCTTTGCGTTCCCCATTCATGCGATTTCCTCCTCTGACAACTGCGAGGACACAATTTCCCGATATACGCTGCAGGAATCCAGCAGTTCCCGATGAGTGCCGATACCGGCAATTTTCCCCTCATCGAGGACGATGATGCGGTCGGCGTCCATCACCGTGCTGACTCTTTGGGCGACGATCATCACCGTGGATTCTCCCGTTTCCTCTTTGAGCGCAGCCCGCAGTTTTGCGTCTGTCTTAAAGTCAAGCGCCGAGAAGCTGTCGTCAAAAACGTAGATTTCCGGTCTTCGCACCAATGCCCGGGCGATGGAGAGCCGCTGCTTCTGCCCGCCGGAGACGTTCATGCCGCCTTGCGCAATCACCGAATCGAAGCCGTCTTTCATCTCCGAGATGAACTCGGTCGCCTGCGCTGTTTCAGCTGCATGGCGGATCTCTTCGTCGGTCGCGTCTTCCTTGCCGTAGCGGATGTTTTCTGCGATGGTTCCGGTAAACAGGACGGCTTTTTGCGGAACGAAGCCGATGCGCTCCCGCAGGCTCGCCTGGGACATCTCCCGCACATCGACGCCGTCGACCAGGACGCTGCCGCTGTCAACATCGTAGAAACGCGGAATCAGACTGATCAGCGTCGATTTTCCTGACCCGGTGCCGCCGATGATCGCGGTGACCTCGCCCGGTCTGGCCTGGAACGAAATGTTGGAGAGCGCCGGTTTTTCAGCACCGGGATAGCTGAAGGTCACATCGCGAAATTCAACATACCCTTTTTTGCCGTCTGTCTCCTGCAGCTGCTCCCCGTCCTTGATGTCGGGATCCATCTCCAGCACCTCGTTAATTCGGACTGCAGAAGCCGCGGCGCGGGGAATCATGACAAAGATCATCGTCACCATCAACAGGGAAAACAAGATCTGCATGGCGTATTGGATAAACGCCATCAGGGCCCCCACCTGCATATGTCCGTTGTCGATGCGGATACCGCCGAACCAAATAATCGCAATGGTCGAAAGATTAAGTATCAGCATCATGGTCGGCATGAGCGAAGCCATCAGCCTGTTTACTTTCACCGATGTATTGGTAAGATCGAGGTTTGCCTCGTCAAAGCGCTGTTTTTCGCGGTCAATGCGGTTAAACGAGCGAATGACGCGAATACCGGTAAGATTCTCCCGGAGAACGAGATTCAATTTGTCCAGTTTGACCTGTATCGCTTTAAACAGCGGCATTCCCTTGGCGGCAAAGAACGCAATCACAGCGACCAGGACGGGGATGACGACGACCAGCACCAGTGACAGCTTGGCATCCTTGGACACCGCCATGATAATCCCGCCAATGCACATCAACGGAGCCATTACCATCATCCGCAGCATCATGTTCAAGACCTGCTGGACCTGTGTGATGTCATTCGTTGTCCTCGTGATCAGCGAAGCCGTGCCGATTTTGTCAAACTCCTGCAGCGAGAAGTTTGTGACGTGTGAGAAGACCATCGAGCGGAGTCTTTGGCCGAAACCCGCGGAGACTCTGGATGACAGGAAGCTCGCCGTGACGGAGCAAAGCACTCCACCGGCAGCAACCAACAGCATAAACCCGCCAATTTTCAGGATGTAGGGTGTGTCCCCATTGACGATCCCAATATCGACGATATCGGCCATCAAAGTTGGCAGGAACAGATCCGACAGCGTCTGCAAAAAGATCAGCAACAGCACTGCCGCGACCAGCCAGCGGTACGGTTTGATATAGCGAAACAGCTTGATCATGCTTCATCACCCTTGCTTTGTGACTGCTCCCAACTCTTCTTTCTCTCATCGAAGTACTGAAACACCTGGTCGAGCAGATTGGCAAGCTGTTTGCTTTGTTCTTCTCCCAGGTATTCAACCAAGCCGTTAAAGGAATCGGAAAACTCCTTGAACGCCTGCTTCGTCACCGTTTCTCCGGCATCCGTAAGCGTAATGCGCACGGCCCGCCGGTCTTCCTTGTCGATGTTGCGCTCGACCAGCCCCTTTGCTTCAAGCCCTTTGATTAACTGTGTAACCGTCGGTGAGGTAACATGCAGCATACTGCTGATTGTCGATACCATTACACCATTGGAATCGTTCTTCATCGCTCTTTTGATACTGATCAACACCATCATTTCGCTAGGCACATGACCTGCTACAAAACGCTTTCGCCAATCGGCCCGCTTTAATTTCCGGAAGGCATGCATCAGCCTCTGGGCCGTTGGATGACCGTTGAATTCCATATGTTCACCTCAAATATACGTTGGTTTGCAAATAGTTTGTAATGTAATTTATTTGGATACCTAATTATATTTACGTGCAAAAATCTTGTCAATCCCATTTCGCTCTGCATCATTTTGGAAATAACAAAACAAGGAGCCGATGAACTCGGCTCCCTCCCAAGCTTTATGGTTCGTTGGCCCTGATCTTCCGCCGCTGCAAGGCCAGCAATCGGCCAAACAAAAAGACGGCTCCTGCGGCAAGGCCGGTAATCAATCCAATCCAATAGCCAAACGCAGCGAACGAGGTGTAATTCGCCATCAGATAACCGAGCGGCAGCCCGATCACCCAGTAGGAAATAAGCGCCACGATGAAAGTGACGGTGACCTCCTTGTACCCTCGCAGAATCCCCTGGATCGGCGCCGCGACTGCGTCCGACAAGAGAAACAGAATCGAATACATCAGGAAATGCTGCGTCAGGCGAAGCACTGCCTCATCCGTGGTGTACCAGCCTGCCACCTGTTCATTGAACAATAACAGGCCAACGGCAAACAGCGCCGCCATCACCAACGCGATACTAATTCCCATGTAGCTGTACTGCCGGGCATCTTTGAATCTTTTGGCCCCGGCTTCAAACCCGACGAGAATCGTCAATGCCATCGAGACGCTCATCGGAACCATGTAAATAAACGAGGCGAAATTCATCGCAGCCTGGTGGGCGGCAATCGTAATCGTATTGAACTGACTCATGAGAAGCGTGACAGCGGCGAAGATGCTTACTTCAAAAAAGATGGAGAAGCCCAGCGGCACTCCAATCCTCAGCAGTTCCTTCCAGGCTGCCATGGAAATGCGGTAAAACTTCGTTAGTATTCCATATTCGGAAAAAGCGTGCACCCGGTGAACGACGAACAAGCTGATCAATGCAATGCACCAATACGTGATCGCTGTTGCGTATCCTGCCCCTACTCCCCCCAGGCGCGGCATGCCAAAGTGGCCGAAAATGAGCATGTAGTTGAGCACGATGTTGATGGGCAATGAAACCAGCGTGATTAGCATGGTGATCCGCGTCCAGCCAAGCGCGTCAATAAAGCAGCGAATCACGGTGTAGACGAACAGCGGTACAATCCCGAACGACAGAGCGATCAAGAAACGCCATGCTATATCGTGAACGTCCGGTTCCAGATCCATCATATTTAACAGCGGACCAAGCGCAGCCGCACCGATGAGGACGACCGCGAGGGCAATCGCAACGGCCAAATACATCGCCTGCACCACGGTAAACGGCACTTGGTCTTTGCGCATCGCACCGATCATCTGCGCCACGATCGGAGTCACCGCCAGCAATATCCCGGTCAATCCCGCCTGCACCGGACTCCAGATGCTCGATCCGATGGCTACTCCCGCCAGATCGGTCGGACTGGCGTGGCCTGACATGATCGTATCGAAAAAAGTCATCGAAAACAGCGCCAATTGCGATATGAGAATCGGCAGCAAAACGGTCAGCAGCTGGCGCATTTTCTCCCAAACCGTGAATGTCTGATTCATTTTTATCTATTCCATCCTCAATATTTTTTCCATATTCTTGATTTTATCATCATTCGAATGAACATCAATTACAATGATTTTTGCTGCCTTCCCATCCCGATCCCTTTCTTTCCCCCGCTGCCGCGGAGCAGTTCTTCGAAAGCGCCTGAGCCAAGCACGACGCCCATCAGGATCAAGAAGAAGCCGACGATGTGGACGCCAGCTATTTTTTCACCCAAAAACAGGACTGCGCCGACTAACGCGAAAAAGGTATTTAGATTCATAAAAATAGCGGATTCCGCTGCCCCAACCTTGCCGATCGCGTAGTTGTAGACCATGTGTCCCAAGGCGGTAGCGACAATAGCCGATGCAAAAAATACAGCCCACAAGCCGGCAGAGCCGTTTGCCATGCTGGCCAGTCCTCCCGGTTCGACGAACAGGCTGAGAGCGAACAGCACAACCGAACCGATCAGCAGCATATACCCCGTCATCAAACGCGGGTCAAGTGTATCCGATACCTTTTTGATGATGACAAAGCTTGCCGCTTGAAAGACAACCGCCATGAATACATCTGCATCTCCCATTGACACTCCGCTTAAGCCGCCGTTTCCCCCCAGTACGATGAAGGAAACACCCGCTATCCCAAGGATGACCCCGATCATTCGCGTCACTGTCACCTTGCTGCCCAAAAAGAGGATAGCCAAGACTGTGGTCAACAGCGGACCCAACCCCAAGATCAGTCCCCCGTTGGTGGCCGACGTTTTGGAAAGGCCAATCGATAAAAAATAATGATGTCCGACGACGTTAAACATCGCTCCAATGAGAACGTACCAAAACTCCCGCTTCGTCAGAGCACGTACCTGCTTGCAGCAAAGCATGATAAACAGTACACTGATACCCGCCGTAAAAATGCGGAGGGCTGTCATGGTAACCGGCAGAAAATTGGCAACCAGCACCTTTGTCATGACGACATTAAACCCCCAGGTAATCATGACACAAAACAAGGCAAAATAAATTTGATACTTCTTCAAGCATCCCCACTTCTTTCCATCCTGATAATCTTTTTATACAACGAAGAGGGAAGAGCATCGTGACGATCTTCTTCCCTCTTGGCCGTTATTTTTTGTTGATTCTGACGTTCATGGCTGTTCGTACGGCTCTGGGCATTTTCAATGTTGTAACAGCATAGCACATTCCCAGTTTCCGCGCCAGAGCCGTTTTAAAAGGGGTTGTCAAGCTTAAAAAAGAGACGTGATACACGTCTCCTTTCGTTATCTGCCAAAAAGTCTTGATACAGACTTATCGCTTATGTTAAAATGAAAAAACGGCTCACTCTCAATATATGTAAATCCACATTATATCCCTACAATAATATTATCACAAAGTCACCCTCTTGTCAAACCTTTCAGGCGAGAAAATCACCAACGAAAAGGAGCGATTCCATGAGTACAGTTGAGCAGGATTGGCAAGCGGAACAACAGCGGGTCGAGCAGGTCACCCGCCTTATCGACAAGCGTATCTCCGGTTTGGAGCAGGATGTGGGCGAGTTAAAAACAGATATCGTCGAAATCCGCAAAAACTTTTGGGAGGACGTAACCGTCAACTTTGACGACGCCTATGAGGCGGTCGAAACCTACGCCAGCATTAAGCAGCATGCGGAATTGCTGGCAGAGCGGGAACGCAGCCACCTGCACTCCGAAAAGCGGTTGAACACGCTCGTCCGGCTTAGACAATCCCCCTACTTCGGAAGAATCGACTTTAAAGAGGAAGACGAAAAAAAATCCGAACGCATATACCTGGGGATCACCTCCCTGCTCGATGAGAATGACGAACACTTCCTCGTCTACGATTGGCGGGCTCCGGTAGCCAGCATGTACTATGACTACCCGCCCGGGCCTGCCCGGTACGAGACACCTGGCGGTACGATTGCCGGCGAAATGGAGTTGAAGCGGCAGCTGATCATTCGCGATGGCCGCATCCGCAGCATGTTTGACACGGGCGTCACGATCGGAGACGAACTGCTCCAAGAGGTACTGGGACAGCATTCCAGCACGCAGATGAAAAGCATCGTGGCGACGATTCAGATGGAGCAAAACCGGATCATCCGCAATGAGCGAAGTCCGCTCTTGATCGTGCAGGGAGCAGCGGGCAGCGGCAAAACATCGGCAGCGCTGCAGCGCGTTGCCTACCTGCTGTACCGCTACCGAAAAACATTGCAGGCCAACCAAATCGTGCTGTTTTCGCCAAATGAGATGTTTAACAGTTACGTTTCTACCGTCCTCCCCGAACTGGGCGAAGAAAACATGCAGCAGACGACTTTCCAGGAATACCTGGAGCGGCGTCTAGGAAGAACCTTCCGGGTGGAGGATCCGTTCAGCCAGTTGGAGTACGTCCACACGGCAATGGATGAGCCTGGTTACACGGCCCGTCTTGAGGGAATCCCGTTTAAATCCTCAACCGGCTTTATGGGGATCATCGAGCAGTACATCCAACTTCTTGGACGGGAAGGCATGCGTTTTTGCAACCTTGAATTCAGGGGCAAGACGCTCATCTCGGCTGAAAGTTTGTCCGAGCAGTTCTACGCAATGGATCACTCCCTGCCGATTCCCAACCGGATGAACCTGCTTGCCAAGTGGCTGCTCGCCCAACTGGAGATGCGAGCGAAGGCAGAACGGAAGAAGCGCTGGGTAGAGGAAGAAATCGAACTGCTTGACCAAGACGATTATCGGGAAGTAGAGCAGGAGCTGCGGAAGCGGAAGCGGATGGGCGGGAACACCTTTGACGACTATGCCTTGGAACAGAAGCTGCTCTCCTCGCTCGTCGTAAACCGCTATTTCGACCCGCTGCGGGCGTCGGTCAAACGTCTGCAGTTCATCGACGTGCCGGCAACGTATCGACAGCTCTTCGCGGATCCAAAGCTCTGTTTTTCTCTGGACAGCGAATGTCAGCTCCCCGGCAGATGGGCGGAGATCTGTGAATGGACCGTGAAGCGGCTGGATCGCGGGGAGATCGCCTATGAAGATGCCGTCCCCTACCTGTACCTGAAAGAGCGGATCGAGGGCTTCCGCTCCAACAATGCTATCCGACACGTCTTTGTTGACGAAGCCCAGGATTATTCTCCCTTTCAGTTCGCCCTTCTGCGAAAGCTCTTTCCGAACAGCAAAATAACTTTGCTCGGCGATTTGAATCAAGCGATCTACGCCCATGCTGCCGACACCGATTTTTCACAACTGGCCCGGATCTTTGGGACGGAGCATGCAGAGAATATCGTCCTGACCCGCAGTTACCGCTCCACCCGGCCGATCGTTGAATTTACCCGCGGGCTGATCCCCGGCGGCGACGCCATCCGGCCGTTTAACCGCGAAGGCAAGCTGCCGACTGTGACGTGTGCCAAGGACGCCCCCGACCTCGCTGCAAAAATAAAGGATCGCATCCGCTCCTTGCAAGCCGACGGAAACCGGACGATTGCCGTGATCTGCAAAACAGCCCGGGAATGCCAAGAAGCCTATCAGACACTGCAAGGAGAAATACCGCTTCATCTGGTAGAAAAAGAGTCGGGTTCCTTTAAGACGGGCACACTGGTCATCCCCTCCTACCTGGCGAAAGGCATCGAGTTTGACGCGGTCATTATCTATAACGCGTCCCAGGCCCGGTACGGCAAGGAACAGGACCGGAAGCTGTTCTACACGGCCTGCACCCGGGCCATGCATGAATTGCACCTCTTTTATACCGATGAGATCAGCTGCTTTCTCCGTGGCCTCTCACCGGAAACGTACGTCAGCCAGGGTGGTTGAACTTCCCCCTGGTATTTGCTTGACGGGCGGAAGCTTGTACCCTTTTTCCAGCATCCTGGGTTTGGGTTCGAACATCCTCAGGACCAGGTTAAAATCCCCCGGCGGCGAGGGAAGCCAATTGGATTCCTTGCCCGGCGGAGGGGTTTGTTGAAAGTAGAGATCGAGCGACCCGTCCGCATTGTACTTCAGGCCTTTTGTCAAATCGCCAATGCTGTAGCGGTTGATGCTGTTGGGCACCAGGTAAAAATCAGGCCCGTACATCGTCACCGACCAGAAGGCATCCACTTCGGGAATCTGTTCCTTGGCAAAGTGGAGAACGTAGCGGTTTGCCCCGTTTAGCGGTTTGCCCTGTCCATCTGCATAGGTGCGGGCATACAGCTCTTCTGCCGGGACGTTGGCCCCGATCCCCGAGTACGCAACCCCGGCCCGCAAGAGAAACTGATCCCCGTAAGTCCCGATATCGCGGGCGATCATCCACCCGTTCACCGTCGGATAGGCCGCTTCGCTGTTTTTAATGATTTCTTGCGCGTCCCTGGCCGCACGGGTCAGCCCGGCAATCATCGCCGGGGGCAATTTTCTCGGGTCAAATCCATTCGCGACATCCATTCCGATCAGCTTAAACTGATCGAGCAGAACAGCGTCACACGGCGGCGGCGGATTTTGTTTGATCGCCTCTGTCATCACCTTAAAGAACGCCATCGGCCGCAGTTCTTCCTGTTTGCCCGAAAGGACCGGCGGAATCGCCTTGCCCTGCCGCTTCACCTGCCCGGCAGAAGCCAGGCTGAACTGCTTCTCAAAATCAACGGCCGCAGCCAGGTCCTCTTTGCCCTTCACCTCCACCCGCCCAATCAGCCAAACGGTGTTGGTCGGAGCCTGGATTTTTTCTTCCGGAATCTTCCCCTTCTAGGTCGGACCGACGATGGCATATTGACCCGGCTTGCCCCCTGTCGATCGGCTGGAGACGTTACGAAACGTATTCGTATAAGCATCCAGCATTTGAACCGTATAGTACCGGCCGCTCTTATTCTCCGGAACACGCAGGATCACCGGACCGGAAGCGAGATCGAGCCACGCGGAAAAATACAGCGTATTGCTGTTAGGAGCGACAATCTCTTTAAACTCTGGACCGGCCAAGGATTCCGAGTAAAAAAACTGATTGATCGGCGCTCTGGTCCTGACCATCCTCTGTTTGGTTTCTTCCATCACGACCAGCGGGTACCCGTAGATATAAGCCTGGACGCCAAGAGCGTAGACCAGGTTTTCCAGGTCTTTGTCCAGCCCGGGAGCAGCCGGTGTTGCAGCCAGCCCGCCGAGCGGCGAAAAAAGCACCATAAGCCCTGCAAGCAATGATATGATGACCCGATTCTTTTGCCGCATCTGTTAACCCCTTTCACCAAGTTAGTTGGGTTATTTTCCCTCACGGATAATGGATTATTCGCAGCTTCTGTTGATAGTCTAATGTGCGAAAGCGGCGAAAAAAAACCGTCCGGAACAGTATTCCGAGACGGTTTGATGCCTGTGGTCTTCGTTTACGAATAACGGCTGATGATTTTGCCCAGCTTGGCGGCATCCACGTTGCTTCCGCTGACGATGTTGAGCACTTTTTTCCCCTTCAGGTGCGGCAGGTGGCCGTGCAGCAAAGCGGCGATACCAACGGCGCCGGAGCCCTCCACCATGTGATGATGCTCTTTTGCCATCCAGTACATGGCGTGGGCGACTTGCTCCTCTTCTACCAGAACGAAGCTGTCGACGATTTTCAAAGCGAGGTCCAAATTTCCTTGCGAGATGCCGCCGTGCAAGCCGTCTGCCAGCGAATCGCTGTACTCGACATCCGCCAGCTTTCCAGCCTTGAAGGAATAGTACCATGGCGGAGATGCATGAGTCTGGATGCCGATCACCTCGATGGCAGGGTTGAGCGCTTTGGCTGCAGTCGCGATCCCGCAGATCAACCCGCCGCCCCCCGCCGGCACCACAATCGCATCAAAATCCGGTTCCGCAAGCAATGCTTCGAGCGCCACTGTGCCTTGACCGGAAATGATCTCATTATCTTCGAAGGCGTGGACGAATGTTCGTCCCGTCTCCTCTGCCAGCCTGTACGCATGCGCCTCCGCTTCATCGTAGTTATCGCCATGAACAACCAACTCCGCCCCATACCGCTGTATGCCGGCCCGTTTCGTTTCCGGAGCGGTCTTTGGCACGACGATCAGCGCGGATACGTTCTTGAGGGAGGACGCGTAGGCTACGCCTTGGGCATGGTTACCCGCCGATGCTGTAATCACTCCGCGCTCAAGCTCCTCCGCCGACAGCGAAGAGAGCTTGTTTAGCGCCCCGCGCAGCTTGAACGAACCTGTCTTCTGCAAGTTCTCCAGCTTGAGCCAAACCTCGGCGCCGACATGGGCGGACAAGGCGGCCGATGAAATCAGCGGCGTTTTCACCACTTCGTGTTCGATTCGCTTTTTTGCTTGCAGAATACTAAGCATGGAAACATTCAACATCATTTGTACCTCCTGAGGCTTTTTTTCTGTTCTTGCAGATCCACTCATTCAAACCGCAGCACAAGCTGGACAAACAGCTCGATAGCTGACGGGATCACGGCTTCGTCGATATCAAAACGCGGGTGGTGATGAGAGTACGCGCTCGCCTCTCCGCCCATGCCGACAAAGATGAATGCACCTGGACAATGCGACAGATAGAAGGCAAAATCCTCGGCGGCCATGGTTGGCTCCATATCGGCGGCATAGACCGATTCCCCAAAGACCGCCTTGACTACTTCTTCCACATAACGGCTTTGCTGGCGGTCATTTACCACTGCGGGTGTTCCCCAATAATACTCCATATGCCCTGCCGCACCGAAACTGGCCGGGATGCCAGCGACGATCCGCTGCATCTGTTTATGCACGCATTGGCGCGTCTCCTCCGTCAGGCTGCGCGCGGTCCCCAGCATCACGGCTTCATTGGGGATGATGTTGAAGGTGCTGCCCTCCTCGACCTTGCCTACCGTCACCACGGCGGACTGCATCGGATTCAGCGCGCGGCTCACAATCGATTGAAGCCCGCCCACGACTTGGCTGGCGATGTAGACCGGGTCGACGGTCTCGTGCGGCATGGCGCCGTGGCCGCCTTTTCCTGTGATCGTGATCTTAAATTCATCGCATGCGCCCATCATGGGCCCGTGGCAAACGCCAATCAATCCCTTCGCGAGCGGCTGCCAAAGATGAATGCCAAAGACGGCATCCACATTGCTGAGCACCCCCTGCTTGATCAAAGCCTCTGCGCCGCTTGGCTCCCGTTCTTCGGACGATTGAAAGATAAAAACCACATTGGGCTTCACCTGGCCTTGATGCTCAGACAGCCATTTCGCGGCCGCCAGCAGCACCGCTGTATGACCGTCATGACCGCATGCGTGGGCTACGCCCGGCACTTTGGAGAGATAGCTTTTCTCCCCTTCCTCCTGCACGGGCAGCGCATCGATGTCGGCACGCAGCGCGATCGTTTTGCTTCCATCCGTCCCTTTCAGGAATCCGACGACACTGGGCGCCTGATAATCCAGAATCGCAATCCCTAGGGCTTCAAGATGCTGCTTAATGTAGGTATGGGTCTGGTATTCCTGGCCCGACAATTCCGGATGTTGATGCAAATAGCGCCGATGGGCGACTGCCCATTCGCCGAGTTCGCGGGAAATCACTGTTTGCATAACGCTTGCCCCCCGTCAAAATGGCCCATAACCAAACAGCTGCGCTACGATGACTGAGACCAGTCCGATTCCGTATTGTGTCATAATCAACGGAAAAATCCATTTCGCCCAACGGCTCCACGGAATTCCCGCGAGCGCCAAGCCGGCCATAAAGTATCCCGACGTCGGAAAAATAATATTGCCGATACCATCCGCCATGGAGAAGCAGAGAACGGCTGTCTGGCGGGTCACGCCTACCAGGTCCGCGAGCGGTGCCATGATCGGCATGGTCAGTGCGGCTTGCCCGCTGCCGGAGGGAACAATCAAGTGGATGACGCCCTGCAATATATACATACCGACCACGCTCAAGGCAGGCGGCAAATGATGAATCGCGGAAGAAGCACTGTAGAGAATCGTATCGATGACATGCCCATTGGTCAAAATGACCACGATCGCTCTGGCCACCCCGATGATCAGCGCGCCGGAAATCAGACCGGCCGCCCCTTTCATGAAGGCGCTGACCGTCTCACCGGCGGAGAGTCGGCCGACTACAGCGATGACGATGCCCAGCAGCGTAAACAGTCCGGCGATTTCCGTGATAAACCATTCGAATTTGACGACCCCGTAGGCCAACACGACAAAATTGAGCAGGAAACAGCCCAACACGGCCTTATGTCGCCTCTCCAGCTTGAGTTCGGCAGACTCTGTCGCCGTGAATTTTCCATCCCCAAAAAAACCGTACCCGCGGTCGCGTTTCACTTTCATAGCGTAACGATAGACGAAAAAGACCGACACCAGATACATCACCACGAACAGGATAATGCGGTAACCCATCCCGGAAAACGGAGGCAGCTGGGCAATTCCTTGGGCAATCCCGACTGTAAACGGATTCATAACAGCCGTCGTAAAACCGACGGAGGCGCCGACCAGCACAATCGCCGCTCCGGTCATCACGTCAAAACCGAGCGCAACCGCAAGCGGAATCATAATCCCCAGATAGGCCAGCGTTTCCTCGGCCATCCCCATCAAAGCGCCGCCCATAGCAAAAAACAGCATCATGATCGGAATCAGCCATTTTTCCTGATTCGCCAGTTTGCGGGAAAGGGTTGAGATAAATGCTTCGATCGTGCCTGTAGCCGTTAAAATTCCAAAAGTTCCGCCAATAATAAGGACAAAAAAGATAATAGAAGATGCCTCTACCATCCCGGTATGAATGGACCCGATCAAACTCATTAGACTGACAGGCGTCGATTCGATTGTTTGGTAGGTATTCGGAACGACTACACTGCGCCCGTCTACATCCTGCCTGGTATATTCTCCTGCCGGGAGAACATACGTGGCAATCGCTGCGAGGAGAAGGACAATCAAGAGCAGCACATAAACGTTTAACTCCCTTTTTTTCTTCAAGGGCGGTTGTACGGCAAGCGGAGATTGACCCATATTCTTACCTCCTTTTTTGTAATCTTTGATTTTTTTAAATCGTAGCACACCTTTGTCTAATCAAACTAATTGAGAAACTTAATGGTTACCATAAAGTTTCTCAATTTCATTCTATTATTTTCTATATAAGGGAAAAGCCGGTTGACACTTGGATGCCACCGGCTTTCTTGTTTCTTCATTTGGCAAGGTCGGCTTCCTGCCAGCCTTCGATCACGGTGTCGGCAAACGAGCGAATCGTGATCTCATCAGCGCGGTTCTTCAAACAGATCAGGTGCGTCTCCAACCGCTGTTTTAGCCGATGCAGCGGGACGAGCGCCCCTGACTCCAGCTCTTCCTTGATCAGATTGGCGCTGATCAGCGCGACGCCTGTCTGATTCATCACGGCGATTTTAATCGCTTCTTCGCTGCTGCTCTCGATCGCAGTAGCAGGATGATAGTCGATTTCCGTGATCGATTGACGATCCAGTCCGTCAAGATTGTAGCTTTCTTTATAAATGAAGGGAAAGTGCTTCAGGATATAGGAGCGGTCATGTTTTTCGTAAATCTCCCGCGTCGTCACGAGGAAGAGCTCTTCTTTTTCCAGCAATCTGGTTTCGATCTCCTGAGTCGGGCTGTGCCCCGCAATGATGCCGATGTCTGCTTCATTCGAGGCGATCATGCGAATCACGTCGCTGCTGTTGCAGGAGACAAGCCTCAAACTGACTTGCGGATGATGGCTTACGTAGGAGCGGATCAATTGCGACAAGTAATGCGTCCAGTAGTACTCCGGGGCAGCGACGACCAGCGTTCCATAGGGTCCGTCCAACAGCTTGATCGCCTTGTCCATCTCTGCAATGACTCCGAACAGCTTGTCGACGTGCTGTTTGATCATTTTTCCCGCCGGCGTCAGGAACGTCTTTTTCCCTACCCGGTTAAACAACGGATGGCCGATTTCCTTTTCCAGGGTTTGTATTTGCAGCGTAATGGTCGGCTGTGTGTATCCGAGCAGCTCGGCCGCTTTGGTCAAATTCAGTTGGTCCGCGACAACCTGAAAGGTTTTCAGCGTTCGAAGCTCCATCCCGTTTCCTCCCCAACGCAGATAGTCTCAACGATCCTTATGGTTACCATAGAAGACGCTAATTTCATTATTATTTTATTCTGTGTTAATGTCAAAGCCAGATACCAAAGATAGAAATGGGGGAACCGCTATGCTGCCATTCAGAGTAATTGAGCAGGCCCATGTCGAACAATTGCTCGATATGAAAAATGTCATTAAACTGGTGGAAAAGGCCTATACGTTAAAGGAACAGAAAGAAGCTTCTCTCTTCCCCATGGTGTTTCACGAGTTTGCGCCCGGCAAAGCGGATATGGACATCAAATCAGGCCATTTGACGGGAGCCAACATTTTCGGACTGAAGCTCGTCTCCTGGTTTGGCGAGAATCCCGGGAAAAACCTGCCTGCGCTCGTCGGTTTCGTGATGGTGCTGGACAGCGAAACAGGCGTGCCCAAGGGGATGATGAGCGGCGAGCCGGTTACCTTGATGCGCACAGGCGCTGCCGGCGGTATCGGCGCAAAATACTTGGCTAGACCGGAATCGGAGCATCTGCTGCTGATTGGCTCCGGACACCTGGCTGCCTACGAAATCATGGCGACGCTCATGACGATGCCGCGGATCAAAAAAGTGACCGTTTATAATGCAAATAGTTACGATAAAGCTGCCGCTTTCTGTGCGACGGCAAAAGCGAAGCTGACGGAGAAGTTTTTGGCTCCGTACAAAGCGGATCAGTCGCTATACAACATGCTGCTCGATCGCATCGATATCGAATATGCAGCTGCCGCCGACATTCGCCGGGCGACGGAAGAGGCGGACATCATCATCACCGCCACCCCGTCCCGCAAGCCGATCATTATGAAGGAATGGGTGAAGCCGGGCACGCATTTCTCCTGCATCGGCGCGGATATGGAAGGGAAGCAGGAAATCGACGAAAACCTGTTTGCGGTTGCACGCGTATTCGTCGATGACGTGAACCAAGCCGTCACTGTCGGAGAGACAAAGACAGCGGTGAAAAAAGGACTGCTGGCCAGGGAAGACATCGTCGCCGAAATCGGCAGCGTGATTCTCGGCCAAACGCCAGGACGTCAGTCCGATCAAGACATTACCATTTATGACAGCACGGGCATCGCTCTGCAGGATTTGATCACCGCCGATTATGTATTGAAGCAAGCGGAAGCCAAAGGAATCGGCACCGTCGCCAAGCTGTAGCCAACTGTAGCCAAACCAATACGCCAAAGGGGGATATGAAGTGGAAATCAAACATTTTGCAGTCGAAGAATGGATGAATAAGTACGAGATGAGCGCGATTTACAATATCGCCGAGACATGTGTTGATTCGTTTACGCTTGAAGACCTGATATCAATCGATGGCACCAATCCCGACGAATTTTTCCGTTCGCTTTATGAGAAAAAGCTGACCTATGGCCATATCGAAGGCTCCCCGGAGTTCAAATCCCTGGTCGCCAACCTCTATGATTCTGTCGATCCGCAAAACGTACTGGTCATGAACGGCGGTATCGCAGCCAACTTCCTGGTGTTTTACTCGCTGGTGAAGCCAGGCGATCACGTCGTATCTGTTCATCCGACGTACCAGCAAATTTACGAAGTGCCGAGGTCGTTTGGCGCCACCGTCGATTTGCTGCACCTGAGGCCGGAAAACAAATATCTTCCTGACCTAGAAGAGCTTCGTTCGCTCGTGAAGGAAAATACCAAGTTGATCTGCCTCAACAATCCGAACAATCCGTCAGGCGCGATCATCGAGCGCGAACTGCTCGAGCAAATCGTCGAAATCGCCCGCTCCTGCGGCGCTTACCTGCTGTGTGACGAAGTGTACCGCAACCTGCTGCAGGATGACGACCTGATCGTCCCTTCTGTCGCCGATCTCTATGAAAAAGGGATCAGCACGTCAAGCATGTCGAAGGTGCTCTCATTGGCCGGGCTGCGTTTGGGCTGGATCGCCGGGCCCAAGGATGTGATCGCCGAATGCTTCAAGCATCGCGATTACACCACCATCAGCGTCGGCATGCTGGATGATATCCTGGCCGTTCATGCGCTGAAAAATTATGACTTGATCCTGAAGCGAAACCGCAAGATCATCAAGGACAACCTGGAGATCCTGGACGACTGGGTCGCCAATGAGCCCGCCATCACGTATGTCAAGCCGCGAGCAGGCACGACCGCTATGCTGAAAGTTGACCTGCCAGTTTCATCGACGGTCTTTTGCGAAGGACTGCTGAAAGAGACCGGCGCCTTCCTGACGCCCGGCATTTGCTTCGATATGGAAGGCTGGGTGCGGATCGGCTACGCATGCGATACGGAAACGCTTCGCCAAGGTCTGCAGAAGGTATCCGAATATATCCGTTCGCTGCAATCATAAACATAGGAAACGGCAGCATGTCCCGGGGGAGTTCTCCCGGGATTTTTTTCCTTTATCTGGGGAGTTCCTCAGGAGCTTTCTACGGCTATCAGCATGCGATATGCTATGATGATAGTTGTACAAGCAAAACTAGCCCTACAGTAAAGAACAGGATGATGGAAAATGCGCAACATTCTCGTCGTCGATGACGACAGGGAAATTGCCCAGTTGATTTCCTTGTATGTAACCAATGAAGGCTTTCACGTCCTCCATGCATATAACGGGCGGGAGGCGCTGGAACTCTTGGAAGCGGAAGCGGTGGATCTGCTCATACTGGATGTAATGATGCCGGAGGTAGACGGGATCGAGGTGTGCCGCAGAGTGCGGGAAACCAAGACCCTGCCCATTTTGATGCTGAGCGCCAAGACAGAGGATATGGACAAGATTCTCGGTTTGATGACGGGCGCGGATGATTACATGATCAAACCATTTAACCCGTTGGAGCTGATCGCCCGGGTCAAATCGCTGCTGCGCCGCAGCTTTTTGTACAACCCCGATGCCAATGGGCAGTCAGACGAGATCTTAAAAATTCACGATGTAGCGATCAACAAGACCGCTCATACAGTAACGGCGAACGATTCGCCTGTAGTGCTGACGTCAAGAGAATTCGACATCCTATACCTGCTTGCCAGCAACCCGGGCAGGGTCTTTCCTGCAGAGGAAATCTTCCAGCGAATCTGGAAAGAGAAATATTACGCCTCCAACAATACCGTCATGGTCCATATCAGCAATCTGCGCGACAAACTGGAGAAACAGCTCGGATACAAGCTGATCCAAACCATTTGGGGAGTAGGGTACAAAATCGATGCGTAATCCGTTATCAGGAATCCGTGGGAAAATCATCGCGTTGTTTTTCTTAAGCATGGTATTGTCCATGTTTACGGTGGTTGTGCTCTATGTTTTTGCGCTCTTTACAGTAGACAGGTACATTCAGCCTTTCAGATCCATTCTCTTGCTGCTGGATTCCGGGGTTGGAGCTCCGGTCGTATTTGCCTTGACCGCGATTGTGTTTTTCGTCATTTACGTCGTCTTGTTAAGCCGCGGTACGGTAAAGTACCTGGTGGAGATAACCAGGGGTGTCAAACAGTTGTCTCACGGCAACTTCGATCTGCAGATTCCGGTAAAATCCAATGACGAACTAGGAGATCTCGCGGAGAACATCAACAGGATGTCCCGCCAGCTGCAATCATCTATCGCTGAAGAGCGCCTCGCCGTCCAAGCCAAAAACGAATTGATCACCAATGTATCCCACGATCTGCGCACGCCACTTACTTCTATGATTGGCTACCTGCGGCTGATCGAGGATGACCGTTACAAAGACGAAGTGGAGCTGCGCTATTACGTCAACATCGCCTATGAGAAGACCCGCCGCTTATACCGGATGGTGGAAGATTTGTTTGAATATACCAGGGTGAGCTACGGACAGGTACGCCTGGAGCTTTCACCGATTAATCTGGTCGAACTGCTCGGGCAGCTGGCCGCGGAATATTCTCTGCAGCTGCGCGACAGTCAGATGGAGATCCAATTGGCTTTTTGCGAGGATAAGGTCATCATCACGGCTGATGGGGACAAGCTGATGCGCGTATTTGAGAACCTGATTGCCAATGCGATCAAGTACGGCCGGGAGGGGAAAAAGGTGGAGATTGCGGTATCGCGTGATGACAACATGGTCGTCATCGATGTCGTCAATTACGGCAGTCCCATTCCTGAGGCTGAGCTGCCCTATCTTTTTGAGCGGTTCTACCGAGTGGAGAAATCCCGTTCAGCAGAAACAGGAGGTACGGGATTAGGGCTGGCCATCGCCAAAAGCATGATCGAATTGCACCAAGGGTCGATCGCGGTCTCCAGCAGCGCAGCCAAAACGGTCTTTCAAGTAAAACTTCCCGTCAAACTTGCGCAAGTCCCCTGACTGAATATCGAATAGCAGAGAACTCGGCTTAATGCCGGGTTTTTCTTTTTTTAGGGATCCTTAAGAAATTCTTAAACTTTCCTTTCAAAAAATTTATAGACGAGTCTGTAAAGTAGGCAACAGATTGAGTCATCGCAAAGCGAGGGCGCGAGCAAAGCTGCGATGGCCGGAATGGATACAGGAGGCTTGCCGGATGGAAAAGAAAACTATCGCCGTATTGTTTGGCGGCTGTTCCAACGAATACGAGATATCGTTAAGCTCTGCCGCCGCGGTTCTCGATCATCTGGATCGAGATCGGTACGACATCGTTATGGTAGGAATTACCCGCGACGGAGTATGGCTCAAGTACAGCGGCAGTGTGGACGACATTCGAAGGGATGCCTGGCATGAGCATCCCAGCTGCTCGCCCGCCTTTATCTCGCCATCCCGAGAGATGAGAGGGCTCGTTGAAGTGACTGACAATAAGTTTCTCCTGACAAAAATCGATGTGGTGTTCCCGGTCCTGCACGGCAAAAACGGTGAAGACGGAACCATCCAGGGACTTCTGGAGCTCTCAGGCATTCCGTTTGTCGGCTGTGACACGCTTTCCTCAGCGATCTGCATGGACAAGGAGATCGCCCATACCCTGGTGCGGGCAGCCGGAGTTGCAACACCCGAATCATTTACTTTGACCAACGGGGAAAAAATCGAAAAAGCAGTGGCTGCCGCGGGCAGGATCGGATATCCGCTTTACATCAAACCTGCCAGGTCCGGGTCTTCATTCGGGATCACAAAGGCGTACAACGAGCGGGAGCTGATCAACGGTGTAAAGCTGGCCCGCATGCATGACGACAAGGTCGTCATTGAACAAAGCATTGACGGTTTTGAAGTGGGATGCGCGGTTTTGGGCAACGCCGAGCCTGTCATCGGCGAAGTGGATGAAATCGAGATCGCCAGCGAATTTTTTGACACCAAAGAAAAATATTCACTCGAAACCGCGGCTATTCACCTGCCGGCCAGAATAGCAGCCGGGACGGCGGCCAAGGTAAAGGAAACGGCGCTGCTCGTCTATAAAACGCTGGGCTGCAAAGGGCTGGCCAGAGTAGACATGTTCCTCACCCGCGATGGACAGCTTGTGTTTAACGAGGTAAACACGATGCCTGGCTTCACCTCCAAGAGCAGATACCCGAATATGCTGCGTTCGATCCAGCTTTCCTACCAGGAGATCCTTGACCGCTTGATACAACTTGCCGCAAAGGAGAATGAAATCACATGGAGCAGATAAAAGACCTCTTCATACCCCGCAGACCGCCTGCCGCCGAGTACGATCTTATCCGGCTGGACCGGACGAAGATTCACGAGGGTCATTTGATTTTGGTCAACCGCCAACATCCCGTAATGCAAAGCGGAACAGGGCCAGACCTGCTGCCGGTAAGCGACGTGCAGGCTGTTCAACTGCCAGGTGGGGAAATCTCCCTCCAAAAAGAATGCCTGAAGCAGCTGGGCGCATTGCTGCAGGCGTGCCGTGCCATGGATCGCATCGTGATCGTCAGCGGTTATCGCTCGAAACAAGAACAGGAAGAGCTCTATGAAACCTCTTTGCAGGAAAACGGCGCCGCTTTTACGGCAAGCTATGTAGCACGTCCCGGCGAAAGCGAACACCAGACCGGCCTGGCCGTTGACGTCGGAGAAAACACCGATGACGTGGATTTCATCTGCCCGTCGTTCCCCGACTACGGCGTCTGCCGGACCTTCAAACAACTAGCGGCCGAGTACGGCTTTATCCAACGGTATAAGGCCGACAAGGAGCACATCACCAACATCGCGTGCGAGCCGTGGCATTTTCGCTACGTCGGCTATCCGCACTCGGCCATCATCGAGCAGCGCGGTTTTTCTCTGGAGGAATACAGCGAATTTTTAAAACAGTACACCTTTGATCGCAATCATCTGTTTATGGAAACGGAACGCTTGCTCATCGAAATCTACTACGTCCCGGCGGAGCAGGGCACGACAGCGATCCCGGTCAATCCCGCTGTCCCGTGCAACCTGTCGGGAAACAACCAAGACGGCTTCGTGATCACAGCATTCCACTCAAAAGGCAGTGAAGATCGTGGCCGCTAAAAACAGCTACATCGGACTGGACCGTTTTAGAATCATTGCGGCTTTGTTGGTCATCGCCAATCATACAGGTCCCTTGACGTCCTACAACGAATACGCAGATTTTCTTTTGACCAGCATTTTGGCGCGCTTGGCCGTGCCGTTTTTCTTTTTCGTATCCGGCTTCTTCTTCTTTCACAAGCTGACGGGAGATCATGTGCAGGACAGGAAGGCGCTTCATCGGTTCGCCTCCAAGATAGGGTGGCTTTACCTTTTTTCCATCGCGCTGTACCTTCCGTTGAATTGGTATGCCGGTCATTTTGCAGATGCGAGCCTGTCCTCCCTGTTCAAGGATCTTGTCTTTAACGGTACCTTCTATCATCTTTGGTATCTCCCGGCCTTGATTCTGGGAATGTATATCACCTATTTCCTCTATAGAAGGATGCCAGCTGCGCTCCTGCTTGCTGTGACAGGGTTTTTGTATCTCGTCGGTCTGCTTGGCGATAGCTATTTTGGTTTAACAGAACAAAACGCGCTCTTACATTCCGTCTACACCTATATGTTTACTCTGTTTGACTACACGAGAAACGGACTGTTTTTCGCTCCCGTTTTTGTCGCATTGGGGGCGTGGACGGCAAGAGCATCTGAGCAAAAACTATCCGCAGGCGTAAGCGCCATCTGCTTTGCGCTGTCACTGGGCTTGATGTTCATCGAAGGGATGATGCTGCACGCGCTTCACCTCCCGCGGCATGACAGCATGTACGTTTTTCTCATTCCCGCCATCTACTTTCTCTGCCAACTGCTGCTCTTGCCGCAGGGAGAGGGAAGCCGCGGCCGATACCTCAGACAGGCAAGCACCTGGATCTACATCTTCCATCCCTGGGCGATCGTGCTCGTGAGGGCGGCGGGCAAGGCGACCGGCTTAACCGATATCCTGGTGGCGGACAGCCTGATTCATTATGTCGCCGTAACTGTTTTGTCGATCGCGCTGTCGGTCGTTGTTGTTCGCCTGACCCGTTTTCGTAAAAAAAAAGATAACCGATACAGGGCTTGGGCCGAGGTGAATCTGGACAATCTGGAACACAACCTATCCCAACTGCAAGGCGTTCTTCGTCCAGGCTGCGGGGTCATGGCGGTCGTCAAGGCCGACGCCTACGGGCACGGAAGCATCCAGGCAGCCAGCCGCCTTTACAAAGTCGGTGTAAGACACTTTGCCGTGGCAGAGGTCTCAGAAGGGATTGCCCTGCGCAAACACGGGATAAGAGGAGAAATCCTCATCCTGGGGTATACAGCAGAGAGCCGGTTTGGCGACCTGGTGCGCTATAAGCTTACGCAGACAGTGATTTGCGCCGATTATGCCGAAGCCTTGCAGGCGTACGGCAGACAGATCAAAGCCCATGTGAAAATAGACACCGGAATGGGCAGACTCGGGGAAAATCACGAGAACATCGCGCGCATCTGCTCGATGTACCGACACAAGAATGTACAGGTGACGGGCACCTTTACCCATCTGTCTGCGGCAGACAGCCTGGAAAGAGCAGATGTCGCCTATACGCACCGGCAAATCGAACGCTTCAACGAGGTGATCGATCGTCTGAGGGTGGAAGGAATTCACCCCGGCACGCTGCATGTCCAAAGCAGCTATGGGATTTTGCATTATCCCAAAATAGCGTACGAACTGGCGCGTCCAGGAATCGCGCTGTACGGACTGCTTGGCAATGAAGCCGATACGGAGCGCGTAAAGCAGCGGGTTGACTTGCGGCCGGTCCTCTCACTCAAGGCGAGGGTGGCACAGGTCAAAGACATCAAGGCCGGAGACCCTGTTGGCTATTCGCGCCGTTTTATCGCCAAGGCGGACAGCAGGATCGCTACGGTCACGATCGGATACGCTGATGGCATCCCCAAAGTTCTCTCGGAAACAGGCGGATATGTACTGATCCGTGGCCAAAGGGCACCAATCGCCGGCAATATCTGCATGGACCAGTTGATGGTAGATGTGACGCATATCGAGGGAGTCCGGGCGGGCGATACGGTGACGCTGATCGGACAAGACGGGGAGGAGACGATTACGGCAGGACAGATTGCCGGGCAAAGCGGCACCATTGCGAACGAAATCTTGAGCCGCCTGGGGATGCGGGTAAAAAGAGTATATCAGTAACTTCGAACCTGTTTTTTCCGCACGAATTACGGTATAATAGCTGACCGAACAGTCGAAAAAAAGGAGACTTACAAACCGTGTGGAAAGAATTTAAAGCTTTTGCATTAAAAGGAAATGTATTGGACCTTGCGATCGGGGTCATCATCGGAGCGGCTTTCGGCAAGATCGTTACCTCTCTGGTGCAAGATATGCTCATGCCGGTCATCGGCCTGCTCCTGGGCGGCTTGGATTTTACACAACTCGAATTTACTTATGAAGATGCCACTGTCAGGTACGGGACATTTCTGCAAACCGTAGTCGATTTCTTCATCATCTCTTTCTCGATCTTCCTGTTCGTAAAGGCGCTTACCAAATTCAAGAAAAAGGCGGAGGAAAAACCGGCAGCACCGCCGGCACCTTCCAAAGAAGAGGAACTGCTTGCGGAGATCCGGGACCTGTTAAAACAACGCCAGGGATTGGAGTAAGCCATAACAGCATAGAAATCCCCTCACGGCTGACTGTACTCAAGACAGTCCGCCTGAGGGGATTTTTATGCGAGAAGACCCTTCGTTCAGCGGCCTGCGGGAATGCCGGGAAAGCAGTCAGCACCTCTCCAGCAAGCCGGCTAACAGCGCGGCCCGTTTTTGCTCGCTCTTTTTCCCAGAGCGAGCTTGTTCTTTCGTCTATTCGACTTACCTTCTTGCCCATTTAACCAGCAGATATATAAACGGTGTGCCGATTACTGACATCGCTACCTTGACGCTGAATTCTGTTGAGGTAGCCAGGAACATTTCAGATACCGGCATGATCCCCCAGAAGCCTACGATGAAGAAAACCGCTGTATCCAACAGCTGACAGATGATCGTCGAGACATTGCTGCGCAGCCACAGATATTTTCCGTTTGTCTTTTCACGCAGCGTAGTAAATAAGTAAATATCGATGTTTTGGCTGATGGAATACGCGACCAAAGAGGCAAGCACCATTCTCGGTACGCCGCCCAAGACCATCTCCAGCTCCTTTTGATTTTCAAAATAAGGTGCTGACGGCATGTGAATGACAAGGGTAAACACCCCAACCATGAACAGGTTCATGCATAAGCCTGTCCAGATCGCCCGCCGAGCTACCTTCCTTCCCCAGATTTCCGAGATCGTATCCGCCATCACAAAAGTGATCGGATAAAAGAAAATAGCTGCCGTTACATTGGCGAACCCCACGTCGACCACCTTGATCGCGACGATATTGGCTACCATTAACGCCGCGATAAAACTCGCTGCCAATACGATCAGCTTCTTGGTAGTCTTGTCTATCGACAGGTACGGAATCGCTCCTCCTTCCGATAGACCGCTTGTTGGTGTCGTCCCTCTGTTCAATTTTCATTCCCCCATAGTTTTGTTTATAGACAGGATGGTTTCGAACTGTCTTGATACAGCATATTACAACCAGCTTCATTTTTACAGTAAAAAAAATTTTACAATAGGTATATTACCAACAAATTATATCGTTGACAACATTAAATTGCACATGGTAAAATTAATAATTTTTGTTATCCGAAAAAAGTATGTTATACTTATAGCAGGAGGTGTAGGTATGTTTCAAGTCGGCGACAAGATCTTTTACCCGATTCATGGTGCAGGCATCATTGAGGCGATTGAGGAAAAGGACTTTCTGGGTGAACACCATCTTTATTATGTTTTAAATATGCTGTTGAGAGAACTTCATATCATGGTTCCTGTCGAAAAAATATCCTCTCTGGGCATCCGTCAAATTGTCGACTTCAGGGTGATGGAAGATGTTCTCGCCAGTTTTCATGAAGGTGAGCCAGATATCTTGACAAATGCCAACCTGCGCTATCGGATCAATACTGATAAGTTGAAAAGCGGAGATATACACGCGGCGGCCGAAGTAATCCGGGAATTGCTGTGGATCAGCAAGCAGAAGGTGCTGGGAACGGGAGAACGTATTATGCTGGATCACGCCCAACAAGTTTTCATCAGCGAACTTGCACTCGTTAGAGGAATTGATTCCGAAAAGGCGTCTGTTCTGTTAAGACAAGCTGTTGAGCATTAGAACAAGCTTTTCATGAGCTTTGAGCGATAAGGGAAACGCCAAGCCGAAAAAGGTCGAGCTCCTGTCCCGACCTTTTTCGGCTTGGCGATCCGATTCGCCGGCTTGCCTGCCTCGCTACCTTGCCAGATTTACAGACTAGACTCTTGCTGATCCGCAACAATAGTCTGGTTTCTCCCCGATTCCTTAGCCTGATACAAAGCTTTGTCAGCTGTATGTATCAGCTCTTCCACCGAACCGGAGTGTAAAGAATAGTTTGCGATGCCGAGAGAGACGGTAATCGGCTGGCCAATAGGTGTGTCGCTTTTTTCCAGATTGGTTCGAATTCGTTCGGCTGTCTTGTAAGCATCATTCACATCAGCATTCGCGAGAAGAACAATAAATTCTTCACCGCCAAAACGGCAGCAGATATCATCCGGTCGGACTAACTGGGTAATCATATTCGCGAAATGCTTTAACACTTCGTCCCCGGCAGGATGGCCGTATGTGTCATTAATGAATTTAAATCTGTCAATATCCATGATAATGATAGAAAAAGGGGTTTGCTCCTGAATCCATTTCAGCATAATCGTTTCCAACGTTCTGCGGTTTGGCAAACCTGTTAATAGATCGGTCATTGCATCAAGTGTCAATTGATCGGTCCGTTTTTTTATGTCCAGAAATGCGTACCGAATGGCTTCTGTTAACAAATTGGCTTCTCTGTTCCAATGTTGCTTTTCTTCGGGAAGTTGGACGTCTTCGCTTCCGATTTTGCTCACAAGGTCAGCCAGGTCCACAATAGGTCTCGCCAGTTTGCGTGCAAGCCATACGACCAACAGCACCAATAACGCGAATGGAGGCAGCAAAAACAACAGAATGGTTTGGATATGATCGTATAATTGCTTATTGACCACACTGATAGGCGAGACCACTACTACACCCCAGCAATTTCCCGGAACCTTCACGTATCCAGCGAGTACATCCTCTCCGCTTAAGTCGACCACTTGTTCAAGTCCACTTTTACCTAGATTCAGCAAGCGAACGACTGGATCGGCGCTGAGATCCTCACCTAACCGGCTTTTGTCGCGATGGAACAGCAAATGACCATTGGAGCTCACGATGTAAAAAGACGAACCTGTTTTTTCTGTTGGATTGCTTCCAAAGATCATATTCAATATGTTGTTTTCCTGTAGATAGATCGATCCTCCAATAAAACCGCGGTATATTCCATCCATATCGAAGATCGGTTCGCTCATGAATACGATCAGACGTTTGGTATTCGTGGTGATGTAGGGATGGGAGACGTAGGGTTTCTTCGAAGCCAGGGCCTTCTTTGCTTCTCTCGTTGAAATATGATTGCCGGCGATGTTGTCGGTTTCTGCTGACACAGCTCGAACAACTCCGGTTTCATCCACCACAACTAAAGAGTTAAAGTAGTTACTGCTATGTCGAAGCAATTCTAAATTAGAATGTACTGCGTCATCTCTATAAGCGGGAGTATATTTCGATAAGATGCTTGCCGAGTAACGCAAGCTGCTTCGCATAGATGTAAACAGAGAGTCAATGGTCTGGCTCATCTTCACTGCGCTTGAATAGTTTAAGATGAGTATCGTGTCGATTAGCGATTGTTTTTTCGATTTATAGGAGGCAAGGAGAACAATGGATAATGTCAAAACAACCGATAAAGTGACTAAGCCAGTAAGAAGCGTAGCCAGACTAATCTTTTTCGGTTGATTTGTTATCATTTTGTGTAATCAGCATCAGATGCCGCTCCTTTTGTTCTAGATACACGATACCTACATTAAAAATACCAAACTGTATTATAAGCCAAATCAAATATTGATGCCACCAACCAGCATGTTCCGCTTATCAACGTGAAAACGGAAAGGGAGGATTCCTCCTCCCTTTTGTCTCCTTATTCAGGTGCCTGGCTGGCTATTAACATAGTTGGCAAAACCTTTGAAAAAGAGCGCCCCCACAGTAGCTCCCGGATCCTGGTGTCCGATTGAGCGTTCGAGATACCTGCCAGCCCGGCCGTGACGGGATTGCATCCCGATCGTGCGCTTTGCACCGTCTTCTGCTGCCGCATAAGCATCGTTGATCGCTTCCTTTAACGGCTTGCCCGCCTGGTGTGCTGCTTCCAATGCATCCATCGCGGGAACGACGGAATCGAGGATCGTCTTGTCTCCGACCTTCGCCTTGCCCCGCTCCATGAAAGCCTGAACCATCGCACTGGTCATGGTGTACAGATCCTCCACATGTAACTCCGTTTTTCCCTGCATCACCTTTCCCCCGCGAATCAATGCAGACGCCATTAAAGTTCCCATCGTGGATGCTACCGTTTCCCCCATCACAAGCGCGCTTCGCATCAAGACAATGCCGATGTTCTCATCCGGAATGTTGGGCAGATTTTCCGTGACGGCCCGGAATCCTTTGGACATCGTCAAGCCGATGTCACCATCGCCCAGCGCTCCGTCGAGCTGGCAGAGGTAATCTTTCTGTTCGTCCATCAGCCTGGTAATCTCGGTTAAAATATTTCGCATGTCAGCCAACGTCAGCGTTTCTTTCACATCTCTTTCCACCTTTGTCTCTTTTGTTAGACTTACAGTTCGTTTTGCGTATAGAAGGGCGTATGGAAAGGCGCATCCAGCAGCTCGCGCAGTTCATCGTTGAGACGCAATATGGACACGGAAAGGCCGGTCATTTCCAGCGAAGTGGCAAACTCGCCGATATAGCGCTTGTAAATTTGTATCCCTTTTTCTTCCAAAAGTTTATGCACGGTTCTGTAGATAATGTATAGTTCTTCCAGAGGCGTGGCTCCTAATCCATTGATCAGCACGGAAACATCCTCGCCCTGCTCGATCGGCAAATCGGCCAGAATCGCCGTCACCAGGGATTTTGCGACTTCGTCGGCTGTTTCCAGCTTTCCGCGCTGAATCCCAGGCTCGCCGTGAATCCCCATGCCGATCTCCATCTCGCCTTCTCCGATCGTAAATGTCGGACGTCCGACCGCCGGCAGGATGCAGGGCGTCAGTGCAACGCCCATGGTGCGGACGTTCGCATTGGCCATTTCGGCGATGCGCTTTACCTCATCCAGATTGGCCCCTTGTTCCGCTTTGGCAGCAGCCAGTTTATACAGATAAAACATGCCTGCCACACCGCGCCGTTGGTGCTCATATCCGGCAGGCATGGATGCCACGTCATCTGTCGCCACAACGGTTTCTACGCGGATCCCTTCCAGATCGGCCAATTCTGCAGCCATATCGAAATTCATCACGTCCCCGCCGTAGTTCCCGTAGATGTACAGCACTCCCTCTCCGCCATGTATGGCTCTCGTCACATCCAGCATTTGCTGGGAACTGGGAGAGGCAAAAATATCCCCTACCGTTACCCCGTCCAGCATTCCTTTGCCCACGTAGCCGAGGAACAAGGGCAGATGACCGGAGCCGCCGCCTGTCGCGATGGCCACCTTTCCCCGTACAGGAGCATCGATTCTGGCCAGCGCACGGTTGTCGCTTCTGACGCTCTTCAATTGATCGGAATGCGCGAGCAGCAATCCCTCCAACATATCATCTACGACTTTTTCCGGATCGTTAATAAACTTTTTCATCACATTCACCTCTTGGCTCATCTGTGTTCCCTCCGTTTATTCAGCATGTTTTGTCACCCTGCTTTTTTGTTGCTTACAGAGTCGATCAGTGCGGCAAAAATAATGACAATTCCCATGATCAATCCTTGATAGTGCGAGGAGATATTCATGAGATTCATCCCGGTGTTTAAGACGTTGATCAAGAGAACCCCTACCAAGGTGCCAAAAATCGTCCCTCTGCCGCCGGAGAGACTGGTACCGCCAATCACCACGGCGGCAATTGCCATCAGCTCCAGGTTTGAACCTGCCAAAGGCGTTCCCGAGCCGAGCCTGGCTGTCATCATCAAGCCGCCGAGGCCAGCCAGAGTGCCGGCGATGATATAGACCATCATTTGGACGCGTTTGACATTTATCCCGGAGAGCTCGGCCGCTTTCTTGTTGCTGCCAATCGCGTAAACATGGCGGCCGAACACGGTGTTGGACAATACGTAGTGAGCCGCCAGGAACATGACGACCGTAATCAGGATCATCACCGGAATGCCGGCAATTTGACCCATGCGGAGAAATTGCAGAGTCGGGTCTTTATAGACAGAGATGGTTTGGGCGTCCGAATAGACCAAGGTCACAGAACGGGCCGCAGCCATCATCCCCAGCGTGACAATGAACGGCGCCATATTAAATCTCGTAATGAAGAACCCGTTTATCACGCCGCTAGCCGTACCTACCAGCAAGCCGACCAGGACGGCGACGATCAGCGGCATGCCTGATTGAACCATGCCTGCGATAAACATACCGGAAACGGCGACCACTGATCCGACGCCCAGGTCGATCCCCGCTGTAATAATCACATAGGTCATCCCGATGGCCACCACGCCCATAATGGCGCTTTGCAAGAAGATGTTCAGGATGTTGTCGATCCGCAGAAACTGTTCCGTTGCCATCGAAAAAAACAGGCAGAGCAGCAGCAAGGCAATCAGTACTTTATTTTTTAGCAGCAGCGAGAGAAAGCTGCTTTTTTGCTCCTCTTTTCTTTTCACTGCTTCAACAGAGGATTCATGTAAGGATGCACCCTGGTTGCTCATACTTCCCCCCCTTTTGTCGCACACAGCATAATCTTCTCCGGCGTGACCTCCTCACGGGTAAACTCGCCGGTAATCCTGCCGTCTGCCATCACCAGTATCCGGTCGCTCATGCCGATCACCTCCGGCAGCTCCGATGAGATCATGATGATGGAGGTGCCTTGTGACGCCAGCTGTTGGATGATCTGGTAAATCTCCGATTTGGCGCCGATATCAATGCCGCGGGTCGGTTCATCCAGGATGAGAATGCGCGGCTTTGACTCCAGCCATTTTGCGATGATGACCTTCTGCTGATTGCCGCCGCTCAGATTGGATATGACCGTACCGCCGTGAGGTGATTTGATCCGCAGCTCGGATATGTGCCGATCTGCCGCTTCCCTCTCCCGCCTTGCGCTTACTTTGCGGAATCGTCCGGCAAATCGCTTCAAGGTGGCTAGGGTAATGTTATGGGTGACGGAAAAATTGCCGATCATTCCATGCTGTCTGCGGTCCTCCGGCACCAGCGCAAAGCCTTGCGATATGGTATCGCGGGTTGATCTGACTTTAGTCTGCTTGCCGTCGATCCAGATTTCTCCGCCCGATATCGGCTCGACGCCGAAGATAGTCTCCATCAATTCAGTCCGTCCGGAACCCATCAGCCCGGAAAACCCGAGAATTTCCCCTTTATGCAATTGGAAAGAGATGTTTTCAAAGACGCCCTTCCGTCCCAAATTCTTGATCTCCAAAACCACTTCCTGACTGACTGTTCCCTGTCTCTTGGGGAAAATTTGCGTCAATTCTCTTCCGACCAGCATGCTTACGATCTGATCCGGTTTGAGCTCCTTGGAGAGCCCGCCGCCGGCATTGCATCCGTCGCGAAGCACCACTACTCTGTCACAGATCTCGTATATTTCTTCCATCCGGTGAGAGATGTAGATAATCGCAATGCCTTTTTCCTTTAAGGAACGGATGATTTCAAACAGCTTGGCTGTTTCCTGCTCGGTTATCGCCGACGTCGGCTCATCCATGATGATCACTTTCGATTGAAAAGAGAGCGCCTTGGCGATCTCGACCATCTGCTGCGTGCCTACAGTCAGATCGTCGATAACCGCCTTGGGATTTATGTCAAACCCAAGCTCGCCGAGAAGGCGTTCGGCATCCAGAAACAGCCTTTTCTTGTCCAAGGAAAATCCCTTTCGCGGCAGTGAGTGAATAAAGATGTTTTCCGCAACCGTTAAATGGGGCAGCAGATTCAATTCCTGGTGGATGATGCTGATCCCTGCCCTCTGCGAATCCTTGGGGCCGCGCAGCACGATTTTCTTTCCTTCCAACCAGATATCGCCCGCATCCGGCGTGTAAATCCCGCTTAAAATTTTCATCAGGGTCGATTTTCCTGCTCCATTTTCCCCGAGCAGACCGACAACCTCCCCCTCGCTAATGCTGAAGTCAACATTGTCCAGAGCTTTCACACCGGGGAATGCCTTGGAGATCCCGGTCATCTTCAGCAGAGCTGCCTTCTCCATCACAGATCCTCCCGCGTCAGTTGCTCTTTAATTCCGTGGCCCATAATTTTTCCGTATCCACATTCTCCTTCGTCACCAGGAAATTACGGGTATAGGTATGCGCCTCAACCTGTTTCTTCTCGATCAAGGCCTGCTTGACGTAATCGACCGCCATCTCGCCCATTTCGATAGGGACCTGGGAGATCGTCGCATCGATGCGTCCGTCTTTGATCGCCTGCACGGCTTGACGGGTGCCGTCGATCCCAATGATGATGATATGCTCTTTATCCTCCAGCGGTTTAAATCGGCCAGCTTGGTCAATCGCATTTGCCGCTCCTACCGTATTGTCGTCATTGTGGCCAAACACAGCGTCAATTTGCGGGTTGGCCTGCAAGATGTTCGTCATGACATTTAACGCCTTTTCCTGGTTAAAATCAGCCGCTTGGCGAGCGATAATCTTAATATTCGGATACTTTTGTTCGATTTGTTCGTTGAATCCCTTGCCGCGGTCACGCGCAGCCGTTGATCCCAGCAGCCCTTGCAATTCGACGACATTGCCGACGTAATCCCCATGCCTCTCTTTCAATTTCTCGGCGATATAGTCTGCCGCTTTGCGTCCCATTTCGACGTTGTCTGTCTCCAGAAAAGAGAGCAGTGTCCCCGCTGATGCCCCCCGGTCAAGCGCGATCACGGGTATGCCGGCCTGATTGGCTTTTTCGATCGCCGGCACGATGGCATCGACATCCTGCGGATTGACGATAATGACGTTCACGCCTTTTTGAATCATGTCTTCGATATCGGAAACCTGTTTGGCCGCGTCCCCGTTTGCATTGGTATTAATCAGTTCAAATCCGTTCTTCTCCGCTCCCTGTTCCACTCCTTGCTTCAGCGCTACGAAAAAGTCGATGCTGAGAACCGAGTTGGACATCCCGACCTTCAGTTTTCCGTTTTCGGCGCCGGCAGAAGCATTGTTGTCGGATGGGGCGCTGCCGGATCCAGCGCTTGTCCCCGTGCTCTGGCCCGAACTGCAAGCCGCGAGCAATCCGACCAAAGCGAAAGCTGCGAGCAAGCTGATTATTTTTTTCATATCATTGACCCTCCATTCATTTTTTTATCTAATGAAACCTCTGGCGGCGTACGGCACCTTTAGCGAGTGTGCGTGCCGCAAGAGGTTCCGATGATGAATTTGGGCGTTACCAAAAACTCCTTGGGCTGATGGATATGCCTGTCGGTTTCAATTCGCTCAAACAAGATCTCAGCCGCTATTTTTCCGACTTCATAAGGATCTTCTTTCGCTATCGTAAACCGGGGACGCAATATGCCGTACTCGTCGATATCGCCAAATCCCACAACCCCCACATCTTCCGGGACATTCACTTCCATCTCCCACAGAGCCCTGATCGTCCCGGCAAGGGCGATGCGGTTTGTGGCGTATATGCCATCCGGAAGGCCATCCTTCTCCAATTTTTCCCGAACAGCCGTTGAAACAGCTTCGATCTGGACGCCGACTTCCAGAAAGGCTTGTGCCTGAGCATCCAACCCCAATAGCTCAACCGCTCTTGCAATCCCTTCATGCCTTTCCACTTCGACCGAATTGCTCAGCGCTCCATGGATAAACAACAGTTTGCGAAATCCGTGGAAATACAAATGCTGCACCAGTGTAATAGAAGTATTGATATTCTCGTGGACCACGGTATCAAAGCGGGAATTCTCAACCCTGCGGTCCACGAGCGTGACCGGAATCGTATTCGGCACGATCAGCTCATCCAGCTTCCTGCCGGTCGGCACCATGACAATTCCGTCTACCCGCTTTTCGATCAACCACTCAAGCGCCTTCCTTTCCTGTTCCGGGTTGTTGTTGTGCGAACAAAAAATCAGGCTGTACTCCATTTCATTTGCGACGTCTTCCACCGACTTCATGATTTTCGTCATGTACGGATTGGATATGTCCTCAACAGCCATCCCGATCATGTTCGTCTTTGCCTGTTTGAGACTTCTCGCAACGGCGTTGGGCTTGTAGTTTAACAGCGAGATGGTCAAGAGGACTCGCTCTCGAATCTTGTCACTGACGTAACCGGAATTATTGATCACTTTTGAGACCGTACCAATCGAGACTCCTGCCGCCGCAGCTACATCTTTTATTGTGGACGTCATAGATCACCTCGTAATGAAACGTTTCATTTTACTTGCAAAAATAGGGGATCGATCCTGTTTTTGTTATTCAATTATGCCGCTTTACCTGGAGTAAAACGTTTCATTGCCATCAGTATAAATCGTTAGCGCTTTCATTTCAATATATTATTTTAAATTTTTACCATATTCACAACAGTTAAACTGCAAAAATGAAACGTTTCATTTATTCTTATTCAGGTAAAAGAGTACGCCCCCAGCAAATGAGCGGCGCACATATCACATCCCGTTGTACTGAAGCAAATCATATCGATTGCCGTACAGGTCTTCAAAGACCACTTCGATCCCCCAGGGAACCGTCTTTGGCTCGCCAAAGAATTGAACACCCTTGGCTTTCATCATCTCGTAATCCCGTTGGCAATCGTCTGTCTGCAGCACAAGCAGCACATGGTTGGCAGCCTGGCTGCCCACGCGCTCCAGCTTTTCCGCCGTATCCGCTTTGACAAAGACAATGGCCGTTTCGTTATTTTTTGAAGGCGCGACCGATACCCATCTCATTCCGTTGCCAAAGGAATTGTCCGTCAACAGCACAAATCCCAAACACTCCGTATGAATACTCCCGCCACTTACCATCGCTGAGGCTCTGGTTGAAGTGGGGGTTTCTGGTGTAACAATCTCAAAATACCGAATGTGTAACACCAGAGGAGTTGACACGTTGACGAACTGAGTACCGTCCAACCCCTCTATCGCATGAGCCGAAGCGGTTGGGACTACTTTTCGCTGGATTTTGGCTGCACCGTTCAGATCGGCATTTACCAAGCCTTTCCCACTCTTATATACGCCGCGTTTGATCCTTTTTCCGGAGAACCGATATGTGATTCCTTGTTCATAGGGGGGGAGGGGATCGCGATCCAGAAAACTGGCCTTGGAGGTGTAGGCTTCTTCTGTGAATTGTACATCAATCCCCTTTTGAGCTGCTTTATATTGGATCATGGAGGTTAACAGATGATGAGGGATATGACAAAAGGACTGGTTGTTTCTTTTGCCGATGTTGGCT